>JBLGAR010000031.1:0-38966 GCA_047612385.1 Cryomorphaceae bacterium | reverse complement strand
GCAGAGTATGAGCCAGGCACACAATGGATTTCTTGTTTGTCATACTTCGACTATACATGCATATGCATTTAATGCAAATTGCTATTTCGACTATCCTGAAACCTTAATCCAAGAGTATGCAGTTATGAATGACTTTAGCCTGGCAGAACTAGAACAGCGATTGACCCGGCTTGAAGATATTGAGGCGATAAAACAGTTGAAAGCGCGGTATCTCAACGCCTGTGATCGCCAGGACCCCGAAGCGGTGCGCGTCTGCTTCGCTAAGGGCGAAGTTATTATTGATATGTCTTATTTTGGGCGCTGCGAAAATCGGGATGAGTTCGTTGATGGCATATTGGTACGGCGAGGTTGCCATGAGTACGTTCTCGACATGCATCATTGCGCCAATCCTGAAATTGAACTCCTGGACGCTGCCAATGCAACCGGGGTTTGGTGCCTGGACTACCGCAATATTAATACCCAAGACGAGACGGTTACCTTGATGAGCGCGCTCTATCATGATCGATACAGCAAAATTGACGGCGATGGGAAAGTGAGTGGCTCGCGAACCGAATACCGCACTGTGTTGCACTGTGGTTATGAGTCGGGGACTCTTCAAGTACAGGCGGGCGCAAGGTCCCTGTGGGGCTAATCGGGAAAAAGTTCGCCGATTCAGCGCCCGAGAGAGTCTCATGGTGACCTGGTCCAATTACTGATAATGTTTGATATATAAACATCTGTACCGGGGAGGTATCATGAGCGAACCAACACAAGTGTACGAGCACCCACTTCAGCAGGTGCTGAGCCCTTTTTTAGGCCCCGATGCTCCACCGGTTGTCGAGGATGCCTACGCCGTGCCCATCGAGGAAATCAATGTTATCGATGGCAGATTGTTCGAGCGCGATTTGCACTGGGGCCATTTCAAGCGATTGCGAGAGGAGGATCCGGTCCATCTCAACGAGATGCCTGGCACGGGGCGATATTGGTCCATCACCAAGTTCGAAGATATTATGTTTGTGGACACCCATCACGAGCTGTTTTCCTCAGCTCATGGAATAGTGCTCGGGCCTAAAGTGGCTGAATCACTGCAACCTTCCGCTATGGATTTTCCTAATTTCATCGCCATGGATCCCCCTAAGCATGATCTGCAGCGAAGTACGGTTAGCAATGTTGTGGCGCCGCGAAATCTGGCGAAGCTAGAGCCTATTATTCGTCAGCGAGCGGCCGCGATTTTGGACAGCCTCCCTATGGGCGAGACCATCAATTGGGTCGATTTGGTTTCCATTGAGTTAACGACTCAAATGTTGGCCACTTTGTTCGATTTCCCCTTTGAGGACAGGCGAAAGCTGACGCGCTGGTCCGACGTGGCGACAGCTGTGCCCGGCACAGGTATTGTTGAGTCCTTCGAAGAAAGAAACACCGAGTTACTGGAATGCTTGGAGTACTTCACCCGTTTGTGGGATGAAAGGGCTCAGCAGACTGAACCGGGCACAGATCTCGTCTCCATGCTGGTTCACGGCAAAGACACTCGAGATATGGAGCCACTAGAGCTGTTGGGTAATCTGATACTGCTTATTGTCGGGGGTAACGACACCACCCGAAACTCGATCAGTGCCGGAGTATTGGCTTTGCATGAACATCCTGCAGAGTTTGAAAAACTTAAAAAAGATCCGTCGCTGATTCCCAACATGGTGTCGGAGATAATTCGCTGGCAAACCCCGCTTCCCTATATGCGCCGAACAGCACACGAGGATGTCGAAATTCGCGGAAAGCAGATAAAGGCTGGGGATCAATTGCTGATGTGGTATGTGTCGGGCAACCGAGATGGCGATGTGATTGATCGGCCTGATGACTTCATCATCGATAGACCCAAAGCCCGTCATCACTTGTCATTTGGTTTTGGCATTCACCGCTGTATGGGTAACCGGCTGGCGGAAATGCAATTGCGCATAGTTTGGGAGGAAATCCTCCAGCGTTTCAGCGCGATAGAGGTGGTGGGCGAACCCGAGAGACTACAATCGAGTTTTGTGCGAGGTATCACCGATCTTCAGGTGCGTGTTCACCCACTTTAAACTAAGCGACTCGGTGCAGTGCGCAAATCTTGTTGCCAGAAGGGTCGCGCAAATAGGCAAGATACAAAGTGCCTGCTGCGACGGTGCGTTCGCCAGGAAGCTCCTCACAAGTACTGCCACCGTTAGCGATACCCGCCGCATGCCAAGCATCAGCCTGGGCTGGATCTGCCGCCGCGAAACCAACCGTGCTGCCGTTGCCATTGCTCGCAGGCTCGCCGTCAATGGGCTTGCTGATTGAGAAGATGCCCGTTGGGGTGAAGTAAAAGCAACGACCCTTGTCGTCAATGACACCGGGCTCGTGACCCATAGTGCCTAAAACTGCGTCGTAAAAACTCTTTGACGCTTCAATGTCGTTTGCGCCAACCATGATATGACTAAAGATTTCGATTCTCCTGTTGAGTAACAATTATTGGTCTGCGTCCTAACGGACGCGGACAATATCTTGCTCTGGGGGCGGTTTGCCCTATGCAGCTTCTTCCTTAACGTTGTCTTCTGCGTCGTCGTCGGCTTCTTCGAATTGCTCCAGCTTGGCCTCCAGTTCTTTGACTTGCTGTTGTAGTTCAGCCTTTTCGGACTTGGCTTTGTGTGCCGTTTTATGAAGTAAATCGTTGGCAGTTGTCTTCTCAGCAAGTTTCTTCTTGCTGGCGTCCAAGGCCTTCTTCATTTTTACAGGATCAAACTGCTTCAGCGCCTTTAATTCATCGCGTTCTACGGAGAGGTCTTTTTGCAACGTTTTAATACGTTTTTTCTGTGTGGTAATCTCTTCTGTGAGGTTGTCAGCGCGCTGGTTCAATTCGCGATTGAGTTGCGCAGTTCGCTTGTTGGCGGTGGCTTCCTTGGACAAATTGGTGATCTCTTCCAACTGCTTGTCCAATTTGGTCTGCAGTGCTTTTAGCTGCTGGTCCGATTGGGTCTGTAGTTCTTGCTTTGCTTCCGAAAGGCTCTCTATCTCGGATTCTTTGGCGTCCAGTTGAACCTGGTATTCAGCTCTAAGTTTATTTTCTAATTCTATTACTCGTTCTAAATTTTTCGCAGTCAGCATTCAGTCTTTCCTGTGTTTTGTCGATTTAAGTTAAGTGGTCCAATAAGGTGGCGTACGGAAAATACAGAATTTCTATCGTCACGCTTACAAAAGGACGCGTTAGCTACCACCAACGGTAGGTTTGACCAGCATTACGGTGCGCCCAGGGGCGCGGATTGTACAGAAAATGCCCGCTAAGCGGAAGAAGTCTGTCGCTTTTTTTTAGTAAAGATGGCGAAGTGGGTTTGACGGGAGTGCCGCAGAGGCCGGTAGCTGACTGCTGCGGCGTTGTTATTGCGCCAGATCAAAGGTTGGGCGTAACTGAGGGCTCATACTGTGTACTTTAATATTGCTTGATTAAGTACCTATGTCGAACATCGCAACCCCATCCAAATCTCGCCGCAAAAACGCCGACAAAGAAGTCCAATGCCACACTCCAATGATGGCCACTGTGCTAAAAGTGCTGGAAAAGCAGCTGGACCTTATCGATAGCGATGGCAACGCCGACACGCATATCTATTTCGACATATGGAGGCCGAAGAACAATTGCTCTTTCCGCAAATTGAGTTAACGCCTGGAGTCAAGAACTGGCGGGATTTGTCGGAAGATGACGCCTTACTGCCTGCGCCGGATCCTGTGATGACCGAATGGTTGGGGTTGGAAGGTGCGATGGAGTCTCTGGTGGTGCTGTCGATGGCAAGTGCTCAATCTCGCGCTAGTAGCGTTGAACACGCTCGAGAGACTCTTGATGAGTGCCGGGAGATTGTCAGCGATGGTCTGCTGCTCTGGCCGTTCAAGTGTGCGGTCTACACCGTGTGTCAGTGCGGTAGCTGGCTTTGGGATCACGTTGAAATCTGCCGAGATACCTTCGAAGATATGGGCACTGTCAGGGGCCGCTTCCGCACAGAAATGCGAGTGTTAAAGAGCCCTGAATAAGGTCTCTATTTCCCTGATTCATTTTCCTAGACCTTGCCCAATACCGACCTACAGGCCTGCCACCATTGAGCCTCGGTAATGGGATACAGTTTGGCTTGCTCTTTCAGCAACTCTGATTCGCTCTCCGAAACTTGACCTGTGAGCGTAGGCGGCAAAGGTGAAGCCTGTTGCACCGGATCGATGGTTTCAAGCTCGAGCTCCGCTATGCAATCGGTAAAACGCTGCATTTCCCCCTCGTGATGATCACTCGCTTGATGCCTCCAGAAGGAAATACTGTCGGGGAAAGACAGCAGGCAATAGTAAAAACCCTTTTTTTGTCCGCGCCAGTATTCGTAGCGCAGTACATCGGCTTCGGTATCGTGTGTTTGCGTGTACATAAAGGCCATGACTTGTTCGAACTGTGCTTCTTTGTCATTGTGTATTTGAATTTTTGCGAGGAGGGTGGTCATAGGGAAGTTAGTCCGGGTTGCTCAAGAAGCTTTTTGAAAACGTAAATTGAGTGCCAGTGTGCCCAGCATAATACCGGGCTGATGCTCGAAGCTATTGCCCGATGCATACTCGAGTTTGCCTAGCCGAGTTAGCAGCCTTTGCCAGGCAATGATCTGCTCAAGACGCGAGATGCCTGCCCCGGGACAGGTTCGAGGACCCTGAGAGAATGTGAGGTGATTGCCTAGCGCTTTACGTTCCAGGTCCAGTTTGTAGGGGCACTCGTATTGTCGGGGGTCTACGTTGCCAGCGCCAAAGCGAATATGCAGAATTGAACCGGCAGGCACTGTAATACCTTCAAAGACTTCTTCTGTCTTTGTGAGTCGAGTAGACAAGCCCTGTGTCGGCGCACGCAAGCGCATGGCCTCTTCAGTGAAGGCCCGAATTTTTTCTGGATTGGCGTGAAGAGCCTGCAACAACTCTGGATCGTCACATAGCAGCTGGGCTTGTTCTTCCAGTGCATATTGCGTGGTTTCCAGCCCACCCAACACCATAAAGTAAACGATGCCGTAGACCTCTTCGTCGGTCAGTTTTCGATTCAGCGCTTTATAGTGAATCTGTGTCAGATCACTAATCATGTCATCTTGCGGGTTCGCGCGTTTACTGGCGACTTGTTCTGCAAGAAACTGGGCGAAACCTTCCAGGCTTTTCGCCTGAAGCGTTTGCTGCTCTTCACTGAGTTGATTGAGGTGTCCTTTGCCGTGGACATATTGCATCACCTGAGCAGAACCCCAATCGGCCAAGCTCGGTATATCCGTTGACGCAAAACCAAGGACCTTTGCCATGACTCTTTGCGGTAGTGGTCTGGCAAATTCCTCCACGAACTCCACGCATCCCATCCCATCGCCGTCATCTCGATCAATCCACGCATCGATCAGCTCATCGGTGACTTCGCGAATCATTTCCTGGTGACGTTTTGCGCCTGGCCCCACCCACGGGTCAGTAAGCTCTTGGCGATGTGCTCGCCAAAGCTCGATGGTTGGCCGCAGGGTTCTCACCGAGTCCAGTGCCAGATCAAAACGTGATGCGTCTTGGGGTGGCGCTTCTCCGCGATCCAGAGTGCCCTGCAGCTGCTCCACCATCGTGCTCATGACCGGTGGAAACCCCACTGGATCTTTGACGACTCGCTCGATGTCTTTGTAACTATTTAGGACATAAGCGTTGCTTACGCCGTCAACCCCTTCCTTGGGCAATATCAGCACCGGTGCCTCGCGATGGAGAATTGGATAGGCTTCGTACCAATGCTCCTGGCTGCCCGGAGAAAACAGGTCGACGTCCTCCAGGTTGACAGGACATGACATTTGGCTGAGTGGGTGATTCGGTTTTTCTTTGCTCATGATCACTCAGGTCTGTGGGGAATTCTCTTGTAGTGTCTCATAGTAGTCTGTGCAGCTAGCCGTTAATCGTTATTTTCTGTTGAGTTTTTCGCGGTGCAGTATTTCAAAGTAACTACGCAAAGTCGTTTTGCCTCGCTGTGGGCCGACGCCGTCTATCTCCCCGGCAGTCACTATAAAATCAGCGAGATCGCCAAACTGGCGAGACAGCACACCGATAAATTTCGCCAGTCCTCTTGCCAACCACAGGGGGATCACTGAAATTTTTACGGGGTTGCCCGCCACCTCAAATGCCAGCTCGGCTGCCTCGCGCTGGGTCATGATATCCGGGCCGCCCGCCGCCACCTCCAATTCATTTCCTTCAAGGGTGTCAACGCAGGCGTCGGCCAGGTCGGCGCCGTGGATAGGGTTCATGTTGTTGCTTCCGTCGCCAACGAGGAAAGATCGACCCTTGCTCGCCATATCGTACAGAACTCCCATATCGGAGAAGTAACCGCAGGGCCGGACAACTCGATACTCCAAGCCGGAGCTTTTCAGATCCGCCACCACCTTCTCGTGTGCCTGGGTGATGGCCAGTTGCATAATGTGCTGCGCACCCTGCATTGAAATGTATAGAAAACGCTTCACATCGGTGTCCGCGCATAGGTCGATTAGGTTGCGGTTGCATTGATAGTCGACCTGTTCAAAAGTGAGTCCATCCCTGTGGCGGGATATCCCCACGGATGAATAAACCGCGTCGATGCCGTCAAGCATTCCTACCAGTGTTTCGGGCTTAGTAATCTCTCCGATAAATACATCGTCGATGTCTTCAGGCAGCAGTGCCGGTGCAGTAAAGGGGCCAGATTCAAACAGGCGCTCTTTGCTTCGTGTTAAAACCCTTACCCAGTAACCTCGTTGTTTGAACGCCTTTACCGCGTACTTCCCCAGATAGCCGGTAGCCCCGGCAATCAGTATTCGTTTGGAATCGCTCTTGGCCATGAATGGATCTCTTGAGTGTCTGGTGTGGCCTAGGGTTACAGGTCGCCATCTACCCTCATCCCCTGTTCAGCCAGCACCGGCTTCATTTCACGATACACTGCCGGGTGTCTGTTCAGTGGAATAGAAGGAAACAGGTGGTGAATAAAATGGTATTCCATGCCGGATGACGCCACGGTGCCAATCGGTGATTTCCAGATGCGCGTATCGCGGTAACGCCCCTGTTCCTGCATGGGATGGTGGGGTGCCCATGATAGAGTGATCTGCGTATAGATCATGGCAATTTGCATGGGTAGCCACCACAGCAACAAGGCTTCAAGGGCAAAGCCTGTCCAGCACAGAAGTAGCAGCGAAAACCACCATAAGCGTGTCATCAGAAACGCCTGCCACACCAATTGCTCTTTTTCTGGGGAGTCATCGAGTACGTCCGGGGTTAGCCCTCCAAGGCTATCGGGCTGACGAATACGCCAGGCTTGGTAGGCAGCGCGCCATAGGTTGTCGGCACGCATTCCGATGTCGGGGTCTTTATCGGTATCGTTGGTGTAGGCATGATGTTTGAGATGGATGGCCCGATGGAGCGGGTAGGGAATCCTGATCGGGAACATCGATGTATGACCGACAAATTCATTGAGCCAGCGCCAGCGAGATTTGGGTCGGCCGATGTTCCCGTGCTGCGCCTCATGGCTTGGCAGATAGCAGTAAGACTGCACGGCGAGCGACAACAAAAACCCGGCCCACAGGGGTAGATAACCCAGATGAACCAGCGGGAAAAGAGCTAGCCAAAGTGCGCATCCACCGACTCCCCAGATCACCATAAACCAGGGAAAGCCGCCGATGTATTTTTTAGCAATAGCGCGCTCCGCTTCCATACTCATAGCCAGCGACCTCGTGCCATGGCGATATAGCCCCAGATCAAACCAACGACCATCAGAATTGGCAGGTTGATATTGAGCGCGGCCGACCACATTGGAGCGAATATCAAGCCTCCAAAAAATACCGGTCCCCAGGGAACGAGTTTTTCGAGAAGTATCTTCATTATTATGCTGTCCTGATCTTCCCAAGTTAGGGGTCGGACAAAAGGTCTCATATTTGCTTGTGGAAGGCTAGTGTGACGCAAACGGCTGAGTTTTCAGCAGATAGGTATGTCCGGTGGCGATCCCAAACGGGTAATTACGGCAATCTAAAATTTAGAACGTAAGTATGGCTGATATGCGTTAAAATAGATGTATGATTTCACTTAAACAAGTTAATTACGCGCTGGCGGTAGAAAAAACCCTGCATTTCAAGAAAGCTGCGGAAGCTTGCAATGTCTCTCAATCGGCGTTGAGCACTGCCTTGATGGAGATGGAAAAGCAACTGGGTTTTCAAGTATTTGAGCGCAATAACAAAAAGGTAATGGTAACGCCGCTGGGGCAGCAGGTGCTCGAAAAAGCAAAGGTTATCAAGTTGCAGATGGATGATCTGTCCAAGCTCTCTCGTACTCAAAATGAGCCGCTTAGCTATCCCATTTCCATAGGCATGATCCCAACTATCGGCCCCTATATATTGCCGATGGTCTTACCGACGTTGAATGAACTCTATCCTGACCTTAAGTTGGGTGTTGTGGAGGAGCAATCTCATGTCCTGGTCGATATGGTAAGGAGTGGCGATATCGACACTGCCATTCTGGCGCTGCCCTACGATTGCAGCGGCTTGCTCACCTTCGAGTTTTGGGGGGAAGACTTTTATTGGGCCACCCATTGTGACGATATAAAGGGCAAGCAAACCGAGATCGGCAGCGATGAGCTTGATCGCGCAAAACTCATGCTTTTGAAGGACGGCCACTGTCTGAAAGATCACGCCTTAGCGGCCTGTAAGTTGCCCAAAGAAAACTCCGCGCACAGTCTGGGTGCGACAAGCTTAGCGACCTTGATTCAATTGGTTGCGGGAAAGGTGGGCACGACGCTGGTGCCGCAAATGGCCCTGGACCAGCTGATCAATATCAACCCCAGCCTTACCGCAGTGCACCTTAATGAGCCCAGCCCCCATCGTAAAATAGCGTTTGTTGTACGGCCCAATTATGCGCGTTTGAATGATATTGAGCATTTAATGGCGCTGTTTAAAGAGCAACTTCAGAAATCCGTGTCTACGTTAGAATAGTGTTCAGCTGTTGCGTTTTTGAATACATCCAGGAGAGTAAAATGTCTATCGAAAAATTATCCCCCAACCAAATCGAGCAACAGCTGCCGTCTTTGGCAGGCTGGTCCCTGAGCGACGACAAGCTTTATCGCTGCTTCGTATTTAGCAATTTTGTTGAAGCATTTGGCTTTATGAGTAAAGTGGCACTCCTGTCCGAAGCAATGGATCATCATCCCGAATGGTCTAACGTGTATAACAAGGTAGAGATTTACCTGACGACCCACGAAGCTAGCGGCATATCTGAGCGCGACTTTAAACTTGCAGAAAAAATCAACAAATTGGATTAGTTGCAGCCAAATCATCGCCGGAGACTGGCCAGATATTGAGGCTGGTCAATTCATGTAGCGCCGCTATAACCGATGATAGGCCGCTGTTCATAAATCCGGGAAAGACATTATGCAAGACGAAAGCTGGCAAATCGTCGATCTTTGCGATACATGAAGACATGACTTTATTGGTGCTGTTCAGCAGCGCAGCTCGCAAGTTTACTTAAGCTACGAAGTACCACACCGCAACGGCCATGGCCGCGGAGGCAAAGCAAAACAGTGCCACCGTCTTCGCCAGGTTGGTCATTATCTGCTGGTCGGATATGTCATGTGTTTGCACCATTCTAGTTCTCCCTTTTTTTGGTGTAAGTAGACAGGGTAGTGAACTGGCGCTTTTTCACGTTGATAGAGATCAACTTTGCGTTGAAATTATTCTAAATCAGGTATGATTACTTAACCTGTCGCGGACGCGCATCTCCGGCACCTAACAGACGTATTTGAGTACCTCAGCTTATGTTTTCACAGTTAAAACCTCGTGCAGCAGATCCCATACTGGGCTTGTCGGTAAAATTTAAGGACGACGAAAATCCTAATAAGATTGACCTTGGCCCCGGTATCTATAAAGACGATGCCGGTGATACCCCGGTCCTGGCCTGTGTTAAAGCAGCGGAAGCGATACGAACTGAGAAGGAGACGAGCAAGGCCTATTTGGGCTCGGCAGGCTCGGCTTTGTTCAACGAGAAAATTGCCCAGCTCAACCTTGGCGATCACCGGGTGATCCACGAAAAACGTATTCGGACTGTGTCTACTCCGGGCGGAACCGGTGCGCTGCGTGTGGCAGGCGAATTTATTAATACCTGCACTCCGGGTGCAACGATTTGGGTGAGCAACCCCACATGGGCGAACCACCAGGGTGTGTTTACCGCTGCAGGCTTGAATGTAAAAACCTATCCCTACTACGATTATGAAAATAAATGCCTGGATTTCGCGGGCATGGTTGCAGCCCTGAAACAAATACCCAAAGAGGACGCCGTGTTACTGCATGCGTGCTGTCACAATCCCAGCGGTATGGATTTGAGCCAGCAGCAATGGCAGGAAGTTGCCGATATTGCCAAGCAAGTGGGCTTTATTCCGGTTATTGATATGGCCTATCAAGGTTTTGGCGAAGGTTTGGATGCGGATGCTTATGGCTTGAGGTTGATGGCCGATACTGTGGACGAGCTGATTCTGTGTAGCTCTTGTTCAAAAAACTTTGGTTTGTACCGAGAGCGCATCGGCGCCTGTTCCATTATTGGAAAAAGCGCTGAGTCAGCCGATATCATCAGCTCGGTGTTAATGCCTGTGGTCAGAGTGAATTACTCCATGCCGCCGGCACATGGGGCCGCCATTGTTGAGATCATCCTCAGTTCCGATGAACTCACGGCGCAATGGCATGTTGAGCTTAGGGCGATGCGCGACCGTATTGATGGTATGCGTCAATTGTTGGTAGATAAACTAGCGGCAAATGGTGTTACCCGAGATTTCGGCTTTATTGCACGACAAAGCGGGATGTTCTCGTTCCTGGGTATAGATCCAGACCAGGTGCAGCGCCTGCAAGAGGAGTTTGGTATCTATATAGTCGGTTCCAGTCGAGTTAGCGTTGCGGCGATTTCACCGCACAACGTTGACTATCTGGCCCAGTCCATCGCAAAAATACTGTAACCGCTTAAAGCGCTAGACGATTTTCTCGGCGGTAACAATCACGCCATCGGTATCGGCATAGAGATAATCGCCGTGATTGAACTCGATGCCGCCGAAGGACAGCAGTCCGTTTCTTTCGCCCGAGGTTACCGGAATGTACTTTCGAGGGCAGGTTCCGATAGCGTATAACGCCACGGGAATATCTTTTATCTGCCAGGTGTCTCGAACATAGCCATTGACGACAATACCGGCATAGTTATTCTTGTGGGCGAACTTCATCAGGTTTTCACCGACCACGGCAAAGTAAGCGCTATCAACATCCACGATCACAACCTTGCCGGTGCCGTCTTCGTCCCTTAACAGGCCTATTAAATCGGTATTGTTTCTATCTAGCTTAATGGTGACTATTTCACCCTGGCACTTGTCTGCGCCACCATAGTTTGGGTACCCTGCTTCCAGCACAAAAACCTTGTCGCTGTGTTCATCGCAGATATCCGCCGTAAAAAACGTCATAGGTGCTTCCTGATTTTTTTCTGGGATCGGCATTCTAGCAGTATCGGTTCGGTTATTACATAAGCTTTTGAAATTGTTAGACTTTTACAGGTAGGCCCTAAGAGTTATGAAGGTAGTTACAGGAGTAGTTGGCAATGACATCCACGTTGTCGCCAATCGGTTGATCGATCTTTCGCTGCGTGCCCGGGGTTTTGAAGTTTTCAACCTGGGCGTAAATACGTATTTGGAAGAGTTTTTTGATGCCGCTGTAGAAACCGGCGCCGAAATTCTGCTGATTTCCTCACTCAATGGCGAAGCCGAAGGGTGGGGTAGGGAGGTCAGGCCTCTAAAAGCCAGCTACAAAACACTAGATGGTCTCATTATGATGATCGGTGGCAATTTGGTCGTCGGTGCCGGCAAAGCGGAGGACATTGTTCCACGATATAAAAAATACGGTTTTGATCTGGTATGCCATCAAGTGGACCTGAATACCGGGCTGGACACCCTCGAAGATTTTATACAGCAGAGAAACCTACAATGAGCTTGTTACAAGAAGAGCGCGAAATCATTCTTGGAAACGAGTATGTCGATGCCTTTGATTTTGCCGAAGTGACGGAGTTTGTAAAAAACGCCAACAAAGAACTGTTTATATCCCACCACTTTAAGAACAAGACAAAAATGTTGGTCCAACCCCGTGGTGGTTTCCCCACCTACAAACAGCAGTTTGCGCTGTATGAGTTCTTTGTAGAGGCCAATGTTGATGTTTTGCCGTTGACCATCGATTCCAACACCCGGCTAAACGATTACGGTACAGCAAAGAAGATGCTGCGGTTGAGCGAAGAAAACGACATGGACATGCTTAATGGCTATCCATTGGTGACACATGGTTACCGCACAACGCGCAAGATGATCACCCACTTTAATAAACCGGTTAGCTTGCGCCACGGCACACCAGACGCCAGATTGTTAATTGAGACTGCCATTGCATCAGGTATTTTTGATATCGAAGGTGGGCCCATTACCTACCTTCTGCCCTATTCAAAAAACTTCCCTTTGGATAAAGCGTTCTTATATTGGAAGTATGTTGAGCGAGTGTGTGCCAATTACTCAGAGTTGAATGAGCCTATTAATCGCGAATCATTTGGCCCGTTGACAGCAACTTTGGTGCCGCCATCCATAACCATTGTAATCCAGCTTCTGGAAATGCTGTTGTCTTTGGAAGAAGGGGTGAAGTCATTTTCCGTATCCTTCGCACAGCAAGGGTCGATGATTCAGGATATTGTGACCGGGGCAGTTCTGAAAAAACTGGCGAGCCTCTACGCCAAGGAAATTGGTTGTGAAGACGCCGCCATTCATTTGGTGTATCACCAGTGGATGGGCGCGTTCCCCACCAATAAGGATTACGCCGAACAATTAATTAACATGTCTACCACGATAGCCTCGATGGTGGGTGCAGACAAAATTATTACAAAAACCCGTGAAGAAGCCACAGGCATTCCCACCAAAGAAGCCAATGCGAAAACTGTTGCCAATACGCAGTATTCACTGCGTATTCTTAGCGGCCTGCCCGAAATATCTGATGAGCAAGAGGAAGAAATTTTGACTTTGGAAGTTAACGCGATCATGGAAGCAGTTTTCAATGATCCGGCGGACACCTTGTGGAGAAAGGTTTTTAACTCCATCAAAAACGGCACTATCGATGTGCCTTTTTCGCCTCACATCATTAACCACAATGAAATGATTACTGTTAGAGACACCAATAAAAATATCAGAATTATTGAACGGGGCAATGTCCCTATTCCGGACCGCTGCTATGAATATGAAAAATCTCAATGTGATCTGGCGAAAGACACAACCAGCATCGTCAATGATATTGTTCGCGACATAGGGATCATGCAATGAGTGGTACCACTGAAAAGTTGCTGATTGATATTGGCAGCACCTACTTCAAACTCAGCACAAGTGATCATATTGAGCAACACTTTAGAGACTTCAGTAAAGATATTATGGATGATCTTGTGCATCGCTGTGGGCATACAATCGATCGCTTTGAAAGGAAAGATATACATATCTGCTCGTCAGCTAATGGTGGGCTAAGCACTCTTATCATCGGCGTTAGCAATTCTTTTTCCTTGAAGTTTGCTACCAATATCGCTTTCAACTCAGGCATTAATATCATCGATACAATTTTGTATCAAAATATAGAAGAGTATTCTGTGCCCAGCGATGTCGTCGATGTAGTGATTATTGTCGGCGGTATAGATACCCATGCAGGACTATTCGCTTCAGAACTATACGCTTATTTATCAAAGGTAAATTACTCCAATATTGTGTTTGTCGGTAGCGGGCGCGATGCACCTGCTTTACAAGCAGAGTTAGAAAATCTCGTCGTATTGCCCAATATAATTGATAACCGACTACATATAGTTGAAGAACATCTCAAAGATTATTTGACCAACCTTTATCAGCTGGACATTGTGGGGAAAGAAGATATTAAAAGGCTATACGATATCACCGCCAATCAAATTTATTCTACGCCCTATATTGTCAACAAAGCCTTGCCGCTGATTGATGGAAAGTACTCAGTGGTAAACCCGTTTATTTTGCTAGATATTGGCGGTGCGACAACAGATATTCATTATTCAAAAGATCTGGTCGAAGACAATATTGTCACGGAAAATGAATACGACAGGCTGGTGTTTAAAAAGCTGGGTGTGTATAAATCCCGGCAGTCACTTATTTTTGCGGCTCAAAACAATGAGTTTGTGTACGAGCTGCTTATGCATTTAAAAGTCACGGAAAACATCTTCACAGAGCAGAGTGAGAAAGCGACCAAAATTTTGATGCAGCTCGCTATATTTTTGGTGTTATGCAAAATCTCCAATCATCAAAAATCTTACGTCAACCTGAAATTGTTGGCGATCAATTCGATTGTGCTCACAGGCGGAGTAACCAAAGTGCTGAATTCTGACGACATAGAAAATATTATTGCTTTCTTTTATAAGAAAATTCTCACGTCAGCTCACAGGCCGGCGGCTATTATCGACAGTAATTACGACATTTGGACACTAGGCGCGGTGGGAGAATAGGTATGTCAATAAACTGTATTCGTACATTGTTGGAAAGCGCAGCGCAAACACACTGCGAAAAAGCCGCGCTTGTGTTCAACGGAAAAAGCCTTAGCTACGGTGAGTTGTTCACCAAAGTTAACCAGGTGGCCTTTTATCTCAACGAGCTGGAACTACCTAAAGATTCGCGTATTGGCATTTACTCTAACAAGGGTACTGAGCAGGTGGTTGCCATTCTCGCCATTTTATCCACTGACTATATTTTGGTGCCTCTGACCAAGCTGCTGAAGCCGGAGCAAGTTGAGTACATTATTAAAGACTGCGATATCAAATGTATTATTACTGACAAGCTTAAACTGGAGAGTATTGAAGAGATTGATTTTGACGGTCACATTGTGTCCTACGAAACGACTGCCAAAGAAATAGCATCCTTCGAAGAAATATACAAGTATTACAACAAGCGGCATGCTTGCGATATTAACGGTCACGATAATGCAGTGATTACGTATTCTTTTGGCGTCACCGGTACGCCCAAAGGGATTGTTATTTCCCATCGTAATCTTATTGACTCCGCTCGGGTGGTTTCTCAGTACCTGAAGTTGGAACAAGAGGACGTTATCTCGGGATTGCTTATTTTTAATCTTGACTACGGTCTGAATCAGATTTTTTGCACGCTCTATAAAAAGGCTACCTTGGCACTGCATCGTTTTATTCTGCCCGAAGAATTCTTCAACCATCTCATCGATGACCAGATAACAGTACTCCCATTGATGCCCGTCAATATTTCGCAGATGTTTGGCGACGATGTTCAGCGCATTCCCAGTGCGGAGCTTTTTGACAGCGTCAAAACTATTACCTCGTCGGGCGGCAATGTCACTGCGAAAATGATCGGTGATTGTAAGAAGACGTTTCAAAAAGCTGATTTTTATTCGATGCACGGTCTTACGGAGGCGTTTCGCTCAACGTATCTGGATCCTTCGCAAGTCAATATTCGACCTGATTCTATTGGGAAGCCTATCCCCGATGTTGAGCTATACGTGATCAATGAGGAGGGTAAGGAGTGCGCTGTTCGAGAAGTCGGCGAGCTGATTCATCGTGGTGGCTATATTTATAGGGGTTTTTGGAATGCTCCGGAACAGAATTTGCAGCGATTTAAATCCGTTGAGATTCTGAAAGATGTCATTACTCTTGAAGGGCAGCTAACGGAGGAGGTTGTCGTAGCGACGGGTGATTACGTCTATAAAGACGAAGAAGGTTATTTTTACTTTGTCTCCAGACAAGACGACATGATTAAAACCCGCGGCTTTAGGGTGTCTCCTTACGAGATCGAGTCCGTGGCGAAAAGAAATATCCCCCAAATAGACCAGTGCGCTGTCTTTGGTATCGACAACGAACTCATCGAAGAAGAAATAGTGATGGTCTACTCAGCGCCGAGTGAGATAACAGAGAAAGAAATTCTCTTTGAGTTAAAGAAACATCTGGCGTCTTACATGTTACCCAGTAGGGTCGTGTATCGGAAGTCACTACCACTCGTGCAAAGTGACAAAAACCAAGTGAATAAGGACGAGCTGAAACGCCAGCTGTCGGAGAGCTAGGAAAGCTGACCAAAACACGACTCGGAGAAATTATTGAGCGATATATTCAAGAATCAGTATCGAATCGAAGGTACCGTAGCGCCGGGTTTCGAATCTATAAAGACCTTGTACGAACACAATATGCGAACACTGGCAGAGAGAGAAACACAGCTGTGTATTTATTATGGTCAGGAGAAAGTAGTTGATCTTTGGGCTTCAGTGGACGCAGATGACACGTTTTCTCCCGATTCGCTCATCAATGTTTTCAGCAGTGGAAAAAGTCTCGCGGCCATCGCGATGGCATCATTGGTTGGAAAAGGTCTGTTGCGCTACGAGGCCAAGATAATCGACTACTGGCCCGAGTTCGGTGGAAATGGAAAGCAGGACCTAACGATCGCAGAACTTATGCGTCACGAAGCCGGGCTCGCCGTCTTTAGCGTAAGCCTGGCTCCGGAATCGCTGTTAACGGCCAATATTAAGAAAAACCAGGTAGGCAGTATCATTGAAGACCATCCGCAGAAATACAGGAAGGGGGGTAGTCGGCGCGAGTATCACGCTATCACCCGAGGCTGGATTATCAATGAGGTATTTCGGCGGGTAGACCCTGCAGGTCGAACCGTAGGAGAGTTTTTTCGTGAAGATATCAGCGGCCCGCTTGAGGTAGACGCCTTCATCGGAGTTAAAGAAGACGAGCTGAAACGGGTAAAGAGGGTATCTATGCTTGGTTTTGGTTTCCAGTTTCTGGAAAGTTTGAAGCCCAGATTTCTTGGTAGGCGAATCGAGCAAAATATCTTCCAAATTATAATGAAGATTATTCGACTGATCCCCGCCATGCGAGGAGGTACAACCGCCGGTGCCCCAGCTCCCTTCGTCGGGATGAAGCGTATCGAATTTTTTAATGAACCTGCGGTTGTGATGGGAGAAACCCCCTCAGCTAACGCTAATTGCTCTGCACGAGCCTTGGCAAAGATAGCCGCTATGATGTCCTGCGGAGGTACTTGGGGTGGTAGAGAGTACGTAAGCGCCGAAGGCTGGGCGGCTCTGCACGGGGACCCTGTTAAGGGCGCAATGGGCGGTTTTTTCTCTACCGACTTTACCCAGGGTGGGATAGATTGTTTTACAGCGCCTACCGCTGAAAGCTCCCCGCTGGAAAGAGCGTTTAATTCGGGTAGAGAAGGGTTTTACGGCTGGATGGGCCTGGGCGGGTCGATCTTTCAGTGGCACCCCGGGCATAAAATTGGGTTTGGATATGTGCCTACCTCACTGAACGTATTAGATTTAGTCAATGAAAGAGGTAAGGCTTACCAGGCTGAGGTCGTTCGCTGTATAGAGGAAATTAGTAAGCAGAAAAGTTAGGCTGCTAGCAGCCTGAGCTAGTATCGATATTTGTTAACGAACCTAAGCCGATATTCTAATGATCGAAAAACAGATAGTTCTGCCAGCTGGACATTCGTAAAAGTATTTTGCGCATAATGCTGACACTTTCAAAGCTATCGGAGTACACCGCTACCTGGGCTCTGGAGCCGCTGGGTAAATTGAATTCTGATATATCGTCTTCCAGCATTATTTGAATAGGTACCCGGCCGATGGTCTGGAATATTTCAGTGCCCAATAACACTCCACTGGCCTGAACCTGGCCCTCGGCGATCACGGGCGGGACTTTAGCGACTTTTGCTGCAAAAGTTCGCCCCGGTATTGACGGGAACACTACCTCCGCTTCAAATCCGGCTTTGATGCGCATCAGAGAATTTTGCCTGAATGCCGCAACAATGGGAGCCTCCTCGTCGTGAACAAACACCATAACGGGTCGCAGTGGTAAGGAGGCTGCCATCATTCCAGGGCGCAGCAGCAATTGCGTGACATAGCCCGATGTAGGTGCTCGAACCACGGTGCGCTCCAGATCGTATCGGGCTTTGTCTAGATCGGCACGATAGCGAGCTACCTGAGGGTTGTCGCCGTCAATTTCCGATTCGAAGGCGAGGCGTGCAGTGTCAAGATCGGCGTCTGCTCTTTCGACTGCTGCCTTATTGGATAAGTACAGTTGCTGTCGATTTTCGATATCGACCTGACTGAAAACCTTGGTGCCACCGCGTTCATAGCGCTGAAAATTACTGTAGCTGCGGTCCATATTTGCGGTAAGTTCGACGACTCGTGCTCGAGCGGCCGCTACGCTCGTTTCCAACCCGAGTACACTTTGAGATCCCTCTGCCAGTAATGCTCTTTTTTGTTCTACCACGGCCGCATAGGGCTTGGGATCAATCTTGAATAGCACTTCGCCCTTCTCAAAAATCTTGTTCGCTTCGATAGGCACTTCCACAACAATACCACCCACAGCTGGAACAATTGGGGTGGTGAAGTAAATCTGCTTGGCCATGGGCGTATACGGATGATTGTAGTTCATCAGCATCAACACAGTGCCGATGATGACGACGCCACCAAGAACAGCGGTGGGCACGGTCCACTTGTTTAACGGAATTTTGAATATTTTGAATATCGCGACACACAGTGCCGCGTAACTGAGGATAAGAAGAAGGTCCATATCAGCCTGCTGCTTCCGGTTGGAGTTTGGGTTCAAGCTCCACTAAGCGAGCCTCCAGTGCTGCGATGCGTCCGTTGAGTGCGGTATGGTCACCGCCACTGGCTGTTTCTTTCTCGTGAGATCGCATACCCCACCCACGATCCTCTCGATACAGTGTTGCCCAGACCCACAGGAACGGCCAAAGAGCATGCATAGTGAACAGACTGATCCAGCCGGCAACGTGGATAGCATCCTGATGGGGATGGTTTCTACGAACTGATATCTCATAAGGAATATCGTGAATAGCGATAATTCCATAAAACATGATGATGATAACAAGGATCAACATTACCAGCGCGACATAATCCAGAGTCATTTGAAATTTCTCCTCCGTCAAAACGCAATGCTATCACTCCAGAGGGTAGGAGCCTAACAAAGAGCGGGTTTGCATTGAGATATCTAAAATTAGTAGCTCGAGTTGGGCGTGCTCTCAGGATTGACTTCGCCGTAAACCTCGTCGGGATCGATATCATTGATCAGCAATACTTCTCTAACCGCTTCAACATGAGCCAATACTTTTTGATAGCGATCACCGTACTCATACTTGGTGACTTCAATGGTTTTTGGCATGTAAGTAAAGGCAATTTTAAGTGCCTTTATCGTTGATTGATCGAGTTTTTCGCTCATTTCAGTTCTCGTTGTTTAATAGTTTGTGTTCACAGCGCGTGCCGCACGCAGTATTAGGTCTTGATAGTGATGTTTACGGGACCTTGAGGCCAGCGACAAACATTACTAACAATATAGTGGGATAAAATGATAGCCAGTCGATGTAACCCAGGCAATAGGAGCAATGGAGAAAATTATGGAACAACTACCCGGGCCTAGTGAGGCTCAATGTGAACCTGTTGCAGGCTAGGCATTTTTAGTCCAATCACAATAAGCTCTTTAAGTTGTTCTCTATTAAGCTCATACTGATATTTCTACGGGGGTTACAGCGTCGATTCCATTGCTCTAGACACGTAGAAACTGTCCTCAGGTTGTCTCAAACTGACTTTGGGTTAATGCACTTGTAACTACAGGTAAGATGTAATGAGCAAAGGACAAGACAGTAAAAAGAATACTAAAAAGAAACCGCTTTTAACTGCAAAGGAAAAAAAAGCAGCGAAGAAATCAAAAAAAACTGACAGCAATGTACTAGGAAATTAAGTGCGACGGGCTACTGCCTCAATTATATAGGCTGACCTAGCCAACGATTGTCGTGAAATTGCTTGAGTCTTAGAGATGTTGCTGTGGCATTTACTTGAGCTTATTGTTTGCAGGAACAAAATACGCGGCGGGATTGCATAGAGAAAACCCCTGGCAGGGGAGCTCTCCCTCACCACGCTCTACAACAACAAAATTCTTGTTGCAAGAGATGGAGGGGATTATGCTTGGATTGATGGTCGAAAACTCCAGAGCTTCGTGGACTAGACTGTCGAGCCTCGGCTCGGAAGCAGTCCCCTTGTTTCGTTGCACCTCTAATAAAGATGCTCTCCAGTCTTCCAGGATATAGAGTCCGCCAGGACGAATGAGCGGAAACAGCACCTCAAAACTGGCCAGAGAAGGTGTGTAAATATGCGATGCATCATCGATAACAAGATCGATTGCTTCGCCTGAGAAATCCTTAGCCACAATGTCCCGCAGTGTTTGCTGATCTCCTTGATTTACACCAAAGTGCGTATGGATCTGATTCTCCAGATTTTGCCTTTCGATGTAGGCGCTCAGGTTGGGCGCAGCTTGGTTCAGCTCGATGCAGCTAAGATTCTTCAGCTGAAGCAAATGCCAAAAGAAGATCGCTGAGCCACCATGTTTAACGCCCACCTCCACCATATTTCGAATAGTGTGGCCTTGCAGGCAGTCAACGTAATTGCGAACGAAATCTGGATCTTTAAACAGGCTAATCGTTTTTTCGGATGAAGGTTTACAACCCAGCCCAGGCATAAGCTGTAACGTGATATCACCGCACTGCAGTGACATCTCATCAATCCACTTTAACTTATCGTTCACGGGAAAATGACCTCAAGCATCTATTCAAGCGGCTTGTGGCTCAGGCCGCTCCACCGAGCACTTCATACTTGCTCAGGGGTAGTTCTCTTACACGCTTTCCTGTCGCAGCGAATATCGCATTGGCAAGTGCGGGTGCCGTTCCCGGTGTGCCCGGTTCTCCAGCGCCGCCCCAGGGTTCCAGGCTGTTGATAATATGAGTTTCGATGGCCGGCATTTTATCCATGCGCAGTGCTTGATAGGTATCGAAGTTGCCCTGCTTTACCTTTCCGCCTTCTATAGATATCTCGCCATAAAGGGCCGCGGTTAACCCGTAAACAACGCCGGATTCCATTTGTGCGGTAAGCCCGTCGGGAGAAACTGCAAATCCTGCATCCACCGCTACCACCACGCGGTCTACATTGACCTTGCCATTTTCTACTGTTACTTCTACAACCTCGGCAACAAAGCTGCCAAAAGATTGCTGCAAGGATATGCCGCGACCGCGATTCTCACCCAGAGCTTGGCTCCACTGTGCTTTCGAGGCCGCCAGGTCCAATACCTTGAGGGCTCGGGGCTGGTTTTTCAGCAATTCGCGTCGATATTGATAGGGATCGCTGCCGGCTTCATAGGCCAGCTCGTCTATAAATGACTCGGTGAAAAAACCGTGCTGCGAGTGGTCCACACTGCGCCAGGCTCCAAAAGGGACGTGCGTTGGGCTGTCGGCGTAATGCACGTGCTGATTGGCCACATCGTACAAAATATGCGGCGCCTCCACGGGTTCATGCTTGTCTACAAACTGGTTTTCCCAAGCCACAGGCTTGCCATCTTCTCCCAACACTGCAGAGAAGTTGGACAGAACTGCGGGACGATAGTGATCGTGTTGCACATCTTCTTCTCTAGACCATATCAATTTCACCGGGTGTCCGGATGCCTTAGAAATTTTCGCTGCCTGAATCGTCGCATCCGGAATAGCTCTGCGTCCAAAACCACCACCCATAGTGTGGTTGTTGAAAGTCACATTTTCAACATCCATTTCTAGCGCTTCTGCAACCGCATAGCGGTCGCCCAATGGATTCTGGCTGCCAGTCCATATCTCACATTTGCCCTGGGATACATTAGCCAGTGCGTTCATAGGCTCCATACAAGTGTGCGCCAGATAGGGCACTCGATAGCTTCGTTTAATCACCGCGTCACTGCCTTCAAAGCTGGTAGCGACGTCTCCAATCTCCAGGTCGGTCGTTGATTCACCCGCTTCCACAGCAGCGTTCATGTCCGCTTGAAACTGCTCGAAGATGCCCTCGCTGGACGTGAGGTCGTTGTCGGTATCAGTCCACTGAATATCAATGCGCGATAGAGCCTGCTTTGCCTGCCAATAGCCGTCGGCAACCACTGCCACTGCGTTTTCCAGGTTGACGACATCAATCACTCCGGGCATTTTTCGCGCTTCGGTATCGTCAAAACTTTTAACCGAAGCTCCAAACACGGGTGCGCCTGCCACTGTGGCGTACTTCATCCCGTCGACTTGTGCATCAATACCAAATACCGCTGTGCCATCTACCTTCGAGGGGATATCGTGCCGAGGCTTGCTGTGCCCCATGATGGTAAATTGATCTGGTGTTTTTAAACGTGGATTGCTTGAAGGTGTGAGTTTTCCTGCCGCTGATGCGAAATGCGCGAAGCTCTCTTTGCGTCCGCTTGCCGCGTGACTAATGCTGCCTTTGCTCGCGGTTAAATCATCGACCGAAACCTGCCACTCATCCGCCGCGCTTTGCAGTAGCATTTCTCTAGCTGCAGCTCCAGCAACTCGCATGCCGTACACGCCGCTCGCTCTTATGCTGGCACTGCCACCTGTAATTTGCAGGTGCATTGATTCACTAATGAACTGAAAAGCGCCATCCACAGTTCCCATTAATACTTTGGGTATGGGTGAGGAGCCCATTATAAATCCTTTTGCGACAGGCCCGTTGGCGTAGCCGTCCTCCGCAGGTGCCTCTAGAAAAGACACATCGTCCCAATCAGCGTCTAATTCATCAGCCAGCATTTGTGCTAGTGCAGTTTGAGCACCCTGTCCCATTTCGGAGTGGGCGACAATGGCAGTGACTTTGTTGTCCATGCCGATTTTTACCCATGTGTTAATAAGGACTTCGTCGCCTTCGGTGACGAAACCTGCCAGGTTCGGGGCGCGCTGGCCCGGGCGCAAAGCAACTCCAATCAATAGTGCGCCACCGCCGACAACACCTGCAGTAATAAACCCGCGTCTAGTCCACTTACCCATTTTGCACCTCCTGGCCCAACTGTGGATCGAATACCTGTACCGGAGCGTTAGCGGCGACCTTAATGGCCTTTCGAATTCGGCTATACATACCGCAGCGACAAATGTTGCCCGACATGGCCTGATTGATTTCGTCATCAGTGGGAGCGGGCGACCGCTCTAGCAGCGCGACTGCTGACATTATTTGGCCGGACTGACAGTAACCACACTGTGGCACTTGCTCAGCTATCCAGGCTTCCTGAACTGGATGAAGCCCTTCCTCGTTAGATATTCCTTCGATAGTTGTAACCGCCCTGCCAGCTGCGACCGAAACCGGAGTGACGCAAGAGCGAATGGGGTTGCCGTCCAGGTGAACCGTGCAAGCACCGCACTGTGCGACTCCACAGCCAAATTTTGTGCCAACCATGGCAAGTTGTTCTCTGATCACCCATAGCAAGGGTGTATCCGGGGAAACATCAATCGAATGCTCCTTCCCGTTAACATTTAGCGTAATCATACTGAGTACCTGTGGAGGGATTCTGAATAGTGGCCGCTATACTACGCCAAGCGTCGCCGATTTTTTAGTCCTGTTCTAGATTTGACGCTTCTGTGGGTGCTTTTACGGAGGTTGTGGTAATTTAGCCTGCAATGTTGATACAGTTTGGCACTCGTTATGGATCTTTCTTTTGGTAGTGAATACACCACGTTTCGTGATGATGTTCGTCAGTTTATTGAACAGACCAAAGACAAACAGCCCAAATCCAGAGTGCCGTTTAGTAAAGAAGCGCTGGACTGGCAAAAATTGCTGATTGATAACGGCTTCCACTCTCGCACTATTCCCAAGGAGTACGGGGGCTATGGAGCACAGCCCGATATCATCAAATCCAGAATCATTGCAGAAGAATTTGGCGCCGCGCACGTGAATTCCGGCCTGGGCGGTCAGGGTATTTCAATGCTGACCCCGGTACTTCTGGAAATGGGCACCGAGGAACAAAAGCAGCAATTTGTGAAACCGACCATTGAAGGTGGGATGGTTTGGTGCCAGGGCTACTCCGAACCCGGCGCCGGCAGTGACTTGGCGAGCCTCATTACCAAGGCGGAACTTGACGGTGATGAGTGGGTTATCAACGGCCAGAAGATCTGGACCAGCACGGCACATTTGGCCGATTGGATATTCTGTTTGGTCAGAACGGAGCCCGACGCTCCCAAACATCATGGGATATCGTTCTTGTTGTTTAAAATGGATACCCCAGGCATTGAAATTCGCCCGCTCGTGGATATGACTTTGAATGCCAACTTCAATGAGGTTTTCTTTACCGATGTCCGTGTGCCCAAAGATCAGATAGTGGGCGAGCGTGGGCAGGGGTGGCAGGTCGCCAACGCCATTCTTGGCCATGAGCGCGGGTCGCTGGCACCACCTGAGGCGGCGAAAAGCCGGTTAGAGGGTGTTATTGAATTGATGAAGACAGAAACCATTGGCGGCGAGAGAATTATCGACAACCCGGCCTATCGCGATCGTCTAATGAAACTGCAGGGGCGGGTGATGGCCATGTCGTACAACGAGATGAGACTGCTATCTGCGAGCATCAATAAAACGAAAGATGCGATGCTCGCTGGCATGATCGTGAAACTGATGGGAACTGAGCTGCGCCACGAGATTGAAGGGTTTGCCATTGATGTGATGGGAGAGATCGGCTTGTCTTATGAAGATAATCCCTACGCTCGGAGCCATGGCTCATGGCAGTACCAGTACATGTTCTATCTGGGGCTTATTATTGGTGGCGGCACGTCCCAGATACAGAAAAACATCATCAGTGAACGGGGTCTTGGCATGCCAAAAGAACCCAAAGTTGCAGCGAAATAGGGGCGGTAACAATGGAATTCGGACTATCAGAAGAGCAGACGTTCCTGCAAACGACGATTCATAAATTCTTAGGAGACCGAGCGCCCTTGGCAAAAGTGCGGGGGATAGTGGCGGGCGAGGTAAGTGACGCAGAAATCTGGCAGGGCTTGGCCGAGTTGGGTATCCCGGGTCTAATGATCCCCGAAGCTCTGGGTGGCGTTGGTCTGGGTAGTCTGGATGCGGCGGTTATCGCTGAGTGCCTTGGCTACCATGTAAGCCCCGGACCTTTTATTACCAGTGCCACTATGGCGCCTATTCCCTTAATCGCAGCAGGTAAGGACGAGCTTCTTGCATCCATCGCATTGGGTGAGCACCGGGTGGGTATTGCCTTTGGTGAGGCAATTGGCGCAAGAAACGATGCTGGTGTTGTGGTCGATGGCGGGAAGATCAGTGGTAAATGTATTTTCGCGCTCGATGGGGATGCAGACAGTTATCTCATCGCCACACCCGATAAAAAAATCTATTGGGTGGCTGCCGCTGAAATTCAGCGAACACCGCTGACAACAGTGGACAAAACACGCTCTACTTGTGAGCTCGTGTTTGTTGGTGTTTCTGCGGAGTTGATTACCGATGATGAAAACATCTATCACCGCACCTTGGATATGGGGCGGGTTATGCAAGCGGCGGATACCCTCGGTGCCGCTCAGAGTATGTTGGATCAATCTATTGCGTATGCCAAAGAGAGAAAACAGTTTAACCGGGTGATCGGGTCTTTCCAGGCAGTAAAGCATATGTGTGCCGATATGGCGGCCGATTTGGAGCCCTGTCGATCCATGGTTTGGTATGCGGCCCATGCAATGGACCACCTCCCCGAAGAGGCCCGTTTGGTGGCCTGCCATGCTAAAGCGCATTTATCCGAGGTGGGGAAATCCGTTTCCAAGACGGCCACTGAAGTCCATGGGGGTATGGGTTTTACTGATTTGTTGGGTCTGCATTACTGGTTCAAGCGCATTGGCGCAAATCGTCAACTACTGGGTTCGCCTGAGTTGCTCCGGGAGGAGGCGGCGCGGATTCAGGGTCTGGTTAATTGACAGCCGAGGGCACCAGCTTGCGAAAGTTGTCACAGCCCTCCTGGAAATAGACCCGATGATCGTCCCCTTGACCGATAAAAAAAGCGTAGCGCGATTTTCTCCGGTGTGGCTAAACAGTTCTGAGGACAAAGGTATAGGGGTTTTGAATGGCCGCCATCTTCGTCCGAGCCTAGCGCCAACCGCTGGTTGGTTGGGTTGAATACAGTGGTATCGACTAATCCCACGACCCCTTTGTAGTTTGTTCCATCACATATCCAGCGAGACCGGCTCCTGCGTTGGAGCAAGAGCGATGTAGTCCGTGCTGCCATTGGATCTATCATGCCTGTGGGAACAGGTGCAAGGTTTGCGGCGGCCAGACCTGCGAACATTTTGCTAATAGAGCCAATACGGAAAATCGCATCTACTTCTGTCGCTGCGCTCGATTCTCTGCTGGCTAGCCCCCTAACCTCAAGCAGGCTGACCTTGTCGTTTTTGACAATGACAAGCCCAAGCGCCGCGACATTGTTTGCTTGTCGCAGAGCGTCCAGTTCCTGCATTAATTTCGCTGTGGGGTAGGTGTCATGAGCTTCGTTTGCGTGGCTGGCGCCGTTGTCGAACAGCAAATGTAATAACAGCAGTAAATAGGCAATACGCTGCGGCAAGCGAAATCCGATTTTACAAAAGCGGTGCTGGGAGTGCTTTTCTCGCACGGGAACTATCTCATCTTGGGACAAGGGTAGATCGTTAGTATTCGTAAGGTGGTAGCAATTATTGTGCATCTGCATTCTACCGCGCGAGGATACGCGTATATTGTGTGAGGTTGTATAGTATGAAACTATATCGCTTGCTGCGCAGATGTTGGACGGCAGCAGAATAATAAAAGTGAAAATATTCTATAGGGAATACTCATGCGGTTTGTTTGAGTTACCCCAAAATCATTGCCCAGAGCGCGTGATGTTTTATCGCGATCGAGTAGCTTAGGCGAATCTTGTATGAAGAAGAATGCCGGGGAATATCCCCAACTATTACTTGCGAACCAACTTTGTTTTCCGCTTTACAGTGCGTCAAATGCGGTTGTTCGAGCCTATCGTCCTCTGCTGGATAAACTGGATATCACCTACCTGCAATACATCGTATTGATGGTGCTTTGGCAGGAAACTCAGGTGAGTGTTAAAGAGCTGGGGCTGAGACTTAGTCTGGACTCTGGTACATTGACCCCTCTCCTCAAGCGCCTTGAGTGTAAGGGGTTGGTGGACCGCACGCGCTGTGTCGATGACGAGCGCGTGCGTATTATCACCATCACTGTGCAAGGTGAGGCATTGAAGAAGCAGGCAGTGGATATTCCGCAAACACTCGCCAGATCCAGCAAGCTATCGCGCGCGCATCAGCTTGAGTTAAAAAAGCTGTGCGAGCAGGTTTTAGAGAGTATCGATAGCTAAACCCGTTTTATTCCCCAAAAAACCAGTAGCGCACAATTATATTTTGTGCAACCATCGAGTGTGTAGGATGATGCGGGCGCGTAATGAGACTTGGCCGCGCCAAGCTGCTTTCCTGCCTTGTACCTATTCTCGGCTCTTTTAGCAGGCGACCATTGCTTTAGCCTAGATCAGCTGAAAGCTCGACCTGCATAGCCATCGGGCCGTCTTTGTACCAAACCTCGACCTAGAAATTATAATTTGGATTGGAGAGTTCTATGATTCGCCCCCTACCGTTTGCCCGCAAACTGGCCCCCATTGCCATCGCAGCTGCTACAGCGACCTTAAGCCATACTGCAGTGGCTCAAAACGACATGGTCCTGGAGGAGGTCATAATCACTGGCTCATTTATCAGGGGGACGCCAACTGACGCTCCTTCGCCAGTTTCGGTGATAGACCGGGATAATCTGCTGCAGCAGGGATCACCGTCTACCGTAGACATTGTGGCAAATTTGCCCTTTTCCAGCGGCACTGAAAACCAGAGCAACCAGTTTGCTTCTGGTGGTACGGCCGGCACCGCCAATATCAATCTGCGGGGCCTGGGCTTGAGCCGGACCCTGGTGTTGATGAATGGCCGCCGCCTGGTAACAGCTGCGGCCCAGGCCAACGACGGTTCCGCATTTGTTGATATCAATACTATTCCCGCGCTTGCTGTGAATCGCATTGAGGTGCTCAAAGATGGCGCGGCTGCTACCTATGGCTCTGACGCAGTCGCCGGCGTGGCAAACTTTAGCACTCGCCACGACTTTGTAGGTTTCGAAGTTTCGGGTTCCTTCCAGGATATTGACGGCAGTGATGGGGACTATGATCTCGGCGCAATCTGGGGTGTGGAGGGAGACGGCTTCAATGTTGTCACCTCCTTTGGCTACCGCGCGCGTAGTGAGCTGCCAAACACCGAGCGGCTCTCTGACGTTAGACCAAGAGTAGATACCTTGTCGGCCGCTGAATCCGGAAACGGTACATTAGGGCTCATCCGCGCGGATGACGGCTTGGTGTTGTTTGGACAATCAACCACGGGTAACCCTGCAGCGTTGCTGCCGATTCCCGCTGGTCTACTTGAAGCTGATGGCACGGTTAGCAATGAAACAACAGCCGCACTAAGGGGAAACGGCCTGCGTGCTAATTTTGTCCGGGATCCGGAATGCGCTGCGGCCGGGGGCGTTATCTCGTCTGCCAACCGTTGTGGCTTCGACTTTATCAACTTCAGTAACGCAATCGAAGAAGAAGAGCATATACAGTTTTTCAGTGAAGCCACGTTTGACATGAACGACAGCACCACCTTGTTTGGCGAGGTGATGTTTGCTAACTCCGATGTGCCCGAATGGAAAACCTCACCCTCTTACCCGCCATTGCTGGAGACCGACACTGATCGCTATGTTCCTGCTGACAGCCCGGCTCTTCTGGATTTTGTAGGCAATTATCCAGGAATCACTACTGGAGGCGCCGGCGGACCACTTGAGGGATTACTTGAGGGTCCGGCCGATTTTAGCGGCGGCGCCATTTTTGTAGGACGTCCTGTCGCTACTACCGGTCCTGCCGAGGTAGGCAGCCGCGAGCACACTACCTACCGTTTACTGGCTGGCCTGGAAGGCGATTTTAGTGGTGGTGCCAGCTATACAACTTCGTTGATCTATTCTGAAAATAAAACCGAAAGCTCAACCACAGACACTTTAACGGATAACTTTCAGGCGGCATTGCTAGGCTTTGGCGGTGCCGGTTGTTCTGGTGCTGTTGCGGGTGCTAACGGCTGCGAGTATTACAACCCACTTAGCTCTGCGATAGAGGGAACGGCGAATTTTGATCCAGCTCTTGCGAATAGCCAGACTTTGCTTAACTGGATTAAAGCGCCGTTGGATCAGGAGCTCACCAGTACCTTGACGGTTTTTGAAGTCATTTTCACCGACGATCTGTGGGAGATGGACGCTGGTACGGTTTCCTACGCAGCTGGCTTTCAGTATCGCGATGAGGAAGTTAAGACCGAGTTCAGTGATATTGCCAATATTGACGTAACACCTGGCGGCATAGACGCGACGGGTAATCCCACAGGCGCGTTTACTTTCTTACGTGGCGGCAACAATAGTACGGTTGATCAGGATGTTTCTGCCGTGTTTGGTGAGTTGGCAATCCCTCTAGCGGACAATATTGATGTCCAGCTGGCAGTGCGCTATGAAGATTATGGTAGCCAGATTGGAGACACCGTCGATCCAAAGATCGCGTTTCGTTGGGACATAACTGACATGATTACTGTGCGCAGCTCAGCTAGCACAACCTTCCGCGCACCGTCTTTAAACCAAACCACTGGAAACAGTACCGCGTTGGAATTCATTGGCAGAGAGCTGTTGTTTAAGGCTGTGGATCGTACGGGAAACCCCAACCTGGACGCTGAGACAGCGGACACGTTTAACTTCGGTGTGATTCTCAATCCGACTGAGAATCTCTCTATGTCGCTGGACTACTATTCCTTTGATTTCTCAGATCCTGTTGTACGTGAAGATCCCAATGCTTTGGTAAAACAGGTATCAAATGAGAATGGCGGTGTAATATGCGGCGTCAGCTCTAATATCACCTGCGATGCTGGCGGTGGTGTGATTGCTCGCATCAGCACTTCATATGTCAATGGGCCTGATATCGAGACTGACGGCTTGGACTTTAGCGTCAAGTACGCATTTGAGGGCTTGGGAGGCTACTGGGACCTGAATCTTGATGCTAGCTATGTTCTTAACTACGACGTCGATGAGTTTCAGGGCAATGAGTCATTTGATGCTGTCGGACGTCTGAACTCCGCGACCTTTGTGCGCCCGATTCAGGAAGTGAAGGGCAATGTATCGCTCAATTACAACACGGAGAGTCATAATGTACGTCTATCTGCGGCCTACATCGATGATTATATCGATAACGCCACAGACGTATTGGCAGGTACCGGATTTGCCGATACAGCGTTCGAGCGCACTATCGAGTCGAATACAGTTTACAACTTGTACTACACCTACAGCATGAACGAGGGGGATTCCACACTGTCCGCTTCGGTGGTAAACCTGAGTGATGAAGATGCACCTTACGTGCGAGCGGATCTTCGCTATGATGCTCAAACGCACAATGCATTCGGACGTATATTCAAGTTGGGTTTTACTCATAAGTTCTAGGTTTTTCTAGATAGTTCGCGCAAAAGCGATTCTGATATAGAGCCAATTGCTGGTATAAAAGGTAAGCTTACTTTTATATCGGGAATTGGTTTTTTTTTGCTGGTGACTATTCTCAAAAATAATCGCACAAGCGCCTCGGTCTGGACGTTGATCTGGTCCGCGCCTGCGACCACAAGGACTAGATTATGAATATACTTCCCTCTTTTCGTCTCGATAATCAGATCGCTGTTGTAACCGGTGGCGGCAAAGGTATTGGTCGTGGCATCGCGATTTGTCTGGCGGAGGCTGGAGCTGATGTAGTCGTTGCTTCGCGCAGCAAATCAGATCTGGATTCGGTAGTCGCGGAGATTGAGGCACGCGGTAGGAGGGCGCTGGCGGTTCCTACCGATGTCACTGTGTCCGAACAAATTGAGGCACTCGGTGAGCGCTGTATCGCTGAACTGGGTGCGCCGACTATATGGGTAAACAATGCGGGCGGTTTGCCCGACGCGACTCCGCGTTATCTGGTGCGCACGCCTGAGGATCGATGGGATGCCCAGATTGATCTTAACTTAAAGTCGGTTTGGATGGGCTCAGTGGTGGCCGCAAAGTGCATGGGGCCCGGAAGTGTCATTATCAACATATCCTCAAGAACTGCCTTTGGTCCGCAAAAGAAAAATGGTCCCTATGCTGCATCCAAAGCCGCTACAAACAGCCTCACTCAGACTCTTGCAGCGGAGCTTGCACCGGGGATTCGTGTCAATGCTATAGCCCCTGGTCCAGTAGCCTCACCCAACTTTTTTGATTCCACTGGGCTAACGGCAGAACAGGTGGCGCCGGAAGCCGGTGCCATTGGAGTTCCTTTAGGTCGTATCGGGACGCCAGAAGATATAGGCGCAGCAGTGGTGTTTATCGCATCCCCGGCCGCTTCGTGGATTACCGGGCAATGTCTCTATGTTGATGGCGGCATGTAAAAGGCGCTACTCAACAATCATTGATAATACATCGGCGAATGCTTTTTCTGCGATTACCGCCATTTCTTCATCGGTACGATCTTGAATGGGGTGCTCGACAAAAACCTTTTTCGCAGAAAAACCCAATGCCTTAGCCTGGGCGAGATCGGCCTCACGAAATTGTTCCGTTAGAATATAGCCCCCGGGAATACCGCGGCTTTCTAAATCCATTATGTCATGCAAACTGCACGACGTGCACGAGCCTCAGTCGGCGAGCGCTTCCACCACCGCATCGCACTCTTGAGCGATTTGCTGTTTGACCTCGAGAGGGGCAACTCGTGTCATCGTAGGCTTGGCATATCGTTTAACTATTACGCCTTGCTCGGTGAAGAGCTCTTCGAGACGGTCCAGAAGAACATCACCGCGAGGTTTGTTGATGTCCAGCAAGCCCAGGGTCTTGCCCCGTAGGGTGCTCAAGCGGGGCAGGAGATTTTTTGCGGAAGGGTTTAACTCCGCAGTGGGGTCCAGAAAAATTTCGTTCATAGAGTTATCTCCTTGGTAACGGGCGAACTGCCCATATCTCCGCTGGCGAGCCAGCCACCTACAATAGCTGAAAACAGGCCGGCAGTTCCTCCAGCGCGCACTATGTTCAGGCCGCCGGGTTTGAATTTTGGTAGGTCCATATCCTTGACGTATTCTGGCATGCCTTCTGTGATGCCGTCTACGCCGCCGATAATCTCGCTCCCAGGTCGAATGGTAAACTCGTTTATCTTGTCCAGGACCTGCTTTTTTGACCAGTTTGCATCTGCGAAAATTCGCTGATGCTCGGGGGCGAGAATAATAAAGGCATCACCGACCATCGCGAACTTGAGGTGTCCCACGGTGAGTAAACTGGCAGCGAAAGAGCGGCATAGTGACTCTGGGTCGCGAGATTTCTGGTCAGCCATGCCCTGCACGCCATCGGCAGCGAACAGAGACACCGTGGATACACCTTCTTCAAAACCTCTTTGAACCGCAAGAGATTCCCAGCATGAATTGTCTTCATCCTCAGCAAAACAAAATGTGTACTTGCCGGGGTTGCCGATAGTCGATCGGTCTACGCCGCCGGGCTTTCCCCCACCGACATTGCGAATAACCAGTTGCAGGGCTCTGCCAATGGTCGCATTAGCGCGGTTCCCTTGGCCCAGCGCGTTGGTGCCGCTGTTCATACCAATCGCTTTTGCAATGGGTCCGTTGACGATAAGCATGGGGCCTGAAAACCAGGTTGTGGCCAACAGGCCATGCATGCAGAACTCTTCGATAAGGCAGGCTTCAACGGCTGCGATAACCACCGGCAGGTATTCTGGTTTGCAGCCCGCCATTACAGCGTTAATGGCGACCTTCTCGATAGTGCAGGGCTGTAAATCTGGTGGAACCATTCCCAAAACTTCGTTTGGGTCTCTCGTCGTTCCAGTCAGCATGCGTACCACGCGAAGTTCGGTGGGTGGCACAACGGGGAGTCCGTCACTCCAGCCGCGTTCAAAGCAGGCTTCCATCGGGTCTTCCAGCCCGCCTATTTCGATGCGACGGGATGCCAGAGCAATATCGCCGAACCTAAGGGCTAGTGTTTCCGCCATGCCTGGCCCAACACTCATGGAACCACAACCGGGACGAAAAGCCGGTAAATCCTCCGCCAGTTGCGTCACATCGAACAGTCGTAGCCATTCCGTTCTGTCCCAGCCGACGGTGCGTTCTATCTCGGTGTCATTGTCCATACGGATAACGGTGGGCACTGTCTCTATATCGAGACGCCAGGACTGCTCTAGATCTCGGTCATCTCCAACGCCGGACAGCGTTGAGGGGAACGTTGTATCGTCCTGAGTCCAGATCTTTAGAGATTTCCCCTTAGCCACCAGTTCAAGCAGAGCCGGTTCAATTAGAGCGCAGGTGGGGCAATCTTTTTTTAGGACTACAATATAGTTCGGTTGAGATTTAGGCATCTTTTGAGTATAGGTTATTTGAAGCCGATGCAGAACCCGATCTGGGCTGTATTGAATTGGCGCGCTGCTGAAAAGAGTGACTTAAGGTTAAACGGTCAAAACGGTCCCCAAATTACAGGGCTGAACCGTGCTTGTCTCATTGATTAGAATTAGAATACCACCATGAATTCCTTCAGCTCAATTTGCTCAGTCTATCGCGCTACTTGGCCCGCCTGTGTGCGTCTGTGTATTGTGAGCAGTATTATCTTGTCCACTGTAGGCTTGATATTGGTGCCATTTAGAGAGGAGATTCTCGATAGTCTATTTGGCTTGTTTCTCCCGGGTGACTGGTTGGCTTCGATTCATATGGCCAACAACGCCTTGTTCGAAAAGATAGGTAATGTCTTACTTTTTCAGAGCGTTGCGATAGTGTGTTTCTCCGCTGTTTCACTGTTTTTCTTTCCCTTCCGAGATCGAATTTCTGTTCTGGCAGAGAGGCAGATAACGGGCCAGTCTGTTGGCGGCCAAGGTCTGAGGCGCGAACTTTGGTTGGAAGCAGGGCTTGTAATCATCGTGTTTAACGTTTACAGCGCATCGTATTTGTTCGCTTATTTTATCGGTCAGCCCTGGTTTGGATACATTGACGAGTTGGCATTTGCTCTACTGACACTATTCTTTATTCTGGATTTACTGTCACCTACCTATTTCCGTCGCAGCATGAACTGTTTGTTTGTACTCCGAGTGCTCCGTGAGAGGCCGATTCAACTGCTGCTCTTTGGAATTGTCTTCTGTTCACCCATATTCGCGCTGGAGCTCGTTCTGGGTGACCTGGTTTTAAATCAGGCGAATGACTTCGTTCTGGCGGCGGCTTTGACGGCCATTATTGTTCTCAACTGTATCGTCTGCGTATTTGCACTGCCGTTGGGCACCTGGTTGGCATTGAGGAGTATCGAAGATAAACAACTCGTTGCAGACCATCGCCGTAAAGCTGCGGCTCGGCATAGAAGTTTTTTTGGGGTTCAAATGTTATTCTCGCTTGGATTGTTGCTGTTCTATGGTTCCGTGATTGCAGTGCTTTCGACTAAGGTGCCACTAAAGTCCGCGGACTACGATATTCATTGGACGACATTGGCTTATGAACAGGGCGTCGAGGGTACGCTGCCCAGATTGCGATTCGATATGCAGATATCTAATCGACATGAGTCGCTGGGGCTGAAAGTAGAGAATGCGAACCTGCTGTTAAACCTTGAGGGCCGCTATCTGGGTGAAGCGACTCTGAACATTCCTTATGTTGCACCAAAGACCGCCGTCATTGTTCCTGTGGATGTGAGTGTAAAGTTAGATTTTTCTGAACTGGCCAGTATCGCTTCCGACGAAATCATCAGCTTCTTCAAACGCGAAGAGGCCGCTTGGAGCGATAATATTCAGGCGCGCTTGATGGTGCAGTTACCCCTGGGTTTGCAGTTGCCTATTTATATTCCCGGGGGTTATCGTCATAAAATACAGGAAGAGAACTTAGGCGAGTAAAGTGCAAAGGAACTACTCGGCCTTTTTTTTGAGTAATAAATAGGAAGCTAGAGCTTCATCGGTCACTGCAAAATCGTAATCCTGGCGCAGGCGCCAGTAGGCAGGCTCGTTAACAACAATGGAATTTTCTACCGCGGTGTCGCGCATAGAATTCGCCAGCTCAACCGTCTCACCCCAGATATCGAAGCAGGGCCTAGCGTCGCCAATGACACCACTGATGACTTGTCCGGTGGAAATTCCCGCTCGAAAACTGAAGGGATGATTGACTTTTTGGCTAAACTCTCGAGCAAGCTCTAGGACATCAAGAGCGAGCATTGCGATCGCCGCGTGATCCGTTTCATCGTCGGCACTAGTGCCAGTTTCAACGACATAGTTAGTACCCAGGGTATTAACTTTGTCGATGCTGTATTTTTTTATCAGCTCATCGAACTGAGTGAATATCTCGCTCAACATCTCTACCAGCTGCACAGCCGACACACGGTGGTATAAACTTTCAAAGCCGGAGATTGTTGCAAAGAGTACGATCGTCTCGCTGTGCCAGTCCGCCACGGACTGGTGATCGCGAACACGGCCTGCGACATAGGCGGGAAGTAGACTATTCACACGCTTGTCTGTTCTGGATTTTTCTCGCTCAAGATTGTGAAAATTGCTTGCCGCGAAATTGTTGTAAAAATCAACTAGCAGGAAGAGGCTGATGGACAGTTGGGCAACGTTCACATAGTGGGCCGCATTGGAAAAGGATTCACTAATCACTGGCGAAGGTTCAATTTGATTCTGTAACGCGATGGCGGCGAAAAAAGCTGTGATCACAAAAAGGATAACGAAAATTTTTCCGCTTTTGTGTTGCTTGCTAAAAAGCAGTACCGGAAAGATTAGCAGCGCTGGGAAAAGTACTCTACCCCTCGAAACTTGCCGGCGACCACCATGACGACCACCCAGTAAAAGGTCATTGCTGCAATGAATAGCCACTTGGCAGCTTCTGACCGATCGGCTCCTTGCAGCACGAGCACCACTAGAAAGCAAAGAAAAGCGATACCGTTGATTACCGTTAGCAGCACCATGCCCGCGCCAAACAAACCTGTGAATACCCAACACAGTGTGATCATAATGAGATACAAGCTAGCGATATTGATTGTGCGTACGGACACCAGTTCTTCTAGTTCTGAGTAGCTTGTCAGGCCCAAATCAAGCAAGGTGCGTAGAGGGCCCGACCGGGTTTGCTTTGTCTCTGCGGTAGATGGCTGCGCAAGGTCAACAGGCGGCTTATTTCTGCCAGCGAGAAACATCAACTGCACCATACCCCAGATCGCGGCCAACATAGTTGTAAGACCCACGACAGAGCTGATTATTGGCTCTTGTTCTTTTAGCAACAACAGAAACTGATCAAACATGGGTTCTTCCCCACTCCATGGGTGATTCTGACTGCGTAGACTTTCCGCGCGAATCCTCGACAGCACAGACAAATTAGTGTCACTTTGGGACAGAATCAAGAAGTCATTCGTGTGTGAGAGATCAAGAACCTGTCGTGTTTGCGGGCGTTGCGACTGCGTGGGTCCCAATTTCTGGGAAATAGGCTCTATATTGAGCTGCGAGGATAAGACTATGACCGATTTTCACGAGCTAGAGATGCTATCGATCACGGGCGCGCCGCTATCATTCAAACAATGCAAGGGGCAGATATGCCTGGTGGTCAATGTCGCCAGCCGGTGAGGTCTTACCCCCCCCCAGTACGCGGGCCTGCGTACTCTGCATGAAGAACACGAAGGGCTGACGGTGCTGGGCTTTCCCTGTAATCAGTTTGGCGCCCAGGAACCTGGTACTGACCCGGAAATACTGCAATTCGCCGAGTCGAATTATCAGGTTAACTTTCCTATGTTTTCAAAGATTGAGGTTAACGGCGGCGGTGCCTGTGAACTTTACAATCTGTTAACTGCAGCCATTGCAGGCGATGAGGGCAAGTCGGAGATTACCTGGAACTTCACCAAATTTCTGGTCGACACCGAGGGCTCCGTGGTGGCACGTTTTTCTCCCATGGTGACGCCCGAAGAGATCGGCGAGAAGTTGGCTGAGTATGACCCTTAGTCAGTGTATAGCTTATTTGTAGACATCTATCATTTTTGCGTCTACGAAGAAGGGTAACTGGCTGCAGAGCCCTTCTTCCATAGGCAGTTTAGAATGACGCCACAGAGGTTCCCAGCAGTTGTGTTTTTGCAGTAGAGCTTTGGCTTGCATCTGGTCACTCGGTGGCAAGGCTCCAAAATGATCGCGAATTCTCTGTAAGCACCATACGCGATAGATTGACCAGCGTGCTCCACGATACTGCACTCCGTCTATTTGCGCATCGAAACGCTTTTTATTGGCAGCAACTGCCTCGTTATTTACACATAAGTAGGGGAGATAGGCATTGCCGATCTCGTCCAGAATAGGACCCCAATCATTCGGAATGCCGTCTAGCAGTTCTCCAGTGCACTCTTCCAGTTTTGTGTTCCATAGTCTTGCAACCCACTCGTAAACTGCCGGGGCGGTTTGCCGCATGATATCTGCCGGCACTGGGTCCAGCGCAAAATGCCTGAACATGGGGCCAGAGAAACCAATGTCCGCCAGGCTGGGTTTGTCACCCAGCAGGAACGGACGTTTTGAGAGGATAGTCTCCAGCTGTACGAGCGTGCGGTGGTAAATAGCTTCAACACCGGGCACCTGGTCCGTACTGATACCGTCACCCGATGTATAGCCGTCGCGCTGTCGCTTGGTGATGACCCAACGCTTAGTCCAGACGGGTAGGTAGCGGCTTGGCCCCGATGTGATCTCATCGGCAAGTACAGTATTGGCGAACCGCACACCCCGATTGTAGTGCCAGCGGTAGTGCATTGCCGGGCGCCACAGCCACTCATCGGCGTAATCTTCCAGTAGTAGGCTGAAAAACCGCTGGAGTGGATCCAGCGGTATGACTGTGGGGTTGGGGAGCTCCGACTCAAACCATTGGATAATCGGCGTGCTGTCACTCATCCACCTGTCGTCTGCCAATTCTAAGGCCGGCATCTGAGTGGAGCCTAGTCGCTCCATGATTAGCCTCTGGTTGTCGCCTGAGTATAAAGAAGTCTGCTGATAGGGCATGCCTTTGATGCGGAAATAGTTCTCGAGCTTGCCCGTGAAGTAGGAAATGCTGGACCCATAAAGTGTCAGTGGAAATGCGGGATTGGGCTCCATGTTTTAATACCTCGCCGTTTGTCTTGGTTATTACAATATAACTGGATTTGGTTCGTCAGCGACAGGCGTATTTTGTTGCGAAAGACTGATTCGTGTTAAATTGAAAGGGTGATTACAGGGAATTGAAAAACGCATGACCAAAGCAAAAATTAAAGCGTCGTTATCTTCCAAGCGAAGTAGTCCGGGTTTTGATTGGCAAGACTACGACCCCGGAAAATTCTACGACGAGATCATCAGTTCCCCCGGCAACCCGCGTGTTGCTTCTCGCGGCTTAGCAGCCTACATCCGCAAAATGTCCATGGCGAGCCTGATGTCCCGGCAACAAGCGGCTGATCTGGCTATCCAGGAAATGGGGATCAGTTTTACCGTTTACAGCGAGGGTGAAAACATTGACCGCTCCTGGCCGATGGATATATTACCGCGCATTATTCCACTGAAAGAGTGGCAGGGACTTGAGGCCGGTCTGGTGCAGCGCCTTACGGCACTTAACATGTTCATTGATGATTTGTATAACAAGCAGCAGATTCTCAAAGACGGTATCGTGCCGCGCGAGCTCATAACCAGCTCTCCAGATTTTCTGGAACAATGTATCGGGGCACAACCAAAACATCGAGTGTGGGCGCACATTTGCGGGTCTGATCTCGTAAGAGACGGTGACGGCACGATGTATGTGCTAGAGGATAACCTCAGAGTACCCTCTGGCGTTTCGTATATGTTGGAGAACCGAGCGGTATCCAAGCGAGTATTGCCGCAGCTATTCGAGAAGTACTCTATTCAGCCGGTCGACGATTATCCCTCTGAACTATTTGAAATGCTGGCGTCTCTTTCTCCGCGTCGCAGTGATAAGCCCGAGATTGCTGTTTTGACGCCGGGAGTATTTAACTCCGCGTATTTCGAACATGCCTACCTGGCGCAGCGGATGGGTGCCGAGTGGGTACAGGGCTCAGACCTTGTAG
>JBLGAR010000030.1:0-38976 GCA_047612385.1 Cryomorphaceae bacterium | reverse complement strand
AGAAGAAATATGCCAGCGATCAACAGTGCAATAGTGATGGTAAATCCCCTGTCTAGGTGTGAGAGTTTTCGCGATGAATAAACATGATATTCACTCTATAAAAGTTCTCACTTAGATTGCCGTATAATATCGAGCAGTAACTACGTTATTTATTGTGTTTCTCAATGGTCTGCACATCGAATGTACCTGTTGAATCAGCTCCAGCCGATGGCGCAAAAATTTTCTGCGGGAACGCCTCAGTACCGGGATCCAGTTTAATAACGGGTTTTTGCAGAATCATGCTGTTTGGATACGTGATGATATAGCCGTCATCGGATCTTATTAGCACATGAAAAAGTCCAATTTCTTCCAGTGTGCCTGATAAATCAAAATCTGGATCCGTCACCTTGATGCGGTCACCCACGCGGTAGGGAAAGGCAAAGAAAATCACCATGCTGGCCGTGATATTACTCAGCAGTGACCACTGCGCAAACAGAGCGACCCCAATAACTGCAAACACAGAGGAAAGAAACACCGAAACCTGGCCATACTCCAATCCAAGCACCAGACAAACCATAATGAGCAATGCCATAAACAGACCGATGTTGGCTGTTTTGAGCAGGTACTTAACTCGCAGTTCAGGAACTTCTTTTCGAGTGCCTAGCGTTCGAATTGCCACATTGATGGCGCGGACGACAAACAGGTAAACAGCTATACATATTACAAAAGAGAGTAATTTCAACTAATCGTTCTCTTGGAGAGTTTACAATGTAGGTATATTACTACTATAAAAACTGTTGTGCGCGCTTGAAGTCACAGGCGGCCGATCAGCGACAAAATGAAACAGCTCTCACTCTGTTTTTATAAAACTCAGGGCGTTATCTAGCCCCTCCCCGTGAGTTTATGCGTCGATATAAGTATCTCTAGCAATTGTATTTAACTATAATATCGCCCTATTTTTTCTGGTAGAAAGGTAAACGCGTTATGAAACTCGGCATCTTATCCTGCAGCCCCAACGCTTACAGCACCCGTCGCCTGAAAGAAGCCGCAGAGCAAAGAGGCCACCAAGCGAAAGTACTCAACACGCTGAAATTTGCAATTGACCTCGACCGTGGCTCTCCAGATTTGTATTACCGCCAGAAAGCGCTCAGTGACTACGATGCCATTTTACCGAGGATAGGTGCTTCCATCACCTACTACGGCACTGCCGTGGTTCGCCAGTTTCAGGAAATGGATGTGTTCTGCGCAAATACGGCTCACGGTATTATCAATTCCAGGGACAAACTGAGAAGCCTTCAAATTTTGAGTCGGCACCATATCGGTATACCCAAGACCACCTTTGTGCGTGACAAAAAAGACGTTCTTCCGGCAATAGCCCGAGTCGGTGGTGCACCTGTAGTCATCAAACTCATTGAAGGTACTCAAGGAATTGGTGTCCTGTTGGCAGAATCAGTCCAGCAAGCGGAATCCATTATTGAACTGTTGCAGAGCCAGAAGCAGAACGTGCTAATTCAGAAATTTGTTGCCGAAAGCAAAGGTAAGGATATCCGTGCGTTTGTGGTAGGTGATCGAGTCGTCGCTGCCATGCGCCGCGTCGCTCAGGGCCAGGAGTTTCGCAGCAATGTTCATAGAGGCGGTATCGCTGAACCGGTAGAACTCGACGAACAGTATATTGAAACCGCAGTGAGATGTACCCAAATCCTCGGGCTGCGCGTTGCCGGTGTCGACATGCTGGAAGGAAAAAACGGGCCTCAAGTGATGGAAGTCAATTCCTCTCCTGGACTAGAGGGAATTGAGACCAGTACTGGACTAGACGTCGCGGGCGCTGTTGTTGACTACATAGCGGCACAGGTAGATTTCCCCGAGATCGATGTCCGACAACGACTCACCGTCAGCAAAGGCTATGGTGTCAGCGAGATTTTCATTCCAGAAGGTTCACAATTTGTCGGTCAAACCATTTCTGAAACCAAACTGTTGGAAAACGATGTGAATACCCTGACGCTCTATCGTGGCGTCAAGGTCATTCCAAACCCACGCGCTGACCGTACGCTCGAGCCCGGTGATAAATTGCTCTGTTTTGGAAAAATGGAGGCGATGCGCGGGATGATACCGGCGCGTACCAGACGCAATCGTCGCCCCGTTGTCCAAGACCTGGATACCGATATATTGGATAGTGGTAATAATGTTGAATGAGCGAGATGATCGCCGGACCTTGGGATGGCGTGAGTGGGTAGGCTTTCCTGAGTTAGGCATTAAACAAATAAAAGCTAAAGTGGATACCGGTGCTCGCACCAGTTGCCTTCACGCCTTTAGGGTCGAACCCTTTGAGCGCGATGGCACGTCATGGGTGAGCTTTGACATACACCCTATCCAGGGGCGTGTCGATAAGTTTGTGAGCTGCGAAGCACCTCTGATTGGGCAACGTTCTATAAGAGATTCTGGCGGTCATGAAGAGCTGCGCTGCGTTATAGAAACCGTGGTTACTATTGGGGACGAGCGCCTAGTGGCAGAGCTAACGCTGACTGACAGGGACACCATGAAATTTCGTGTTCTTTTGGGGCGCACTGCCATCAGAGGCAAATACCTTGTGGATTCCAGTGGGTCCTATCTTTGTGGCAAGAAAAAGCGGACTAAAAAAACGCCAACACCTCTAACGGTCTGAATAACTATGAAGAAAAAGTTACCTGAGATCATCATCGGCGGTGTCGAAATCAGACCGGGAACTCGAGAAATTGTCGACATACCGGTGGCGCCCATGTACACCCACGACGATCTTTCAATCTCACTTCAGGTGATACGGTCAAAGCGCCCTGGCCCCACTTTATTTATCAGCGCCGCCATTCACGGCGATGAGATAAACGGTGTCGAAATCATCCGCCGCTTACTGCAGCACCGCGCACTTAGCAGCCTTCGAGGAACGCTGATTGCAATTCCCATAGTCAATGTCTACGGATTTATGAACCATACGCGCTACCTACCTGATGGGCGCGACCTTAACCGATCTTTTCCCGGTTCTGAAAAAGGATCTCTTACCGGCAGAGTCGCGAGCACTTTTTTAGAAGAAATTGTCAGCAAGTGTACCCATGGTATCGATTTACATACGGGCTCACGGCATCGCAGCAATTACCCTCAAATTCGCGCGGATTTGGATGACTCAGTAGCGCTGAAAATGACGGAGGCGTTTGGAGTACCTATTGCGCTGGATGCAAAAATCCGAGACGGCTCTTTGCGTCAGTGCGCCACTGATTTGGGTGTGCCGGTCATTCTGTACGAGGCTGGCGAGGCACTGCGGTTTGAGGAAATATACATTCGTGCAGGCGTAAAAGGGATTATCAACGTAATGCGCAGCATTGATATGCTGCCCAAAAGTCGCAGTAGAAAACTTCATCCGCCACCTATCGTCAGTAATAAAACCGGCTGGATTCGGGCGCCTGCAAGTGGCATCTTGCGTACATTGGTGCCCTTGGGTGGCAAGGTGATTGCGGGGCAAACATTAGCCTTGGTTGCAGATCCACTGGGTACCGAAGAAACGGCACTCATTGCTCTGACTGACGGTATGGTTATAGGCCGAACCAATCTCCCCTTGGTGTACGAAGGAGATGCCACGTTCCATATCGCTCAATATGGGCGCAGTGTAGAGACCATTGAAAAACACGTGGAGCAGTTTCAAGAGTTTCATCAGCCTGACGAGTTTGTATCAGGCGACGTGGAAAATCCTAGCGAAGCGCCAATTACCTGAGCTCAGAGCTCTGCGCTAACACTGCATCCTCTGCAACTAATTTGCCCGATGTAGAGTCACCTGTGTGAATGGAATTTCCCAACCGTTCTCGGTACACGCTTCAACGCACCAGCGCTGAGTAAAGCGGCGCAGGCGATTATGAGCGTGTGCTATCTCGCCGCTATAATCTGCTATGACTACGAGGTCGAGTGATGAAGTATTCGCATACGCAAATTCTACGCTCAGATTCAGTAAATAGTTTCCGTAGCCCTCCTCCTCGATGCGTTTATCCACATGCTCACGAAGTAAATCACTGATTGTTGAAACAGCTTCAGTCTGTAAAGAATAACTGACGCCGATAGTCTCTTTGATGCGGAAATTCTGGCTTAAACAAATCGGTGCGGTTTCAAGAAACGCTTCGGTTGTATACGTTTTATGAGCACCTCCGCGTAAAACAACCTCGGTCAACTCTTCCGAAATACCGATGACCTTCCCCAGCCGGCCGTTTTCGAACAGTATCCAATCACCAGGTCTGCAGGGGAACCAGGCCTCATTGGGCTGTGTGGACCGCGAACGCATATCGACCAGGTCGTCTATTTTTACCCGCGTGGTTAATTTGGCAGTGGGATTTTGCAACAAAGTATAAAAATTTATTTTTTGCACTAACCAAGGCAGCCCATTAATTTCGACACGTTCTCCTTCACGCACAGTACCCACATTGAGAAACAGCTGCGCAAGCTGCCAATAGCGCGGCAATGCGTGGCGCAGCGTCAGGCCGATAACCAGCAATAGAATGATACCCAAGCTGAACAACAGCCAATCTTCGGCCAAGTAAAACACGACCATAGGCCCGACGATAATCAGCAGAGAAGTGAGTATTCGATGAGTCAAATCAAGCAGACGGATTTGGAAAGAACGATGCTCCTTCCGATAGCCCTTTACATGTTTTTCCATCAAACGACGCAGTAGTCGAGACAGTAGCAATATAAGCACCACGACCCCTACCGCTCTGGCCAGATACAAACCGCGTTTCTGGAAAAAGGATTTAAGGTAATTCTGTGAGGATTCTGAGAGGGAAGTCTCCGACTGCTCAAGCTTGTCAAGCTGAAAACTCGCCGCCTGAATTTCGCTGCCTAAAAACGTTCTCTGCTTTATCCACGCATCCATCATTGATTGCAATGTACTATCCAGAGCAGGATCTTCGGAACGCTCAATGAGTATTTGTAGATTGGTAACTGCCTGTTCTGCCGTGGGCAGCTTATCGGAGTAATAGGCAATCCGATCACGCTGCTCTGTTTTCTGACGAACGTGACTTGTCATTTCTTTCATTTCTTTCATCGCCGGTTCCAGCAATGAAAAAAGTTCTTCCTGAAAGTTAAACGCAGGCTGTTCTTCAGAGCGCAAGGTCGAGATATCAGCGCCTGCAGCAATCTTCTGTATGTTGGCAGTCGTTGCCTTTAAATCTTCCCTAAGTTTTTCCAGACGGACTGCAATATCTTGCGTTTCACCTTTAGATTTCGCGGCTTCTTGTTGCAAATGCAACTGACCGATGTCGCCCTGTAGCGCTCTCCTCAGTGACGCTAGGGCTTGCAGCGTTTCAATTGTTCCGTCCAGAACAGTGCCGCCTTGTCCGTAGGCTGTGTTGTTCTGCGTTGCTATACCCTGTCCTATTGAAATTGCGGGAGATAGAGCTTCTTGCTTCGATATCGAAGCCTCGTCTTCTGATACTACTTGAGCCAATGCAGTGTTTGTTAACCCTGCGAGCAGCAACAGGTAGATTGCGATAATTTTCATTTGAGGCCTCAATCCAGCTGTTAGGAAGGGTTATTGTCTCTTAAAGCACGTAGTTCGTAACAGCATTTACTTTTCAAAGGAGTAACTGATATCACCGCCGCTGTCGATCACGGAGGACTCCGTTACCAGGCTCCACCGCTCCGTCATTAGGTAGCGCAATTTAACCGTCGATAGTGAGTCTAGTAAACCTAAACCATAGCTTATGTATAGCTTGGGGGTCAGGTATTTGCCCAGAACCAACGCTGCTTGATTGACATCGCTTGAAGACCCGGCCTCGCCGGAGCCCGTTTCAATGCCAATCGCATCTAAGCCAATATTTTCAGCGATGTTTCTAGTTAAAAAATTGCCGCCCCTAATGCCCAGCACCATCGCGGCCTGTGTTATGTAGTCGTTTTCAGCGCCGGAACTATTTTGTATAGACCTACCCAGTACTAGCCACGACAGCTGCTCAGACTGACTCATGCTCGGTTCAGAAAACAAACTGATTTCAGGTTGGCGAAGCTCACCCTTAGCATATACACCTACGACGATGCCCTGTGCCGGTCGACGCAATGCGCGAATACTTAGACCTGGATTGTCAATTGCGCCACCGGCAAACAACACTCGCCCAGTGTCGATAACCAAACCCTGGCCATACGCTCGGTACTCACCGTCTACAACCTTTAACTCACCACTGGCGAGCATGGGTTTATCAGGTTCCTGTTTCACGTTTAATTGCCCAACCATGCGGCCTTTAAAACCAAAGCCTTCCATTTCCACCTTATCACCCAGGCTTAGACCGACATGCACACGGATATCACGAACAACAGGGGTCCTCAGATCTTGTTCATTACTGTAGGGCGGCACAATAACTTGATCAGGGGAAGTACTGATTGCGCCACTGGGCAGTTCCTGGGGAGTAATCCGTGCCTCGGGTATTTTTAAATATCCGCTGACTTCAACAAGCGTCTCGTTCACCGCAATTTTTAGATCCGGTGATGCCGTGACGCGAGCATCGGCGGAATTCCAAGCCTCGAAATTACTGCCTGTGATCGCTAGCTCGCTGCTGGCCGTAGACCCCAGAACAACCCTATTGCCTTGTATATTTATATTCCCTTCTCCGGAATGCACTTGTCCCCGGTAGTCGACACTACCGTCTCTGTCAACGGTTGCGACCAGCTCTATCTTGGTCAGAGAGAGGCTAGGCGTCGTCAGGTTGACGCTAGCATTGGTCAGTACCAACGTGCCGCTGGGCTGCGGTGTCTCAACGGTACCGAGCAATTTGAGATCGAGTTTGATTTCACCTGCCAGCGACTTCAATTCTTTAGAAAGAATCGACAAGACGCCGATATCATTAATATTCACGGTCATATCACCTACCAGCTCACCCTGACCGACGGAGTTGCCGCTACCTTTTAAGGTCACGCTGCCCTTTGCCCCGCCGCCGCCGGCGATCGGTAAAGAAAGCTTGGCCGACATCTGTTGATGGTCGCCTGAGAAAGATAACACTCCCGGTTCTACCCTTAGCAACGTTTTACCCGGTTGATCTTCTGACTCGCCTAGAGCAATCTCAGTGGGTGAATTTTTTAGCTCTGCAGTCGCGGACCATAGCTCCGGCCCTGAGCCTGTGAAGTTGGCAGAACCACTTATATTTCCCCGCAACTTAACGTTTTCTGCCAGCCAAGGTTTGACGTAATTGTAAGGCAGAGTCACAACTTTCAGAGCGCCCGATATGGTCTGATCTTTGCGCGTGCCTCCAATGCAAAACTGCGCGTCCTGGCTGAGCCAACAACCCTCTTGCAACACTTGCTCATCAATACTAACGCGCAGTTTTTGCGGTTGGCTGAGTTGCCAGCTGGCGAACTCTCCGGGATCAATTCGACCACTTTTTAGTTCGCCACTCCAAACATCGTCATCCCATGCACCCGCTACATCAATCACGATATCTGCCGGTGTTGAATTTATCGTCAGGTTTGCTGTGTGCGAATTGCGATTGCCCAAAGCGGTCAGTTGTAGTGATTCCACTGCGTTACCTGAGATCACAAGCGATCTGGCATCAAGTGTCAAAGACGAGGATTGCTTAGACAGCAGATCAACTGAGGCCGACAGCTGTGCTGTGCCAAGGCTATATTCGCCTACTTTTAGATCGCTGCCAGATAGCTCCGCTTGAACCACCGGCCACGGCAGCTTTCCTGCCAGCGTGCCCTTGCCGTTTAACTTTCCCATAGCATCCGGATAGAACTCACTTAAATCCCGGCTTTGAAGCTCCCATTTCAAATTCAATTGATCACCGATTTTGCCTGCGACAAGTAGTCGGCTGTCGCCGGCACTGACGGCGAGTCGAGGGAAATGTGCTGTCTTGCCATCGTAACTTGCTACCGCATCAAGAATAAAAGCGCTTTCCCTCAAGGTGCCTTCGATATTCAGTTGCTCCAGATCGATGGTTTGAGCCCGCTGCTTTCCGTGCGCTGAAAAATCGATCACTCCACGCCACTGCGGAAAAATCTCGCCCGGATCGAAATGTTCGCCTGCAATATCAAATGCGGAACTTAATTCATCCTGCCAGTTAAGTGTCACCACGCCACTGGCGATGCCCTTAAGCGCGCGAACATCTATTTTTTCAATCTCAAGACTTGTAGCGTCGCCGTTTGCCGCTAGTACAATAGTGCCACCCGGTGCTTGGGGAGTTGCTATGGCAGCGCGCAGCTCGGCAGAGTAGCTATCTATCGACCCGTTCAAGGTCATTTGCCCTTCTTCACTTCGTACCCAGGCTAGTGGTGATGTTGTTGCCACTTCCAGTGGGGGTTGAATCAAAGGCCATTGAAGCCCGCTCCAATGTGCTCTGAACTCCCCATTTGGAACGTCGTCTGCAAAGACCAGGCGCCCATCCACTGAGACAACCGCCAAGCTCTGTTCATGATTGATCGTCAAATTACCCACTACCAGCTCAGTGAGCCCCGCCTGTCCGATCGATTCCATGGTGATATCGCCATAGCTTTCATCATAGAGCGCTGCGCGTAAGTCATAGCTAAGCTTTTTCAAATTTCCGTCGAGGGATAGCGACCCATTCACCTCAGGTGCATCAGAAGCTCTAAGCGACCAATTCAGCTTGGAATCAGTTTGATAATTATTTGATACGCGGGTGCTGGCAAACCCTTCCAATGTGAATAAGGCTGATTCAACCGCTAGTTCGCGGAAATTAACTTCGTTTGCATTCACCCTTCCGCGCAGAGATACATTAGTGATTACAAACGGGGATGACTGCTGCGCCTGACTAAACTGTACATCGCGTATCTGTATGTCCGAAAAAGCGATAGCGATGGGCAGCGGCAGCCTATCTGGTAAATCGATGGGTTGTTTAGATTCCGGTTCATCATCTAACTCCGGCAGGGTTATAGTCAGGCCTCTCAGATAGAGCTTGGATATGAGCAGTTCTTCGAGTAACGGCAAACTCAGTTGCCATTCCAGCTCTGCATCGGCTAATTGCAGTGTTATCACATCCGTCTGGTAAACGAGGTTGCGTACCTTCAGTAGGTCGCCGATACGCCCTTCAACATGACCTGTACTCAATCCCTCTATCGATTGAGTGGCGATACGCCACGCCGACTTTGTACCCGACTCGGTGAACAATATCCAAGCCAGAGCGAGCACAAGCGCGACTGCAATACACAGCACCGATCCCGAGATCCACCTAAGAATGCGCGAGGCACTCACAAATCGATACCGAAGCTGATGTGAATTCTAAAGTCATTGTCCGGGTCATCAAATGGATGCGCAATATCCAGCCGGAGCATGCCAGCCGGAGAGCGGTAGCGCAGCCCCAGACCAGCGCCGACGCTAAAACTATCGAAGGGATTATCAGTTGCATCTCCGGCATCGACAAACGCGGCCAGCCCGAAATTGTCGACAACGAGATAATCGATTTCGGCGCTGATGGTTGTCAGGTACTTTCCGCCGATCAAATTTCCAGCGCTATCCGTTGGGCTCAAGTCTTTATAGCCGTAGCCTCGCACGCTGGCGGCACCACCGGCGTAAAAACGCAGTGAGGGAGGTAACGCGTTGAAGTTATCCGATTCTGTGGCTGCAATTTCACTGCGCAGTAATAAACGGCTGCGGGCAGTGACGGGAAATACAGCCTTGGCGAACAGCTGGACCTGAGCGAAGGTTACATCAGACAGCACACTATCGACCCCTCCTAGTAAACGCGCTGTATAGCTATAACCCCGCGTCGGGAAGAACGTATTGTCCGACTGCTTGCGTGTGAACTCCACGCTAGGGATTAGTAAAACAGCGCTTTCATTGGATTCGTCACCAAAGGACCAATTTTCCGCGAGATACTCTAGCCCGAGACGGCTGCGACCACCCCAGCGATTCTCATTGATGCTAGTGCCGATTCGGTATTGAACGGAGTCCACATCGTTGACTCTTTCGTGCTCTACATTCGCTGTGAAATCGACGTACTCGGAACTGACATCGTCAATGGGGATCAGGTACTGAGAAACCAGTGATGATTGCACAGCACTGACCTCCAGTTGATTGTGAAATCGGTGACCTTTGCTATTGACCCGCCTATAGTCTGCTTGAACACCTAACCTGGGCCCTGTATCGGTGCCAAAGCCCGCGCTAAAATTATAGGCACTGGGCTTGCGGGGTGAGGCGACAATGGTAACAGGAATATGCCGGTCGATAGATTGCTCGCGCTGTATGTCAATTCTTACCCTGTCAAAATAATTCGTCTCGGTTAGTCGAAGTTGCAGGTTAACAAGACTCCGCGTTTCGAACGGGTCGCCTGCTTTAGCTTTAACATATCGCGCTATAAACTCAGGCTCAAGAGTCTCTTGTTGGATCGTTATCGAGCCGAAAAAATACCTCGGCCCCGTATCAAAGTGCAGTGCAACATCGGCCGCTTGGTCTATCGGGTAAACTTTAATTTCATGCGATCTGTACTTCGCATCTAAATATCCCAGTTCATAAGCGGTATTTTCCAGGGCAGATTTGAAGGTGGTGTAATTGTCGTGTAGCAAGGCTGTGCCCGATTTCAAACCAGACTCTTGAAGCAAGGCTGTGAATTTCTCGTTTTCTCGCCCCTCTCCGTGAAATTCGATCATCACCTCCCTTAGCAGCGTCTGGGGTCCGGGGGATACTTTCAGATCTACCTTCCACTTTTTGTCTTTTTCGAAGGTAGCCTGCACCTTGGGTTGATAATAACCAAAGGCCTGGAGGGCTGTCTTTATCTCAGCGTCGGCTCGTTCGTACAATTGCCTCGCGGCTGTCTCAGATAGCATCTCCTTTTTCTTACTCGCAGCCGATAAGCTCAAATGGGCGAGTACGTTTCGGTATACATCTTCCTCCACGCCAGAAACCGAGACCGCCAAGCGCTGTTTGACCGACTCGGCCCAGGCGTGTGTTGGAACGATTGCTAAGATCACGGATAGTACTATCCCATGGGTCAACGGGCATGTGATTGAATGCACAAGATAGCGAACTAGGTACATGGATAAAATTCAGTCAGATCGGTATAAATAATGGGCAAAAAAAAGACGAGTCATAGCTCGCTAAATGGTCGGATACGATAACATGCCCGACGATCGCGATGCCAACGTTTATGCGGCAACTAGGGTTTGTGGAGTTTATATCCGGTAACCCTGTCACCTACAATTAGAAGACGTTTTCCGGGTGCTAAAAGTCACATTCAAGCGAACCCCGGACGCGCTATTTTTCAATGGTTTTGGGCGCCTGCTTAGAACCATTTTAGCCTCTTGAAAACAACGACCTGCAGAGCGACGAGAGTTCCCAGTATTCCACAGAATAGCCAAAACGCGTATTCATTCCCAGCTCCCGGGATACCGCCGACATTAATCCCCAGAAGCCCGGTTAAAAAACCCAATGGCAGAAAAATAGCGGCGATCACCGACAGTACGTACATATTCTTATTGAGCCTATCGGATAAGATATTGGCAATCTCATCTTTTACAATCTGTGCCCTTTCACGGATCGCATCCAAGTCTTCCACATGCCTTACAATATGATTGTAAGCCTCTTGTAGCTGGCGCTTATGGATATCGCTCAGACAATCCAGGTCGGACATTCGAAGCTGTCCGATAGCATCTCGTTGGGGTGCCATATAGCGACGAAACATGATAGCTTTTTTACGGATGTCCACAATACTCTCGCGCAACGTGATACTGGCTCCTTCCAGAATCTTCTCTTCAACATTGTCGGTTTGCTCACTTAACTGGGTTAATACTGGATCCATGCGATCAAATAAGGCAGAAACTAACATACCAATAAATTGCCCCGAATCTTTGGGCGCCTTTCCAATCTTGATTTTTCCTTCAATCTCGGAAATCGCTTTCAGCTTTCTTCTTTGTATACTAATGATACGGTGACTATCAATCCACAATCGGATAGAAACCATGTCTTCTGGAGATGCATCCTGGTTTAGATTTACACCGCGCAGGATCAGTAATGCCCCTCGATCGACTTGCATCATCCGTGGTCTTGTTTCATCTTCCATTAAGGCTTCAATAATGAAAGGGTCGAGATAGGCTACCTCTGTTTCCAGCCATTTTTTTGTGTCTGGATGGGTGGCATCCAGATGCACCCACGCCAAATTATCAGCCTTAATCTGTTCAGATACGGCTCTGTCCTCGAGCTGATTACCACCACCTTTACCATCAAAGCTATAGGCCAACAAGATAGAATCGCTCATATTAGTGTCTCGCGTTTTTTGCGTCGTGTATCATGCGTCGGATATCTCTCCGGCGAATACTACCTGAAGTACGCGATGCTGAGAAATTAGTGACACATCGAGTGATCTTAGAACCCAAAGCTGACGTATAGAAATGATGAACTCTCCTATCATATTTTGGTTCCGGCAGGACCTTCGCACTCACGACTTGCCGGGCCTTTTTGCCGCTGCCGCCACTGGCAGGCCCATTGTCCCTTGCTACATACTGGATGACGCAAGCCCTGGGCACTGGCGCGTGGGCGAAGCCAGCCGCTGGTGGCTACATCACAGCCTATTGTCACTGGCGGGTGACCTGTCCGGATTAGGTGCTTGTCTCGTGTTGCGCAATGGAGAGGCAGGCGCTGAACTGGAGAAGCTGCAGCGAGAAACGGGCGCGCAGGACATTTACTGTACGCGAATGTATGAACCCTGGGCCGCTGACCTGGAACAGCGGTTGCACAAACGATTTTCTGCTGACGGGATTAGCTTCAAACGCTATGGCGGGGCATTGCTTCACGAGCCAGAATCCATTCTCAACCTGAGCGATCAACCTTACAAGGTATTCACACCCTTCTGGCGAAAATGCCGAAGCAAACCAGAACCCGCTCTGCCCCAAGCGTTGAGCCCTGACGTCAATTGGTTGCCTAAATCGTTCGATAGCGACGCGCTGGAAGATTGGCAGCTCTGCCCTACCCAGCCCAACTGGGCCAATGAGTGGTCCAAATGGTGGTCACCCGGCGGCGATGGTGCGCGCTCCAAGCTGGAGAAATTCCTGGAAAAAGGAATCGAAAGCTATAGCGACGGGCGCAACCATCCCGCCCTGGATTGCACCACTCGCCTTTCCCCTCATTTGCATTACGGTGAAATATCGCCGCGTGAAGTCTGGCATCGAGCTCGCAGCGCGTCCGCTATGGACTCAAAGCTTGAGGGGCAGGTTGATAAGTTTTTCAGTGAACTGGGATGGCGCGAGTTCTCCCATCATCTTATGCACAGCTACCCTGATATTCCTGAAACTGCTTTTAAACCGGCGTTTCGCCAATTCCCGTTCATTGACGATCAGGTCAAACTAGCGGCTTGGCAATCCGGGCACACAGGCTACCCTTTAGTGGATGCCGGTATGCGGGAGCTTTGGCAGACCGGTTATATGCACAATAGAGTCCGCATGATTGTCGCTTCTTTCCTCACCAAGCATCTGCTAATCCATTGGAAGGAAGGTGCGAAATGGTTCTGGAACACGCTGCTCGATGCAGATCTGGCCAACAATAGCGGTGGATGGCAGTGGGTAGCGGGCTGTGGTGCGGACGCATCGCCCTACTTCCGGATTTTCAATCCGGTGATACAGGGCAAGAAATTTGATGTCCGGGGTGAGTACATCAGAAAGTGGGTTCCGGAACTGAAGGATATGCCTGATCGCTATTTGAATACTCCCTGGGACGCCCCTGAAGACGTCCTTAAGATGGCCGGCATTGATCTTGGCACCGACTACCCACACCCCGTTGTTGATCATCAGGCGGCCCGGGAAGGTGCATTAGCGGCATTAGCGTCGATCCGGGAGGCCAGCGAATAGGTCGATCACCCTATTAGCTGTGTGGTGTTAGCCAAAAACACTTGCTATGGTGAATAAAAATAATGTGTGACACGACTATGCGAGATTCCCCCGACGCGCCAATGTTTACCTCGTTTCTGACGACCCTGCTAACACTGCTCGGTGTTGCTGTTGGGCTGGGCAACGTCTGGCGCTTCCCTTATATGATGGGCACGTACGGTGGCAGTGCCTTTCTGATCTTGTTCATTGTTCTAATGTGCCTCATAGCAATACCGGCGTTAATGTGCGAACTGGCACTGGCGCGCGCCCATCGCGGTGCTACCATCACTGTACTGAGTAAGAGCTTTGGCCCGTTCGGCAGAATCCTGGGTTATATTTTGGTGATCGGTGTTCTCTGCTCTGGATCGTATTACACCTTAGTCGTTGGCAACGTGTTTTACAGTGCCTGGTACGCCATTTTGCACGGATTTTCCTCGACGAATTTGCCTGACTTCAACCAGGGCCTGGGAAATTCAGGGCTGCAATTTGGTATTAGTCTGGTGGTTCTGTGGGCTGGGCTTTTTGTCATTGGCCGTGGATTGAAACGGGGCATCGAGCGCGTCAGCGAAACCTTTGTACCCTTCTTTTTTGTTATTGCTATTTATCTTGTTTACGTGGCGCTGAGTTTACCCGGGGCGACGGCGGCAATGAGTGAATTTTTGAAGCCTGATTTTTCTCAGATCGGGTTGACTGAATTGTTTGCTGCTCTCGGCCAATGCTTTTTCTCTGTTGGTCTGGGCGCAACATTTGTACTGGTTTACGGAAAATTCATCAGTAACGACACTAAACTGGGACGAGTCGCAATTCTCACCGCCAGTGGAGATACGCTAGCTTCCATCCTGGCTACATTGTTTATCGTGCCTACCGTTATAGTGTTTGGCATGGAACTCAATGGTGGCCCTACCCTCTTATTCGAAACGGTGCCAACCCTGTTGAGCCAAATGCCCAATGGACGGATGGTAGGTTCGTTCATGCTAGGAGCGCTTTCTCTGGTGTCGTTTCTCTCAGCGGTCGCGGTGTACCAGGTGGTGGTTTTGTCACTTTCAGAAGAACCGATAGGCAAATGGTTGGGTAAAGGGCGCCTGCTGCTGGCCATAGGATTGATTGTATCCTTCGCCATGATTTATCCCGGCTGGCATCCTGAAATTATTGGTATTCTCGATCTCGTTATCGGTTCCGGATTCATGCTAACCGGCGGATTGCTCGCAGTGGTTTCCATTACCTGGTGCTACGACCGAGCTGGCGCCATGCGACAGATATTTACCACAGAAAACCCCGGACCAGTTTATACACTGGTCTTTATCTGGATGCGCTATGTCATTCCTGTCGCGCTGTTCAGCATTTTAATGGCAACGATCGTCAGCACAATCGCAGGCGAATAAGGAGCATTCGCATGACCAGAACACTCGCCGAGTCTCGAGATCAGTTTCCGATTCTTGCAAAAAAAGCCTATTTTAACGGCTGTTCTTACGGCCCGATATCGTTGCAGGTTAAGGCGGCGATTGAGCAGTATATTCAAATTCGATTAGAGGAAGGCGCGCGCTGGGATATTTACTGTGAAAAAATAGAGAATGTTCGCGAGCTTCTCGCAAGCTTGCTGGAATGCCCTTCTGATGACGTTTCAGTGTCTACCTCAGTCAGCGAGTCGCTCAACAGCTTGATGACTGCATTCAATTTCGACACTGAACGCAATAAAATTGTCTCAACTGATTTCGATTTTCCAACGACCGCACAAATTATGCTGGCTCAGCAGGGGCGCGGTGCGCAGGTAGTACGTGCCAAAGCGGATGAAAGCGGCACCGCAATTCCCTTCAGCGAGTTTGAACGTCTCATCGATAGCCAAACCAAACTGGTGGCGATACCGCTGGTATGCTATCGCAACGGCGTTTGGCTAGACATTGAGCCCATTGTAGAGCTGGCGCATGCGCAAGGAGCCCTGGTACTGGTAGACGCCTATCAAGGCATAGGCACACGGCCTTTCAATGTGTCTGCCTCAGGTGCAGATTTTCTGGTTGGCGGGTGTACCAAGTACCTAATTGGAACCAGTGGTGTGGGCTACATGTATGTACGTGACAGCCAAACCTGTGGGCTACAGCCCATGGCCACCGGCTGGTTTGCCCAGCAAGACCCCTTCGCAATGGACATTTATCATTACCAACCTCATGCGACTGCTCGCCGCTTTGAAGCCGGCACGCCAAATTCATGCGGCTTGTTTGCAGCCGAAGCGGGTCTGGAATTACTTTTGGGTATTGGTCTCCCGGCAGTAGCAAAGCAGATCGGTGAGGTTACTGATTTGATAAAGGCCGCTGTGGATAAGCACGGTTGGAATCTTGTGACCCCCAGAGATCGGCACGGCGCAATGCTCGCCATACGCTCGACGGATGCACCGGAGCTGGTGCGTCGCCTGGCTGCCAGAGACGTTATTCTTACTGACCGCGATGGCAACATTCGTATCGCGCCGCATTTTTACAACAATGCAGAAGACGTCGATAAATTAGTGGAGGCGTTGTTGGCTGAGTCAGAACTCATGGCGTGAGACGGCGAGATCATTGAGGCATAAAAACCCCGGATAACCGGGGTTTTTTATGTTCGTCTCTGCCCTACTCTCTATTGCCTGCTAGAGGCTCCAGCGGATGGTGGCTCCATACGTGCGCGGCCTGGCTGCAACAATGGCCTCGGGATCCTGGAAGGTCCCAATCCCATCCTGGACCGCTAATTCATCCGTCAGGTTTTTCGCGTAAACGCCGACGGTGATTGAATCGTTAATTTCAAGGTTGAACAATAAATTCACCAGGGTGTAAGAATCCAGCTTGATATTAAACGGGCTGTCCGGGCGAAACTCTGTGTCACTGCTACCCCTGTAGGTTACATCGGCGATCATATTCAACGGCATACCGGAAACCTCCATCTCGTAGGTAGCGGCAAGATAGAGCTGTACATCGGGTACATTGGGAATCTCGTCGCCATCCAGGCCAGTAATTACCGTCGGTGATGCGCCGGGCAACAAGGGCTGATCTTCCGAAAGCTCATGCGTAAAGTAATAGGTGCCTGTGAAGTCCAATCTCAATATCTCGGTAGGGACGTACGCAACTGACCATTCGAGCCCACCAATTTCCGCCGCACCACCATTGGTAGTGAATGGAATGTTACCCGCCGGATCACGTGGTTCTACTTGAATATCGTCCCACTCTATCCAGAACACTGATGCATTTAATTGCAGCCGATCGTCCATGTAGCGAGACTTGAAGCCCGCTTCGTAATTGCTTAATTCATCTGAATCAAAGGTGTTGGGAATACCGGGAGCAAAGGGCTGGTTGCCGTTATTAATACCGCCGACTCTGAAGCCTTCAGAATACAGACCATAAACCATGACATCGTCGCTAACATCATAGGAAAGACTTATTTTAGGCACCACCGTATCGTCAGACTGCTTCAGCAAACCAATGTCATTGCCGTTAAGTGTTTGTCCAACGACCGTTCCAGCCGCCTCTGATGGCGAACCGCCAAACGCGTGTGTGGTGGCCTGGACTGATTCGAGGTCAGCATCAAACCATCGCAAGCCTACTAGTAAGCTTAGGTCTTCGTTAAAGTCATAGGTGACTTCGCCGAATACCGCTTGTTGCTCTACCGTGTCTTCTCGGAACCGGCCAAAGAAAGCGGTACCACCACCGAAGAAATCGTTGGAGTTGAGTTCATTCCACGGAACCCCATTGCCGCGGCCGTCGGTTGACGTCACTAAAGACTCAAACTCATTTTCGTCTTCTTGGTAATAGACACCCGCAACAAAATTAAACGCGCCGTCATAATTGGACGCAAAACGTGCCTCAAACATCGTCGTTTCATAGGTTTGAGGCTGAGCGGTTACGCCGGCGTTGGGTACACCAAAGAAAGCTAATATTGGAGTACTGTCGAAGACGGATTCAATCTCATGTTCGTAGTAGCTAGAGGCCAGTGAAAAAGTACCGTAGTCTGCGCTGTACTGCACAGTAGCACCTATTAGCGTAACGTCATCATCGCGAGTCGTTGACGTAATGTTAGTGTTGATAAAGTCGTCGTCGGGAGTGATCTGCGGTAGCCCAGGTAGCTCGGCATAGGGACTGCCAAATGCAGCAACTGCCGGTGTCTGCTGTGTCCATGCAGGAGCGCCCTTCGCAGTGAAACGAGATTCGCCACCTATGTCCATATTCTGAAACAACGCCAGGCCATCAATCAGCCAGCGTTCATTGGGGGTCCAGCGAATGCCTATGCGAGCACCATCGGTCTTCTCGGTGTTGATGTCCTCATCGCCGCCACCGTATTGCTCGGGCGCAATTTCCCGGCGCGGTTGGTCGATCCAGCCATCATTGTCGGTAACCCAGCCCACTATGCGAGCCGCCAACACATCTTTAACCAGAGGAATATTTATCATACCGGTAACGGTGTAGTTGCTGCCGCCCTCGTCCGTCTCAGAAATATCGCCACTGACGAAGCCGTCAAAGCCCTGTGTATCAGCTTTCTTAGAGATATATCGTAGGTTGCCTGCCATGGAGTTTGCGCCATACAGCGTGCCCTGTGGGCCATTGAGAACCTCGACTCGCTCAAGGTCGACCAATTTTATGGGAGCATTTTTACCACCGCCATCTTGCTGGTCGCTGGCGGTAATAACGTATTCGTCAAAATACGCACCGACGACCGCTGGGCCGTTACCGTTGATACCGCGAATGATGAATTCTTTGTCTCCGGGCCCCAGGTCCTGAAACTGTAAACCGGGAACACTGCCGGCAATATCTTCAAAGTTGACTTGATTCTTGGCTGTCATGCTGCTGCTATCTATCGCATAAATAGCCTGCGCCAGCTCTTGTACATTAAATTCTCCACGCTTGGTTGCAGTGACGATAACTTCCTCCAGCACAGCCGCTGAGACGAAAGTAGAGGGTGCACTGACAACTAAAGCGGTAATAGCGGCTGAAATAAGGGTTCGGCGCATGGCTAATTTCCTATGTGGGTGATTTATTGTAAGGGCTTAACAGGTCAATTCCGCTGCATATGATCGCGTCATCACGCCGGATTTCTCATAATTTATCATCAAGGCGCTAGAGCAGTCCCGGTTCAGTTAGGCCCTGTGGCCTAATGTGGTGTGTTGACTATGAAGCATGGTTTTGGGGCAGCGGTAGTCAACAGCCAAAGCTCAGCCCGCTTCCGAATCCACCCTGAACACCCTAAAAGACTCGGGAACATCCTTACGGGCCTGCTCCGATAGCAGGGGCATAAATAACTGCAGCGTTAAACGAAAGCCGTCTTGCATAGTAGCGCCGTCAATTACTTTATCTTCGATTGCGATTGCCGACATCCAATGATCTGTGATGATCCAAGCGATTCGCAGCAAGCTTTCCAGGGCATCGTCTTCATCGGGTAATACCAGAACTTTATGGTCTACCAGCGCTATGAAAAAGCGCCGGATACTGGTTTTGCGCTTTTTGCGTATTTGGACAAACCGGTGTTTCAGCAAAGAATCCCTGTCGAGCAATGTAGTCAATTCGCGATAGAAGAAACGATATCGCCACATGAGGTTAAACTGCCGCTGGGTGATTTCAGCCATATGGGTGATGGTTGGTTGGGGGGCATCTTCGCCCCACTGCGTCTCTATCTCCTGCGACATTCTGCCCCAAATCGCCAGGATAATTTCTTCTTTGTGTTTGAAATGGTAGTGCAGGTTGCCCTTGCTGATCTTGCATTCTTCCGCAATTCGGTTGCAGGAGACACGATCAGTCCCATCGGCATTAAAGAGCCTGATCGCTTGATCGAGGACCTTATTTTGTGTTTCGCGTGAAGCCATTAACGTTTCTTGTAATCAGTTGACTATGCGCCAACAGAATAACAGAACAGGCGACCGACTTGCCCAACACAACTTAAGGGACAAATACCGAAGAGAAGTTTAGTAATTAATCGAAGGATTATCGCCGGGATAAATAACGCCAGCCAACATCAGCCCTGCTGGATCGGTGCATTCCAGAGAATGTATTTTCTTGCGCGGAAGAAAAATCACATCACCGGCTTCAACGAGTGTCTTTTTATGCTCGGTCCACATGCAACCGGTACCTCGCAACACCACAATTGCCTCTTCATAAAGATGACGGTGCGGCGCTGCCTTGGAAAGCGGGACCTCCCCAATAAATTGCGTGACCACCGCCGAGCCGATCTGCTTATCAACCAGCATCTGAAAGAATCGGTCCGCCATGGTTTGACGATTAGCCTGGTCTATACCGACAACTCTTTGCGGTTGGGCCGTGTCGAAATTCGAAGGCATAGTCGCAAGGATTTCTGGTTCGCGCGCCCTTGGGCAAACTGAGATAAAGACCTTTACTGTTTCTATCCCCTCGTTTTGTAAGGAGAAGGCTTCGCCAGAGCGGACATAAATGCCGCACTCGGAGCTAAAATCCAATTCACACCCAGAGATAGTAATTGTGCCGGCACCCTGGCTAACCAGAATAACGACTTCTTTATCGCCATAACTGAGTATCGGCGAACTTCCCGATGCCAGCTCACCATAGAATTGTGACTGATGTTGCGCGCCGGTCTCGGCAGAAATCAATGTCGCCAGTGTCAGAGCACCATGCGATTCACTGGCTACCTTTTCGACTTTGGCTACGTAGCACCCCCCGTCAAGCATGGCGAAACCATTTTCTGCAGCTTCAATCAAAGGGATTTTCAGGTTGTCGGGAGAACTGGGATCATCCTCGTCATAGACGTCTTTGAGATTGTTATGGGAGCCATCGCAGAAAGGTTGGTCACGGCTGCGCTTGCAGGTGCAGAATAAGACCTCCTCGCCTTGTTCGCGCGCAACATACCGCACGGGCTTGAATTCTGTTCCGCGGTGGGATTGATCACAAAAAGGCTGTTTTTTGCTTAAGCCGCAGCTGCACCAAAGATAGCTTTCTCCCTTTTCCAGTTCCCAGTACTGCGGCTTGTAAGCAGCAATACGAGGCAGTTTAAAGTGCTCGTCGCTCATAAGTATGTAAGCCCGCTCTGCGAATTCTCATCGGCCAACATCATAGCGCTACTGGCCAACTGTCGCTGTGCTTTTTTAGGGGGACAGCCCTAAAGCTTACTCAATGGAGACTTGTTGCGCGTAGGCGCGCGGCAGGCGCATGCCCTTCTTCTCCAATCTGGGTATAACCTCCTGCTGGAAATAAGGCAGTTCCTTTATGTAGTCGACAAACCCAAACACCGACCCCGCTAACCCAATATTCGCCAGTTCTTCAAGTCCATCGGCGACATCATCCGGTGTACCTATCAGCAACCAACCACCATGTCCGGCGGCAAATCTTTCTCGCAGGCTTTCCAGTGCATCTTTGGGGAAAGATTCTGCGTTGGCGAACATGATGTGAATGATGTTATCGATGGCGCCCTCGTCAGCGTTATCGACAACATAGCGGAAGTAGTCCTGAGCCTCGGAGCGAGTCGGCCTGCAAAACACACTGGACAATGTCATTACATCCAGCTCCCGATCAAGGGCTTTGGCAGCGCTTTTCAAAGCGATAATTTCCTGCTTGGTTTGCTCCAAAGTCATGGCGGTGGTGAACAGAAAATCGGCATTTCTGGCCGCAAACTCACGACCTTGTGCAGATCCTGCGGCATTAATGATAGGAACCTTCTCAGCGACGGGATTTGGACTGGTATAGGTACGCTTTAATTGCCAGAACTCTCCGTCGAACTCAAAAGGATCGGGTTCGCGCCAGAGCCGCTGGATTACGTCGTACCACTCCTGGGCAAATCGGTATCGAGTTTCATGATCTTCGGGGAGATCGCCACCCAAGGCCTCGTACTCGGGGCGGTTCCACCCCGCCACCAGGTTGAGACCGACACGTCCGGCACCCACATGATCCATAGTCGCCAATTGCTTCGCCACAACCACCGGATGGTTAAAGGCGGTGTGGATGGTGGAAAACACGTTGATGTGCTCAGTGTGTGCAAGTATCGCCGTAGCCCAGGTCACGGTTTCCAGTACCGAGCCGTGGAAGTCGGTTTCTCCCCCATAGCCGATCCAACGCGCTATTGGCAGCAGGAAATCAAAGCCGGCCTGATCCGACATCACGCTCATTTTAAGATTGTTTTCCCAGCTATTATCCCAGCGCTCAGGTATTTTTGTCACGGCTAAGCCACCAGAGCAATTTGAAGAAAACATACCTAGTTTGAACTCATCACGATTCGTCAACATGGTGTTTATCATTTCAAATCCTCAGTATCTTTAGCTTTAAGTGTTTTTAACGGTTATTTTAACGTTTAAAATATACTTAGGGTTTTGAAAAGTCAAGAAACGACCTGCTATAATTCTCGCTACTGCGGCTATAATCTTGTCATCTGAAAAACTCGGTCGAGGACATCGTGTCAAACAAAAAATATAGCATTTTCTACGGGTGGTGGAACGTATTCGCCTGCTTTGTAGGCTTGTCCCTCAGCTATGCCATGTTTACGGTCTTTGCATTTGGCACTTTCGTTGGCCCTCTTGAACAAGAGTTTGGCTGGCAGCGTGGGCCGATTTCCTTGGCACTCACCATTGCCAACATCGCCGTGGTTATCGCTTCTCCTGCTATGGGATCCATCGTCGACCGTATTGGAGTACGCAAGGTCATGCTGGTGTCTGTCACCCTAATGGGCGTTTGTGTGGGTTCTATGAGCCTGCTCACGGGAAACATTTGGCACTACTACCTGATGCATTTGCTCATTCCCGTTCTGGGTGCGGGAACCTTGCCGCTGACTTACTCCAGGATCATAATTTCTTGGTTTGCCAAGAAACGCGGGCTGGCCCTGGGAGTTACCCTGGCGGGTTTTGGTGTCGGCGCTACTGTCATACCTGCCTTAGGGCAATTTGTCATCGAGCACTGGGGCTGGCGCGATGCCTACCTTGTCTTTGCGGCCCTGATTCTGTGCCTGTCTCTCCCCCTTGCAGCTTTTTTTATACGAGATACACCAGAGCAAATGGGTCTGCACGTGGACGGTGCCACCGATGATGTTGAAGCGGCGCGTCAGGCACTGAACAGTGTGCAGGTCGGTTTGAGCGGTGCGCAGGCCATGCGCACACGTAGCTACTGGCTGGTCTTCTGGTCCTTCTTACTGGTGGGTGTCGGTATTACCAGTGTCCTGGCACACCTGGTTCCTATGTTAATTGGTCGGGGCGTCGATCCGACAATGGCTGCGTTGTGCATGAGCTCGCTCGGTTTCGGTTTGATCTTAGGAAGAATCTTGGCGGGCTATCTGATGGACCACTATTTCGCCCCCTATGTCGCCGCAGTATTCCTTACTGGTCTACTGGCGGGAGTCATGATTCTCGCATCCGGTGCCTCGGGCCCAGTGGTTTTCCTGGCAGCTCTTTTAGTGGGCTTGGCAACGGGCTCTGAAATCAGCGAGATAGCGTATATAGTGAGCCGGTACTTTGGGCAAAAAGCATTCGGCCTAATATACGGCGTTATGTTTGCCGGTTTTCAGATAGGCTCTGCCGCAGGGGCCTATGCCATGGGCCGTTACTTTGATCTGACGGGCAACTACCTCAATGCACTTTGGTTTGTGAGTTTCCTGGTGGCCATTGGCATTGCCCTGATGTTGATGCTGCGCAGTTACCCCGATCAGGAAATGTGAGGATCTGATATGCCACAGCTCAAGCAAAGCCATACTCCAGAACTGACGCGTAACGTTGAGGCGCAATGCCTGGATCAGTGGCGAAAAGAAATTTGCGATATGTTTACTTCCCTCTCGCTAGATACTCGGGACATGAGTCCGTTTGCGGGCCATGCGGATCGAACATCGATAGGCGACTTGCACCTGACGAACATCCGCGCGGCGGGTCAGGTTGTTGAGCGCAGTGACCGCGATATTAGATATGAATCAACTCAGCAGTATTTTTTAATATTGCAACGCAGTGGCGAATGTGACGTTTATTCGCAAGACGGTGACGGATTTACCCTGTATCCCGGCGATGCAATTCTGGTCAATCCTCAAATCCCGTACATCCTGAATTTCGATCGTCCCAATGATCAAACCTGCATTCAGATGCCAAGCGATGATTTGCGAGACAGAATTTGTGAGCACGATAGCCTGCTCTTCGGCCGCAAAATTGAACGTGGAGATTCAGTGACCAAAATTTTGAATGCAGCTGTCGACGACCTGACCGAAAATGCGGATTCTAGTTTGGTTGAACTGAACTCCAGCATTGAAATGTTTTACGACGTCGTTGCCGGGTGTATGCGTAGAATCAGTCGACGCTATGCCGATGGTATCGATCCACCCCGGGTGAATGCCTTCAACAAACTGGTGGGGTTTGTCGTTCGCAATCATGCCAGCGATAACCTGAGCGCCGTTGCAGCCGCGCTCGAGCTGAGCGTATCTTTGAGAAGCCTAAGTCGGCTGTGTGTTGAAAATGGCACCACCTTCGGCAAACTGGTATTGAATGCACGTCTCACCGCAGCCGCGCATGCGCTGCGAGTAGCCGGTGGAGATGCTAGGGGGCGCATAACGCACATAGCGTACAAACATGGATTCGCTGATTTATCGCATTTTAGTAAATGTTTCAAAGCAAAATACGGTGTGTCGCCGGCCAATTTTGTGGCTTCGCGGTGAGTTTTACAATGCGAGCTGACCACTAAAAATAGCGACCGCCTGGCCACGAATTTCAATAGCACCCGTACTGCACTGGCGAGCATGCAATCGGCCGGGGCTACCTATTTCAACGCCCTGATGCGCCTCGAGTTCACCGCTGACGTCAAGCACACCGTGTTTAATGAGGTAAGCCGCCAGCGCGCCGCTGGCGGTGCCGGTTACCGGATCTTCCGGGATCCCATATTGGGGCGGGCAGAAGAACCGGCCCTGTGTCTTCAACTGCTTTGACTGGCGATCCCCGCTAGTGATCACAAAGGGATATACGCCCGCGAGTTGCGTATTCTCAGGCCACAGCGATTCAATCGCCTCATGATCGATGGCGATGGCGGCCAGTGCGTGCAGGTTCACCAGCGGTACATAGCAAGTCCATATACCCGTGCTGGCGCAGGCTATCGGTAGATCGTCGCGGATAGCCCACGACTCAAGCCCGAGTACCGTCGCCGCCTGTTGTGGCGCGCTCGGCCATTGGTGATCCGTGATCGGTTGGGTCATAGACGCACATATCAGTCGGTCATCGACATATTCCAGGCCGAGATCGAGAACCCCTACCCGGGTCTGTGCACGAATTACCTGTGTTTCGGTATGTCCGCTGATCCGACCACTGGCGGCCATAGCGAACAGCGCTGCGATTGTGGCGTGACCACACAGGTCGACCTCGGTGGTTGGGGTGAAATAACGCAGGCGGATATCGGCAGATGCCTCGGTGGAAGAACAGACATAAACCGTTTCTGAAACACTGTTTAGCTGCGGCGCGATCGCCTGCATTTGCTGATCCGTTAAATCATCGCCGTCCAGGACCACACCGGCCGGATTGCCGCTGAAAGGCCGATGGGTGAAAGCATTCATACGCCAGATTTCTATGTGCTCTTTATTGCCCATTTGATGACTTCTCCCGCATGGCATCCTCAACGGCGTCAGCCGCGCGCTCACAGGCGTAGTGATCTACCAGCATGCTGGTTACGAAGCGCAGGCGTTGGGCCAGGTTCCATGCTCTTATCCCACGTCGCTCCAATTGCTGTACCAATTGGGCCGCGCGCTCAGGCCCCGCTACAACATCGACATAGACCATATTGGTCTGCACCGTATCCAGTGCCACAGACAAGCCGCCTACCCCGGCCAGTCGTTCGGCCAAATAACGGGCATTGGTATGATCTTCTTGTAGGCGCTCAAGATTATTTCGGAGGCCATACAGTGCGGCGGCGGCCATGAAACCCACCTGACGCATCGCCCCGCCAAGCAGTGATCGAATGCGGGTCGCCTCTTCGATGAAATCCGTGTCACCCACCAATGCGGCACCCATCGGCGCGCCCAGGCCCTTGGAAAAACACACGGATATCGAGCCCTTTGTCGGCAGTAACCGCTTGGGCTGCAGGGAAGCATCGGCTTGCCGGTAGTACTCCAGAGCATTAAATATTCGCGCGCCGTCAATATGGACAGGCAATTTATGGCTGGCGCCCAGCTCGAAAATGGCATCCAGGGCCAGTAGCGGATAGACAGTGCCACCGCCATAGTTCGATGTATTTTCCAGAACGATCAGGCCGGTGCGAGCGTGTGGGTTTTCTACATGGACGATTGAGGACGCCAGCAGCTCCGAGCTGAGAATACCGTGTTGGCCGGATAAGGGCCGCGCCTGGGTTCCCGAAATAAATGCCATGGAGCCGGTCTCGAAATAGAAATTGTGACCGTATTCCTCGATCAGTACCATGTCTGCAGGCCGGCACCAAACGGCGATTGCGCTTTGCCCTGCCATGGTCGCAGAGGGAAAAAACAGGGCTGCGTCGCGGCCAAAGTATTGCGCCACAGCCTGTTCCAGTTCGTTGACGCTGGGATCTTCACCATAGACCGAATTGCCAACCTCGGCTTGGTAGATGGCGCGGCGCATCCCCTCATCGGGAAGGGTAAACGTGTCGGACCGAAACTCGTCAAACATCAGTCAGCAATTCCTTATGTTGTATTGTTATACAAATTAGATGCTGCCACAGCGAGGAGCCGCGACGGCAACAGTGTTCTGTGTCAGTCTAGCCAATCGAATCTAGCACGAAAGATATAGAACAGCCCCATCCTCCCCGGTTCACCTTTCCCGAGCTATATCATCCAGGCAATGGCCCAGTCTTTTCAGGGCGTTAGCTATATCAGCACCCGCGCCACCGCCGGCACCGAGGCGCAGGTGCCCGGGAAAATCATAGGCCGAGCCCGGCATGACGAAAGTTCGGTAAGGCTCGGCTATCAGGCGTTTCGCCAGTAAATCGGCCGATAGATCAAGGTCCAGCCGACAAAACCCGATCAGCCCGGCGGGCGGGCGCAGCCAGGATATCTCCGCCCTGCGACCAATCCAGTCATCAATGATATCGAGATTCGCTCTGCCTGCAGCTTTGGCACGGGTAACACTCGCGCCATAGCGATCGTCTCGCAGGGCAACCTCTGCAATGGCTTCGCCCATGATATTCATGATTTCACTAGTGTCTTCGCGCAGGACCATGGCGTCGAACACTAGCTGCCGGTCCCGGCAGATCATCCAACCCGTTCTGAGGCCCTGCAAACCCAACAACTTGGAGACACTGCCAATGCTGATGCCCTTCTCGTACAGGTTGGCGATGCGGGGAATGGGTTGATCATCCCACTCCAATCCCGCGTAGACCTCATCACAGATCACGTAGGCACCCACCCGATCGGCTAATTCCACAACGGCTTCCAGCTCGGCTTCGCTCATAACCTGGCCTGTCGGATTGTTTGGATGGCAAAGAAAAATTAGCCTCGTTCGATCGCTTATTAAGTCATTCAGCTGTTCGATTTCGAAGCGCCAGCCGCGTTCTTCGTGCCGCTGCAGGCGCCTGACATTCGCGCCAATGGCCTCTCCGAGAACCAACGGCTGAGGCCAGCCGGGCACGTCGACAATCATCTCGTCACCGGGCTGAACCAGCTGGCTGATAGCCAAAAAATTGGCTTCAGCTGCGCCGGCGGTTATCAGAACATCGTCAACGCCGCAGCTTGCATCGGTACCGGTACGCTGCAACACCCTCTCGCGCAGGGCGGGCATCCCCAAAAAAGATTCTCCAGACCAGTCCAGAGACAGCCCCGGGTCAAGATCGGGGAGAAAATCAGCGAGGGTGGGTGACTCTGCCAGAGAATGAACCAGCGATGCCTCTGGCCGCGCCGCCAAGCCTGCCATAAACTGTTTGAATAAAGCATGCGGTCGAACGTACATAACTACTCCTGGCGCTCTGCGTGATTTTAGGGTTGCGTAACTAACTAGGTGATACTTTGCATAACATCCTCAACTACAGTAGCGGGCGACGTCAAGTTAAGCAGATTGAATCTAATGGTGGCCGGTTCCTGTAGATGGATGCTGGAGTGGCATATTATCGGAAAACCTATTTCAAGGACGTTCAATGACTGCAGATTTTTGCGTTATCGGCGGCGGCATCGCAGGCTTATCTATCGCCTACGAGCTTCGGGGTAAAGCGAAGGTTCTGGTTCTTGAAAAAGAGACCGACCTTTCATACCACTCTACCGGACGCTCAGCAGCCCTGTATTCCGAATTCATCGCGACTCCACTGGCCCTGGCTTTATCAAAATTAAGCCGCCCGTTTCTCACCTCTCCCCCCGCGGTATTTTCCAAAGCACCCCTCCACCGGGATATCGGTTGCGTATTCACAGCCACCGGGCAACAGGCCACATTGATCCGCGCGAAAATGGCTCAGCACGCCGAGGTGCAACTGCTTGATCAGGAGCAGCTGTCAGCTGTGCTCATGGGCTTGTCGAATGCAGCTATATTCAATAATTCACGCCAAAATAGAAAGCGGGTATCATCAAGGCCTCTCGTTTGACTACAGAGCTTGTCAATATATGCGCACAAATTCGGTCGTAAAAATACTACATAATTCTTTAGGCAGCATCCTAGTTCTCGTGCCAATCGTGTTGTCTGCAAGCGAACCACGTCTGAATGTCAAGGACTTCCAACTTCTGGATGCACCCATTAGTGAAATACAACTTGAAATGGAAGCGCGAAAAATAACTTCATTACAATTGGTCACAGCATACTTAGAAAGAATCTCAGCATACGATCAAAAAGGGCCGGCACTAAATGCAATCACTGTTCTAAACCCCGCTGCAGAGCAGCGGGCACGACAGCTCGATATGGAGAGAGACCAAAAAGGTGCACGAGGACCTTTACATGGCATCCCCATACTCATGAAAGATAATTACGAAACAGCTGATATGCAAACTGCTATTGGATCGAAGGTGTTTGCCGGTTGGATACCCCCACATGACGCAGAGATAGTTAAACGTCTGCGCGACGCCGGGGCCATTATACTGGGAAAAACCAATTCGCATGAGTTCGCTATGGGCTTTGCCACATATGGTTCATTATTCGGGCAAACACTCAACCCTTATGCTATCGACCATATCCCCGGTGGTTCCAGTGGTGGTACGGCTGCCGCAGTTGCCGCGAACTTTGCTCCTACTGGTTTTGGCAGCGATACCTGTGGTTCGATTCGTATGCCAGCTTCTTTCAATAGCCTTGTTGGTTTGCGTAGTACCGTCGGTTTGACAAGCCGTCGCGGTATCGTACCACTCTCCCACTCTTGGGATACTGGTGGCCCTCTCACACACAACGTTAGTGATTTGGCCCATATATATGACGTGATCGCAGGCTATGATCCCGGTGATCCCCAGACTGCTGCGAGCGCTGGACACATTCCTGAAAGTTACACTACGTTTCTTAAGAAAGACGGTTTGCACAAACAACGCCTCGGTCTGTTAATGAATCTACTCACAGTAGATCACGAAGATAAAGAAGTCGCTGATATTATTTATTCAGCTGTGGACGCGATGAAACTAGCGGGCGCAGAAGTGGTTGAGGTCAACATCCCGGGGCTAGCAGAACTAATGCATGATGACTATGGTGGAATGTATACAATAATCTCGGACATAAAAACGGATGTAGATGCTTACCTCAAAGCGCATCCAACTGCTCCTGTTAGCTCAGTCGCTGATATTATTAAATCTGATTTACTGAAAGATGCTGAACTTCGTTCTAATTTTCAGCTCGCCACTGAATTCAAACCCGGGCCGACGCTTGAATATTTGTCATTGCAGGCAAAACGAGAAAAAATAAAACAAGCCGTATACCTTGCGATGGCTGAGGCAAAGGTAGATGCGTTTGTTTACCCAACAGTCCGACGTAAACCTGCACTGATTCGCGAGCAGCAATACGGCACAAATTGCCATCTAAGTGGACTCATCGGATTTCCGGCAATCACGGTGCCGGCAGGATTTACAGATGATGGCTTGCCGATTGGTGTCGAGTTAATGGCACGTGAATGGCAAGAACCTCTTTTGATTCAACTTGCCTACGCCTTTGAACAGGCAACACATCATCGTCGCTTACCGCCAACAACACCGGCACTAAAACATTAGCAGCCACGCCGGCTTACCTTCCAAGCCTTTCATAGCGTGTGCCGTGACTCCCGGACGACAAATCGAGTAGTCCTCCCCGTAGATATGGAAGTGATGAAGGTAGTAGTCATCCCAGCCCATGGCCACTTGAATGATATAGTGTAGGTCGGCCAGCGACGTATTGCCTTGGACTCGCAGGCGGCGCCAAATCATTGCGCTGACGTCCCTTAGAGCCACTTTGATCCTATAGGTAATCACCGAACTAGGCTCTCATTTTTATCGAGAGCCTAGCATCCGACAATTCAAGGGATCGGAAAAGACAAGACCTGGCTACCCCACGAAAATTGGTGCTCTCCTACTATGATCAATCTTGATACCACGTTCAGCTATCATCTCCTCAATATTTCGATAGCTGAGTGAATATGCACAGTACCAACGGACGCACTGAAGGATGATCGATTGAGGAGTCTGTCTGCCTTTGAATGAGATCATGCGTTGCTTAGTTTGGTATAATACGGGGGAGATCGTTCTACCATGAGCCACTATGGCTTCACCGGATACGACAGAACCGATTCTTCCTATCCTCATAACTTTGGAGATTTTTGTGCCTAAACTGACTTTGATATTCGCGCTGTTGCTGATCGCTCTGGGCGTTGGCGGGTTTCTACCTCAGGGGAGCCGAACCGCGCTGGTGCCGGCCTATGTTGGCGGCGTCTTGCTCGTACTGGGGCTTCTGGCGATGGCTTTTGACGCTGCGCGTAAACACTTGATGCATGCCGCCTCAGTTATTGCGTTACTCGGTGCGCTCGCGCCGGCTGCGACGCTAGTGATTCGCGCAGCGCAGATGAGCCCGCTGGCATTGACTGTCAATGTGGGCATGCTCGCCTTATGCGGCACGCTGCTTATCTTGCAGATACGTTCATTCATCGCCGAGCGCCGAGCGCGGATAACAGCACACTGAAGTCGGGGTCGGCTGAGCAATTTAAGAGTGCGTGACTCGGAGGCAATGTCTTGATCGTCGATCCGCCAGTAGGCGCTTTGCGACCTTAGCCTCTTCGACTCATCAAGGACCGCTACTGGTTAGGAAAACGGTCGTAGAACAACGATGTTTTGAAGGGTAATTTTCGACCCTGAACACCCCAAAGCGGTTGCTAATTGTTAACTGCGGCCTCTGGCAATGGATTCGAATCGTGCTTTGGAAGGAAACCTTTTATCAGTGCATCGTGAGGATTTCTCTATTCAGGTCCGGGCACTTGCGGGCGATAAAGCACAGTAGAGATATACAACGAGTCCAAAGAAGTAGGGTACAAAGCTAGGCTCTGTCGCGAATTTCTCCCAGTCCGAATATGCAGCTTTCATCGGGCGTAGCTATCCTGTCAGCGTCTGGTGTTGCCTATTTTATCGACAGCGAGATAAAGATATTTCCATGCTCCTTTAATCTTAATATAGATCTCCGGGATGCCAGACCAATAAAGCCGCCAGCGATTCTCAATCCGTTTCTTGTTCTTGCAAAACGCTTTTTCGATGCGAGGCGAGTAGCGCACAACCCAACGTCGAATCTTACTGTGGTTGACCACATAGCCTTGCTCTTGCATCGGCTCCTCCAGATCGCGATAGCTGAGGGAATAAGCAACGTACCACCGCACGCATTGCAAAATGATATCTTGCTGATGATGCCGACCTTTGAAACTGATCACTGTTTATCCAAATATTGAAATACTAAGCACCCGAGTATAGTTTGGAAATTCAGCGCTGCTGGTTTTGCGACAGAACCCTCCAATCGATGTATCTGATCGGAAGATCGTCGACATGAGCGAATATCTATAGAAGCAATATTGTCGCGGACTGTTTCAGCTACCCGCGGCTGCTTGAACTATGATTTCACCTCGGACAGGAACGAACGTAGCAGTTTTACGTCCAGTGCATGCACGCGTTAGCCAAAAGACTACTTGACAATGCCGCAGGAAACACGGGCACCGCCGCCGCCCAATGTTACTGGGTGATCTGAGTGATTGTCACCGCCAGCGTGAACCATAATTGTACGGCCTTGCAGATCGCTGAGCTTCAAGCGAGGCGCCAAAACAGCTTGATTAGCTGAACCATTCGCCTCTACATAAAGTGGCGGAAGATCACCAAGATGTCCTTCACCCCAAGGTGCGCCGTGTGAATTTGCAGACGCTGGATCGTAGTGACCCCCCGCCGAACCTGCCGCAACCATTTTTCCTTCTTTCTCTATTGGGTCACAGCTAGCGTTTTGGTGCAGGTGAAATCCATGCACACCTGGAACCAAGCCTAGCAGAGATGGCGTCAATATGAGGCCATATTTTGATTCAGAGACAGTAACCTGCCCCGCACTAGCACCGACACCTTTCTCATTTACAAAGTTCATTGGAACAATAACATCTGCAGATGCGCTCGCAGCTGAAAATGAAATTAGAAATAACGCAAACTTTTTCATAATTTTTTCCGTAGTGGGTTTTACATTGTATTAGGCTGACGCTTACAGCAGCGGGCCCGCTGCAAGCGCGCCCGGCAACCGAAGGGAGCGCTCTGGCTGTTCTTGTTAAGTGTTGTCTTCAAAATAAGCGCTTTTAGACGCTATAGTACTAATAACGCACCGTTTCCCATCAATAAAAACACTGGTGTAGGTAGTTCTATAATCCAGCAAGCCAGTCTCATGAGTTACCCGCCAGCTGAGATCTATGGTCGCTGCTCTTTCCCCATTCGAATAGAGGTGATCAAAAAGTCAAGCTTCCCACGTGCATTCAGACTAGCTTGTATCAAGGACAGATCGTAGCAAACATCCAACACCGCCAAGGGACATGAGTACTTCGGAGTGCTCCACCACCTCTACCGGGCGTTCAAGCTGGCCGGCCAGTCGCAGCAGTGCCTCCCTAACATTCAGCGGTCGAACGGCGGGTTCGCCACACTGTGGACAGACGTCGGTTTCAGGCACTTCAATGCCCATGGCTTTGCAGTCCGTGCAGGTCCAACCGGGGTCAGGTTGGTAATCACGGGCCATGACCAATGTATCCACCTTATTGCAACGCAATGCATCCAGGGTGGCTTGCGTTCCCACGACCGTCAGATTGTGGCTGCGAAGTCCCTCAATGAGGCGCTCGGCAATCGTTCGGGATTCGAGCTCCTCATGCTCGATGAAGCTGGCCAGAGTCAACATCACCACTTCGGTCGGCAGATCCCGTTCGCTGGCCGATACCATATCAACTAGCTTTCCCGCTAATTCCTCGGGCAGAGCGTTCCGGACTCGGCCAGTGATCGCTGGATCGCCAGCCAAAATCAGGTGGCTATGGCCACCAGCGCGAATCAGCTTTTCCAGAACCGCAATCTTTTCACGTACAAACCTTTTCCCACGGTGCGCTTGGTTCACCTGATAGTGCATACGAGACCACTCTGTACCCACCCGCGCACGCAGCCCAGACTGATTCATCCAGCTCTGGATTGTAGCCGCTCCTAAATTCACCTCCAGAATGCACGCTCGCCCCGGATTTGCCAGCAAGACTACGTAGCGGTGGTAGTTCTCCTTGAATTCCACGAGATAGTATATGTTAGGTGTTGGATAGACCGCGATCAGATTGGGTAACGGGTCGCCAAATTGCATAGGGAGTATGAAGGTACCGCCGAAGCTTCCACGCACAAAAATAGCCGCTCCCTTTGCTTCAGTGAGCAGCTCGGTGGACAACCAACACTCTATCTTACCAAGTGCCTCCTCGAAATCGGCAAGATTGTTACCCTTGAGCACACGCCGTAGGATACGAGCACGATCATCGAGCACCTCGCGCCAAGCTGTATGGCCATTTTCAAGATTTACGTAGCAACTGACAAACAGCGCGTCCGTCTCTTCCACGCTGGCCAACAGAGTGATGTGCTGTTTGAGTTCTTCTAGGGTAGTCAGTCTCGAACTAACCTCAATTTGCTCCATACGCTTCGTCATTCATCACCATTCATGAAGCCCATTGGGTGCGGCAGACTAATCAAGAGAGAACCGACCGCATGGCCGGTGTATATGTGACTTACGACAGTACGTACAATCTTTGTCGCCACCGCTCGTGCCGATTGATTGTGTTGATCAGCGCATCTCCCGAAAGATCTGCAGGCGACCCTCCCTGGGCTATGCTGCCGACCATAGTATCCACCAACTTATCAGTATCGACCCTCGAATAAACTGCGCAATTGCGTCCTACTTTTTCGTAAACATTACGAGACCAGTGTTCTCGACGCGGTCGGATAGGTCTATTCGAATAACTCTGATGGATGGCGTGGAATTACCGATATGATCCTTGAAAGCGTTCGTTAGTAGTTCGCGTTTGCATTGAGCTATGAGAGTACCGAAATCTGTGGGGCAATGTAAATTTGGCTTTTCGGACCATAAGGACTGGTGGATGCTGGGGTTTCATTGACGTGAGCCACCATTCCAGTGAATACCTACTCGATCAAGATTGCTCTTCGCGACGTCAGCCCCATGATTTGGCGCAGGCTACGGATCGATGGGAACACCTCTACAGCTGACCTTCATTATATCATTCAGATCGCCATGGGTTGGGATGATGACTACCTCCATCACTTCCATATTCATGGGATAGACTATGGATTAAGCCGCTCTGGCTGCGGCAGCTTTCGGTACGACGCTGAAATGGTGTTTATTGATGATTTCACCTTCGACGTGGGAGACCGATTCACTTACAGGCTTTCTTGGCCCAAACCGCCGAAAAGGTTCACTACGGCAGGGAGGTTTGCTTTAGCTGGCATTGAAACAGATTGCTCGAGGATGAATGGCTGGGGAGTTCTATGAATTCACTGGCCGGCTTCCGAATCATCCAAGTGACTATCAACATCCATACTTTCATGGAGAAAACGCACTCAGTTTATGCCATCCGCCAAAGCCAGGTAGACAATGAGATGGCGTCCGTGATGGTGAATCCGCACAGGGGGCTAGAGTTCAGTGCGCTCACGGCAGGCCAAAGGTTGGTTAGCTAGTAGCGTGATTGCAGCATTCAGATTATGCAGGTACTTGTCGGCTTGTTGTTCTCCCCATTCATTGAACGTATAAAGCCAAATTTCGATTAAATCCTGTTCGGCCAATGCCTGCTTGATAATTTTGGGCATTATTTCGATTCAAGCCCTGCAAGTCGTTTTGCTTTTTGCTTGATGGACTCGATGTCGAGTTCACCGGCCTGGGCGCTTTCAAATCCCAAAGAGATTGCCGCCTGCAATGTGGCAAGCTTATCTCGCTCTTGTTGATCTTTTCGAATCAGATCTCGCACGTAATCGCTGGAGCTGGCGTATTTACCCCCATCGATTTGGTCCTGAACCCAGTCTTTCATAGGGTCCGGTACTGAAATATTCATTGTAGCCATGACATCCTCCCGTCAGTTGCTGTGTCCATAGTATGGCAAAATATGGCAAATATTGCCAACTGACCATGCCGATGGAGGTATCCATGCCACAAAGGGGTCCTGGGGTTTTTCCGTCCAAAACGGACAAACCCCTCTGTATCCCTTGCTAGCCGCAGCTTTCCGGAGGGTATTACTTTTTCTTAGCTCCGGAGAATGGCCGTTTTTGGCTGTGATTTCGCCTTTTTTGAAGCAACCAGAATGGATCCCGGTGCTGAAAACACCCGAGAATAGGCAGAAAACAGCGATTCCGAAGCACAATGCGCCCTTTTGACTGGCACAAGATCGATTTTACCGGCCCGTGATCGTTTTGATCCACAAAAAAAGCGCCAAATCGGAGGGTTTTAAGCCCATCGGTCAAAGTAATACCCTCTGGAAAGCCTTAGCTGGGGTGGCCTGTAGCGACAAGTGTCCGTTTTGGACGGAAAAACCCTAGGACCCCATTTTGGTATATCGGATGCAAATCGGTCGGTCCAATGGCGCTACTCGAGCTAGCAAACCCCCTGACAAGCTGCGACATCATGGATACTCATGAACCTGCAGAGGCCCGCGCTCATCTGTCTGGTCTGTTGCGACCCCATAAGATCATGCAGGGTGAGAAGGACTCATCTTCCCCCGCTTGTCTCAGGCAGGTGGTGGATTATATTCATGCTCACCTGACGCATCCGGTCACTCTGCCAGACCTCGCCCGGGTTAGTGGAATCGGTGTCAGGTCACAGCGGTACGGTGAATCGCCGTCGCAGACCTGCAGGAGAGCTGCATAGGATTCGAGAAGGTATCACCCGTTTATCAGATTGTCCCCTAGTAATATAGTCTTTCGCTACATTGGCCGGTTCATGGCCGACTCAACCCAGTAAATGGCGGGTGTGACCAAGTAATCCTTGCTGTATTTTGTAATGCTTAGGAGTGTAGTCTCGCGGTGGCGAGCCTTGTGAGCGATAAAAAATGACTTCATTTGTAGCACCGCTTTACTGAGAGCCCATACCCTATGAACAACCAACAAATCGTCAAGGTCGCTGCAGTACAGGCCTCACCCATTTTCTTTGACATTGATGGCTGCCTCGAAAAAGCGGCGCTACTTACCAGCGAAGCCAAAGCGGAGCGATGTGACTTAATCGCTTTCGGTGAAGCCTGGTTTCCAGGTTATCCGTTTCAAATCTGGCTCGGTGCGCCCTCTTGGTCCATGCAGTACACGACGCAGTATTTTGAAAACTCCCTTGAACTGGGTTCGCCTCAATTTGATCAACTCCGTTGTATTGCGCGCGAGTACAAAATCAAGATATCCGCGGGTATTTCTGAGCGCGCCGGCGGTAGTTTGTATCTCAGCCAATGCCTGATCGATAGCGACGGCGAAGTGTTGTCACTGCGCAGGAAGCTAAAGCCAACACACGTCGAAAGATCTATTTTTGGCGAGGGCTACGGCGAGGACCTGGCGGTGGTACAAACCGATATTGGAAATGTGGGGCAGCTGTGCTGCTGGGAGCACATACAGCCCCTGAGTAAGTATGCGATGTATAGCCAAAATGAGCAGATTCACGTCACCGCCTGGCCGGCTTTTGTGCTCTACCGCGAAAAGGCACACGCCCTGGGTGCTGAGGTCAGTATGTCGATTTCTCGCGTGTACGCTGTGGAGGGGCAGTGTTTCGTCGTCGCTGCCAGTTCGGTGATTAACCAACGAGCGTTGGATTTTTTCAAAGTGGGCACGGAAGTGCCGCCCCTGATTGAGCTAGGTGGTGGTTCTTCGATGATATTCGGTCCGGACGGTAAAGAATTAGCGAGCTATATCCCGGAACAAGAAGAGGGGCTGGTGATTGCAGAGTTGAATTTTGAAGAGATTACCATGGCCAAGGTATTCGCTGATCCCGCCGGACATTACAGTAAGCCTGAATCGACCCGCCTCTTGCTAGATAAAACGCCTATGAAAGCGGTCGTACATAGCGAAAGCAGTGAAGGCGGTGCTGAAGACATGCCGGCCGAACAAGCTGCCACTATCGATACAGGTACGATATGAAAACGGCAATCGGTCCTCGCAGGAAGGCCCCGCCGGTACATCGCCCGCTGGGGTTTAAACCTTCCTATGATGCTTTTGAGCCGCGATTCACTGGCACGAATGACTTGGTGATGTTGGTGCTGGGTGTCGAGGACCGATCGAATACAGACACGCAGACGAACACGCAGACGGTGCAGCGGCTTGAGCACTCACTGCGCGGCTCACATGGGCCTCAACTAGTGGAGCACGGATCGGTAAAATCCGGCTTCGGGCCCAGCAGCACTATCTGGTTCGCCTACTGGAAACAGCCAGCCGATTTCGAGGCGTGGCGTCTAAAATCCGATATCGAAAAGATCTTTGATGATCTCCAATACCTCGACGGTGATATTGGTATCTGGCGAGAGATCTGTTATTTATCTCTTGATCACAATGAGACCTCTTATTCTCGTAGTGATAATGTGACAGGCCTTGGCAATTTGAGCGATGCAATGGAGATCACCCCGGTACACGGCTATTGGGGCAGCGCGCGCGACAGAATTGTCGCGGCCGCTGAAGATGATCTCGACGCGAGTGTTTCAACCTCCCCTGTGGAATTGTCGACTGGATACGGGGCGCGTATTCGAGTAGTGGCGCCGGCCAATACCTGCCTTATTAAAACCACCCAAGACATCCATGCTGCAAATACGCAGCAGACTGAGGTTTATCTGCGGGATGTTGAGCCAGCGTTTCATGCCGGGCTTCACTATCTTCGTGATAACCGAGTCGATACCGGATGTATCGGTATGCGCTTTATCGAAGAAGACGGGCCCTCTCAGACCCAAAGTCTGCGTACGCTGGGGCTGGGATATTTCGATTCGCTAAGCTCACTCGAAAAATGGACCCACAGCCACCCTACGCACAATGAGATTATGCGGTGTTTCCAGGAAATGGTCGGGCGATTCGAAGGAGAACCGGGACTCAATTTGTGGCATGAAATTACCATTTTTGAAGCTGGCCGTCTCATCGGTGATTATGTGAATTGCACGCCGGATGGATCTTTACTAAATAGCGCCGGGCAGCACGAACAACTGCATCATGATTAACCGCAGAGACGCAATTCGATGGACTCTAGGCACGACCGCCGCCGTGGCTATAGTACCGGCGTCTAGCCATGCTTCCAAAATTGGCGACAAGAATACGCTGGAGACACGTTTCTCACGCCAATTTAAACTGAAGCACCCCTTTGTCTGCGCGGGTATGGCCTTTGTGTGCGATACCTCTCCCCTTGCGATCTCGGTGGCTCTAGCTGGCGGTGTAGGTTGTCTTGCAGGTAGTTTGCTGTCGCCGTCCACTTTGGCGAAGCGCATCGAAGAAATTCAGGCGGCAACCCACGGACTGTTTCATGTTAATTTCTTGAAACCTTTCCCTCATCAGGAACAGCTGGAGGTTTGCATCGCCAAAAGAGTCCCCATCGTCTCATTTCACTGGGGCTTTCCGGATGCCTCGACGGTGAGCCGATTGCAGGCTTCCGGCATCTCGGTTTGGGCCCAGGTGGGCTCTGTCGACGCCGCCAAGGAGGTTAATGACAAAGGGGCTAACTGCATCGTTGTACAAGGCACTGAAGCAGGTGGTCATAATTACGGCGTGTTGCCGCTAGCCAGTTCGATGTCCTTGGTTCGTGCTGCACTGGGCGATGAAGTTCTCCTGCTAGGTGCTGGCGGTATTTCCGATGGCCGAACTGCCGCGGCAGCATTCGCCGCCGGCGCCGATGGCATTAGG
>JBLGAR010000029.1:0-40016 GCA_047612385.1 Cryomorphaceae bacterium | reverse complement strand
GGATAGCGCAATGCTAATCAACGCCAGTTATCAACTAAAGCAGGATATGAAAAAAGCGGCCAGCTACGAACAGTGGATGGCAGCGGCTGTCGCCTTCGACAAGCACAATGGCCTTGATCGTTGGCGTAAAAAAGATGCGACGGGTCAGTACGATTATGTCTCCATCCGCACACGCTTGGACGGCTTGCAGAGTCTGAAAGCTCGGCACGACATCAAAGGATTGCTCTACACACTCAACGAGGGTATCCACGGCAATATGGGTGGGATGGGTAAGGCGGGGCTCTACGGCCACGCTCTTTCGGGTACCAAGTATCTTGTCGAGAATTATATCGAAGAAATAGTCCACACCCTGGATTTAATCGCCAGCGATGACAGCGGTGAGGTTACGGAGGAGGAGAAACTGGATTTCTTCCGCCGTGCCAGCCAGTGTTTTGGACGCTCGGCCTTTATGATGAGCGGTTCTGGCTCCCTGTTGTTTTTCCATGTAGGTGTTATTCGGGCGCTGGCTGAAGCAAAGCAATTGCCTACCATTTTGTCGGGCTCCAGTGGTGGAGCAATTGTCGGAAGTATTGTGTCCACTCACAGTGATGAAGAGCTGGCCGCGTTGATGTCTCCCGAGTATTTTCTGGAGCGGATAACGACAGACACCCAGTCGATTTCGTCGGCGCCCGTTTCTGAGTTGGAAGCGTCGATAAATGAGTTTATCCCGGATCTAACCTTCCAGCAGGCTTTCGCTAAGACTGGCCGAGCGATGAACGTTTCTATTGCACCGGCTGAGACTCATCAAACTTCCCGCTTGCTAAACGCCACCACTTCTCCCAGTGTTTTGATCCGCAGCGCTGTGATGGCCTCCGCAGCGGTACCGGGGATTTTCCCACCGGTTACATTGCAGGCTTTGGATAGCCGCGGAGAGCGGAAAGATTATTTGCCTTCTAGGAAATGGGTGGATGGTTCTGTCAGTGATGATCTGCCTGCTAAACGTTTGGCACGTTTGTATGGCGTCAATCACTACGTCGTTAGCCAAACTAATCCACACGTTATTCCTTTTGTAACCGACGGCCATCGTAAAAAAAATGCGGCGGGGATTTTGACCGAAGCTGCTCGCCGCTCTGCCAGAGAATGGTTTAATGCTATTACACTGATAGCGGACAGGCCGAACAAACGCGGTGGCTCGCTGACTCGCACTGCCGCACTGCTGCGCTCCATTATCAATCAGGACTATGTGGGCGATATTAATATTCTGCCTGATTATAAAGTGCTCAACCCGCTAAAGCTGCTGTCATTCCCGGGTGAAAAACAGATGCGTAGACTGATCGATTCGGGCGAGCGGTGTACTTGGCCGAAGTTGGAAATGATACGCCTTCAGTCTCGTATTAGTCACAATCTTGATCGTATTTTGGCGCAGTACGAAAACGCTTAGTAGCTCTTTTCAGACCACTATAAGGTGTGCGAGCGCGCCGGCTAATGCGATGAGCAGGGCGACCACAATGCGTGGCCCGCCGAACATAAACCAGGGCGAGGAGGGAAAGGCGAATGTTTTTTCCAGCGACTCTAATTTCAGGTTATGGTGATCACTGCCAATAGTGGCCGGTAGCATCTCCATCAAATCACGTCGGCTGCGATACCGGATCATACCGGCGGCGTTCCAGTCATCGCTATGGTCACAGCTGACATTTTCTACGTTGCCGGAGGCTGCTCTGACTATCATTACCGGGTGGCCTGCTTTCAGGAGCAGCGAGCCGAGGAAAATTTTCTGGTAGGCGGCCAGCTTCTGACGTGATTCGCCAATGGGTTTTTTTAGGTGTATTAGGTTGACCATGACGAAATCTTTGCCATCATCGTTGAGAAGAAACTGGCGAATACTCTGCTTTTGTTTCACCGTCCATGAACCGGTTTCCTGATAAAGTCCCATGGTCGCTTCAACTTCTTCGGGTGTAATTTTCTTCTTAAAGCCGACGTACCAGCACCAGAAGAGGGCATAGATCAATGCCGTGAGGCACCATATCATCGTAGGCGTCATACTGTGTATTTCCTGCTGTGCGGGTCTATTTGACGCGGATAATCACATAATGGCATTATATATGTCAATAAATTTTATAGATCATAGGGCGTAGTCATGGGTTTTGAGCTAACTGAGAGAGTTGTCGAGCTAAATGCGCAGGTTGAAGCATTTATGCGTGAACATATTTATCCACGTGAGCACGAATGGGAGGAGTTCACTGTCAATCAGAATAATCGCTGGCAAGTGCCCGAATGGTTCGATGGCTTGCGAGAGAAAGCTAAAGAGCAGGGCCTGTGGAATTTGTTTCTACCTGCAGAGTATGAGCCCTGGAGCCCCGGCCTCACCAACGTTGAAATTGCCACGATTTTTGAAACCATGAGCAAAGTGCCCTGGGCTCAGCCAGTGTTTAACTGCAATGCACCCGACAGAGGCAACATGGAAGTGTTGGCAAAATACGGTACCGCAGCGCAGCAGGAGGAGTGGTTGAACCCATTGTTGGCAGGGGAAATCCGTTCTGCTTATGCGATGACTGAACCCCAGGTTGCCTCTTCTGATGCCACCAATATGGAATTGGAAATAAAGCGTGATGGGGACGAGTATGTGCTCAACGGTCGCAAGTGGTGGACCACCGGGGCCGTCAGTCCTCGTTGCAAGATCATGTTGGTGATGGGTAAATCGAACCCCGATGCCGAGCGTCATCGCCAGCACTCCACTATATTGGTGCCGCGTGACGCGCCGGGAGTAAGGCTGGTGCGCGAACTACGCGTGTTTGGCGGCGAACACTCCCCGGGGGGGGAGGCGGAGTTGCTGTTTGAGAATGTGCGAGTACCCGTCACTAATATGATCAAAGGAGAAGGGTGTGGGTTCGAAATCGCGCAGGGTCGCCTCGGGCCAGGGCGTTTTCAATACGCCATGATGTTTGTCGGTATGGCCCAGCGGTGCCTGGAGCTAATGTGTGAGCGGTCAGAGCAGCGCGTGGCTTTTGGTGAGAAGTTGAGTAAGAAGACCAGTGTGCAGCATGAGATTGCCCGTAGTCGTTGCGATATAGAGCAGTGTCGTTTGCTGACACTGCAAGCGGCTGAGGTTATGGACAGAGAGGGTGTCAAGGTGGCTTTACCCTATATCTCCATGCTAAAAATCGTCGCACCGCAAATGTGCCAGACGGTTTCTGACCGAGCGATGCAGGTTTTTGGGGGTGCGGGAGTCTGCCAGGACACCATGATTCCCATAGCATTCACGACTTCTCGATTCTGCCGTATTGCTGACGGTCCGGATGAGGTGCATATGTCACAGCTGGGTAAGTTGACGATTCGCTCATTGACTAGCTGATCGACGGCGTAGCTGGGTAAGCTGCGCCATAATCGCTACGGCGATTTCAATGGGAGTTTTACTGCCGATATCCAAACCAACAGGCGCGTGCAAGCGTGCAATTTGTGCCGGTGTTAAATCCAACTGCGCCAATCGCTCTACGCGTTTTTCGGTGGTACGTATAGAGCCCAGCGCGCCAACATACCAGGCGTCGGTGGTCAACGCTTCCATCAGTGCCATATCATCTATACGCGGATCGTGGGTGAGTGTGATGACGATGGAAAACTTGTCGCAGGCCTGTTCGCGGACGATGTCATCTGGCATACCCTGCAAAAGTGGTACTTCCGGCCCCTCCCATTGAGACAGTGCGTTTTTGCGTGTGTCGGTAACAATGACTTCGTAGTCCATAGCAAGGGCGAGTTCCGCTAGGCTCTGAGAAAGTTGCCCCGCCCCCACCAGTAACATCCGCATACGCGGACCAAAGCACTGCCGCAACTGCGCGTCGTTCGCAAGCAGCGGTGTGAAGTGGTCGGTGTAATTTAGCATTGTCTCCCCTGTCGCGATGTCTAGTTTTCGCTCGATACAGCGGCGTTCCTCAAGTGCTTGCAGTATACCGGCGAGCCAGGACTCATCCTCCTTTTTGAGACGTTGCAATAGCAGGTGCAATCGACCGCCACAGGGCAGTCCAAGACGTTCGTTTTGCTCGGCGCTGACGCCATACTCGATCACGTGATTGGACTTGTGGTCAAACTCGCCATTCTGAAGGCGTTCGAGTAGATCTTCCTCCACGCAACCGCCGGATACTGAGCCTGCCTGCAGTCCGCTGTTAAGCGAGCAGAGCATGGAACCAAGTGGTCTAGGTGCGGAACCGGCTGAATGCACAATAGTGCAAAGCCAGGGTGTCTCGCCGTTTTCACACCAATTTAATGCCTGCTGCAGTACTTCGAAGTCCAGTGTGCGCATGGTTACTCTGTTAAAAAAATGTGAGATAGATGGTGCAAGATTTATTGGCTTTCGTCGAGCCTACAAACGATTAATTTGGACGGCTTTTAGCGTTAGCATGACCCGCAAAGCCAGTACTTTCATAGCTTTGCTCTTGCCCAGATTTTGAGCTTAGGCTAGAGAATTGGCTTCGTGAAGTTCCGTTGTTCTGGAATATCGCTCGAATACTCAACAAATTCTACTTCAAAGCCGTTGGGATCGATGAAATAGACATTTTTGCGATAGGGCTCGTCGGTGCCGTCTTTGGCAGTCGCAAACCCTGCCTGATCCAGGCGCGCTATTACAGCGTCTATCTCGCTAGTCACGAAAGCGAAATGGGCCAGTCCAGTTTGGTGGCCGCTGAGGTCTCTATTTTCGCCAACCCCGTTGTCGTTCAATACCAGATATTGGTAGTCGTCGCCAAAGTGTAGCCATTTTCTAGGCTTGCCTGACCATTCACTCTCGCCGGAATCTCGGATATGCCAGTGTGGAAAGGCTGCGCTGTAGAATTTTAAGCTTGCAGAGACATCGTTGACTACTAAATTTAAGTGCTCTAATTGAAGCATGGTGTTTTCCTCATATTTGCTCATAGATTGATTTAATAGCCATACTAATACCTCAAGTTAACTTGAGGTAAAGCTTTTTCTTCTCTAGTATTGTTGTAAGTGTGATTTAGGGGTTAACCGTGAAAGAGTCAAACTGGACGGTGGGTAAAGTCGCGCAGCGCTGTGGCGTGAATGTCAGCACACTGCATTTTTATGAGGAAAAAGGTTTGATTCGGAGCCGGCGTAATACGGGCAACCAAAGGCGCTACAAAGCTGATGTATTGCGGCGAATTTCAGTTATAAAGGCAGCCCAGAAAATGGGTATCAGCTTGGATTCCATAAAGAATGCTTTTGCGAGCCTGCCGGATAAACGCACGCCCACAGCCAAAGATTGGGAAAAACTGTCGACACGATGGCGCGAGGAGCTCAATGGACGAATCGCCTATCTTGAACGCCTCAGGGATTCCCTGACCGGGTGTATCGGCTGCGGTTGTTTGTCGATGAAAAACTGCCCTATCTACAACGCAGAGGATAAACTGGCCGACGAAGGTAGTGGTCCTGTGCTTCTTGATCGGGCGAGCTGAGTCTATGGCGGCGTCGATTGCTATGACCAGGTCCAGGAAAATGAGTGGAGTAATTCACAGTGTCAGTTGGAGAAAGCGATGATACCCAGAACCGTATACGACTCGGAACATGAGCAGTTTCGCAACACTGTTCGCCAGTTCCTCGAAGCCGAGGTAGCCCCATACCACGAGTAGTGGGAAAAGGACGGCCAAGTTGATCGAAACATCTGGAACAAGGCGGGGGAACTTGGTCTTTTGGTACCTACCGCAGGCGAAGAGTACGGTGGTGTTGGCGGAGACTTCCGCTATTGCTGTGTGGTGGATGAAGAGATTTCACGAGCGGGGCACTCGGGTCTGGGTTTTGTCGTTCACTGTACTATTGTTGTGCCCTATCTCCTGAGGCTTGGCAGTGAAGCTCAAAAACAGAAATACCTCCCCGGTTGTATTAGCGGCGAGATTGTCGCGGCTATTGCAATGACGGAACCTGGAACGGGGTCAGATTTGCAGGGCATCGGGACCAAGGCAGAGGCGGATGGAAAAGACTGGGTGGTCAATGGCTCGAAAACGTTTATCACTAACGGCCAGCAAGCAGATTTAGTGGTTGTCGTGTGCAAGACCAACCCTGAGGACGGTCCGGAAGTATTTAGCCTCATACTGGTCGAGGCAGGTACGCCGGGGTTTGTCAGAGGCAACAATCTCGAAAAGGTGGGTCTGAAATCTCAGGATACATCCGAGCTATTTTTTGAGAATGTGCGTGTTCCCAAGGAGAATTTGTTGGGCGAGGAGGGTAGGGGCTTTATACACCTGATGGAAGAGTTGCCGCAGGAGCGCCTGTCGATAGCCATAGGCAGTATGTCGGTATGCGGGCCCGTACTTGAGCATACTGTGAACTATGTAAAAGAGCGGATGGTATTTGGTAAGCCGCTGTCCACGCTGCAAAACACCCAGTTTAAATTGGCTGAGCTGGACGCTCAGATTACAGCGATGCGAGTGTTTGTGGATCACTGTTTGGCATTACGCCTTGAAAGAGAGCTCGATACTGCCACCGCGTCGAAGGCGAAGCTGTTGGTGACCGAGTTACAGGGCAGGGTTGTGGACGAGTGCGTGCAGCTGCACGGGGGTTTTGGTTTTATGTGGGAATACCCTGTCGCACGCGCTTATGCTGACGCTCGTGTTAGCCGCATATATGGCGGCACCAGTGAAGTGATGAAAATAATCATTAGTCGGGCGCTTTTGAGTGCTTAGACGAACAGCGGGTACCTTGTGCTAAAGTTGGGGTGATCAACGTTCTGGCCAGCTGGATAAACACCAACGTATTGCTGCGAAAACAGTTATGAATCAAAGTGCGATAACTTTTATCATCAATGGAACGACTTACCGGCTGAGTGCGGACGATTCCAGTGCCATTCGAAGCATACCCGAAGCGGACCGAGCGGAGCTTGTTGCGCTGCTACAAGCGGTCCAGGTTCAAGATGTCATTTCAAAGAATGCGATCGATGCTGCTACGGCGAGAATGACAGCCCAGATGAGTCGTGATCAGCAAATCCCCAAGGCAGAGCGCCTTGGCAGTGGTGATGTAGATGCTCTAATGGCGAGGTTAGTCATGGAGGATAAGGGCAGTCGAAAGCCGGAGCTGACTAAACAGGGGGTTTACAAGGGAGTGGCTATCTTCGCTGCCACAGTTTTCATTGTTATTATCATTTTGTGAGCGCCCCGCGGGGCCACTTTTCGAACCCCTCTAAACTTTATCGGGCCCGCGCCGGCCAGCTCTTTGGCGTTTTTCTTCTGCACCCGCTGAAGCGTGTAAATCTGTTCTTATTGAAAACGGTTGGCGGCGTTCTTCGCCACCATCACGTCGATCTTCATAATGCACATATTTGCAAGTGCACGAAGACGAATCACAATCGGTGAGGGGCAGTACTGGGGCATCACCTGAAAGGAATCGGTGGTCACCGAAGCTGAGCACCGCCTCGCAGGCGCCGGGGCAAGGGGCAATGGCAACCGCAGTGAAAGTTTTCGAAGCCGATGCCACGTGTTCGTTTGAACTGCGGGACTTTTTTGTTTTATGTTGGCGGACCGCTTTTCCTGGCTTTGCCGACCCGCTTCGGGACTTGAGAAATACGGCCACAACCACGGCCAGCAAAACAACAATTATCACAATTTCCATCGGCCGTCCTTTCTATGTCCATACATTGCTCCCTCTACGGGAGAAAGCAATAGTAAGGAAAATCTCGTCTATACTCAAGATACCCTATATGCTGCACATGCACAGTGCGCTTTGTATGATAATAAATTGGTAAAGTACACAATTAAGGAAAACCCAATGCCCCATTCTTTTGGCGGAATTTTCTTCGGAGAAAAACGGCGCGTGACGCTAACCGTGCTCTTCAGTGTAGTACTTCTGGCTTGCTCGGACTCTTCAGACAGGAGGTCGGCTGCTGTAGTCCCCCCTGATGTTACGCCAAAAATCACCTATAGCGCCGATATCGTCTGGACAGAATATGGCATACCCCATATTACAGCGGACGATTGGGGTAGCCTGGGCTATGGCAATGCCTATGCCTACGCGCAACAAAATTACTGTGTGATCATGAAAGAATATGTGCGCGCAAGTGGCGAGTCGGCGCGCTACCTCGGTGATGAAGGGGATATTAATGCTGACCTTATCTACAAGTTGTTCAACGACGATGAGCGCATTGATCGGCTGCTCAATGAGGAGCTGGCAGAATTTGTCGTCGATATGTTGGAAGGTTATGCGGCGGGTATAAATCGATACCTTGAGGATACGGGTGTCGACCAGTTGGCCGAAGGTGAAGAGGGCTGTAGGGGTGCGCCCTGGGTTCGCGAGATAACCTTGCGAGATATAGCGCGTGCAATTCACAAATCCATTTTACGGGGGAGTTCGGGGCCTCTGGCGGATTTCAGTGTTGCCGCTGTGCCAGAAGAGTCAGTGACACGATTGGAGTCTCCTGCACAAATAGAGAAATTGATTGCCGCTATTGATGGAGATGTCTTGTCAAAAGCAATGGCTATGCCTGAAGGCTGGGAATTGGGCAGTAATGCCTATGCAGTAGGTGAGGACGCTTCGCAAACTAATTCGGGTGTGCTTTTTGGCAATCCACATTTTCCGTGGCAGGGGTCTGAGCGGTTTTTTATGGCTCATTTGACGATGGGCGACGAGTATAACGTTATGGGAGCTGCTCTGGCGGGTCTCCCCGCGCCCGTAATCGGTTTTTCCGAACAGGTCGCCTGGTCTCACACAGTGAGTACCGCCACGCGCTTTACCTTTTATGAGCTTACCCTGAATCCTGACAACAACATGGAATATGTCTACGACGGAGAGAATAGGGCGCTGGAACCGCGCACGGTGAGTGCGGAAGTTTTGCTGGCCGATGGCAGTATTGAGACTGTCGAGCACACGTTTTACCTTTCGCATTTTGGACCTATCGTTAACTTGGGTACGGTTTCGCCACTTCTTTCGGGTTGGCCAAACGCCGTCGGCACACTGCTAACCTATCGAGATGCCAACCTGGATAACTTGCGCGGTTTAGAGCAGTGGGTTCGTATGGGTCAGGCGGCGGATATGGACGAGTTTAAAGAGGCATTGCGGCCTATCGGCATCCCCTGGGTTAACACCATCGCTGCAGGGCGAGATGGCAACGCTTTTTATGGTGATATTTCTGTGACACCCAATGTATCGGTTGCTCAATACGGGAGTTGTATTCGTGGAACGCTCCAGAATTTGTTGACTAGCAATGGCTTTATTACCCTCGATGGCAGTGACTCCCAATGTGAGTGGGGAGAAGATGAGGGGACTACGCAGGGTATATTCGGCTACGACAGCTTGCCGAAGTTGGAAACACGAGAATATGGTGCGAACGCTAATGACAGCTACTGGCTTCCAAACCCCAGAAACTTGCTGAGTGGTTTTTCACCTGTCATAGGCGACGAGGAAGTCGAGCAGACACTGCGTACGCGTGCCACGTTTGCGCAGGCGGAGGAGCGGATTGCTGGAACTGATGGCCTGGGTGAACCTGGTTTTAATGTCGACAATATTAGGCAGATGTCATACGGGGCACGCAACTACACGGCCGAGCAGGTGATTGACGATGTCGTCAGTGTCTGTGAAGGGGTTGTGGACTGGAGTCCCTACACATCGGACGCCGTGACTGTGGCTCAGGCCTGCGCCGTGTTGGCGGCTTGGGACACTCGCCATTTGGTTGATAGCGTTGGCCCGCATATCTTTTGGGAATTCTGGCAGCTGCTACGCAATACTGAAAATTTATGGGTTGTTCCCTTCGACGCAACCGACCCAGTTAATACGCCTCGAGATTTGAATGACGGCGATGCAGCTGTGGCAGAGGCAGTTAGGCAGTCACTAGCTGGTGCCGTAGCCACTTTGGTCGATGCAGGCATACCCATGGACAGACCCTGGGGCGAGGTTCAGTTTGATGAGAAGAACGGTGTGCGATATCCCATTCACGGTGGTTCGAGCAGTATGATGTTTAGTGTGATTACCTCCAGCCTTGTTCCTCAAGAGGGATATTCCAATATTCGCCACGGCAACAGCTATATGCAGGCCGTGACATGGGATGAGACGGATTGTCCGAACGCGTATGCAATGCTCACTTACTCGCAGTCTACAGATCCGGCTTCGGATAACTACGCGGATAGCACTGAGTTGTATTCAAACGGTGGCTGGATAGATATGCCGTTTTGCGAAGCGGACAGGGATACTCAGGAAGTTCGTCGCGAGACTATTTCTCAGTAGCCCGCAACGAGTTGCTGAACCCGGTGACCCTATTGTCATAGATTGCTCGGAAGCTTTCACGACAGGTCGCCTCGTTGTCAAAGCCGCCGTCCGCGCAATCTGTGCACCTGTCCAGAGTCTCGGAGCTCACTTACTATGATTCAAGAAGACATAAGCCTGCGTTGCCATTGCGGACTGGATCAGTTCTACAAGCAATGCTGTGGCGCTATTATTACGGGCGAGTCCGTGGCCATTACAGCACAGTCACTGATGCGTTCTCGTTACAGTGCTTTTGTGGACAGCGATGAGGATTATTTGCTGGCGACATGGCATCCGCAAACCCGTCCTTCAAAAGTCCGATTTAGCAGTGATCAAAGATGGTTGGGTTTGGCGATCAAATCAACGCGTGGCGGATTGGAAGATGATGAAGAAGGGCAGGTAGAGTTTGTCGCGCGCTATAAGATTACCGGCAAAGGATATCGCCTACATGAGCACAGTCGTTTCAAAAAAATTGAGGGAATGTGGTATTACTTAGATGGTGAACATTTGTAAGGCGCCGCGTAAGTTCATTGCGCTCTGAGTTGTACTGCTCGCCTGGGAAAATCAACAGCTTGTAGAACTTTCATGCGCAATTGGGGATTGTAGTGGGGGCGATCTTGGAGAAATTTTTCCACTGTCGCTATAGCGCTCGCGCTGTGGTGATTCTTCAAAGTGGTGTTTAGCCACGCCGCTGGAAAGAAAATATCTCCCGTGCGCTGGAGCTCTTCAAGTAGTTCCAGACTTGGAAGGACGTAGATGTGTGAGTGCGAAACTCTGCTGGGATGGTGTAAGTTGGACAAGGCGTCCAATACCCAGCTTTCAGTGTTGCGCTGTCGCTCGTCAGTCAAAGACTCAAAGAAAGCATCGCGCGCTGCCGGTTCGGCAGACAATGTCGGGGCGATGAATTCGAACCTCCGGCGATTATCTGGATTCTCTATCCGCTTAAGCTGCGTTGCCACAATGGCTTCTGAACTTTCAGGGAGGCGAATTGCCAATAACTCAGCGAGAGCGATGTAATCATTCTCCGCAAGTTTTAATAACGTTGGGCTAAGTTTCCCTGTCCATACATCGTAAAGATTTTTCAAACCGGCCGGTGAAGAAACAATAGCTGCGTAAGCATTGAAGAAAGTTTTCACGCTGCTAGCCACTTGCTGGTCAAGCATCTGCTGCCACAATATATTTTCGGTTTCTATCTGGGTTTCAGATTGCTGTCTGTCAGAAAGCAAGCTGTGATGAATTCGGATGAGCTGCGAAAGAATGAGTCTGCTCAGTAGTTGATTGTGCTCGCTGGGGACCAGAGTTAGCAAGGTTGAATAATACTGTGGTAAAGAATTGGCACGTCCTTCAAGCAGATTCTCAAAGTAATTGAGAAGCGCAGAACCCCGCTCCAGCTCTGTTAAATTATCATAGCTTTGAAAGATTTCAATATCAGCTGGAAACACGCCATAACCAAGACCGTCGCTGTTGAAGAGAATTCGTGCGTCTTTGCTGTCCAGCGGATCTTCTAATTTCGTTTTATTTGTACTGGAATTTAGAGAAACAGATCGCCTTACCGCTTGGTTTTCTGCGCTTAAAGAAAATTGTTGAGGCCAAATTCTGTTTTGCGACGCAGGGTCAATCTGCTGTACAGATACAACACCCTCCGCATCTTCTGTCAGCTTAAAGTGAGGCCGGCCAGGAGTGTTGACCCAGACTTCACTCCAGGCGGAGAGGTCAGTGTCTGTCTTCGAGTCGAGTATCTGAATAAGTTGCTGCCAGTTAGCGTTTCCGAAGGCGTATTTTTTGAGATATTGACGCATGCCTTGGCGAAACTGCTGTTCGCCTAAAAGCATTTCCAGTTGGCGCATCATAATGGGCGCTTTGTTATAGATGATGGAGCCGTATAAATTTCCCGCTTGATCCAAATTCGATAATTTCTGTCGTATCGGGTTTGCGCCAGAGGATCTGTCCACGGCATGCGCTGGGCCAGAGTGCCGTAAGAGAAAATTGAGTTCGTGATTAACGTTGGGGAAGCTCGGATTGACTAGTTTTGCCGCCATGAAGTTGGCGAACACCTCCTTCGTCCAAACATCGTCGAACCATTGCATTGTAACCAGGTTACCGAACCACATATGAGCTGTTTCATGCGCGATAAGATTTGCGCGATTCAATAGAAGATCTTCTGATGGTGACTCGTCAAGTAACAAAGTCGATGCACGATATTGAACGGCGCCCACATGTTCCATACCCCCGTACTGAAACGAGGGTATCAGTGCGAAGTCAAATTTTTGAAAGGGATACTCAATACCAGTGTAAGCTTCCATTTCATCAATAGCTCTCCAATGGAGTTCGAAAATGGCGTCAAGGTTTCTGGAAACTTTTTCGTCATCCGTTTCCCGATGAAGCAGGGTCATCGATCTACCCTGTCGCGTTCGTGTCACAGTTTTGAACTTACCGGCTACAAATGAAAACAGATATGAGCTGGTCAAATCAGTGGTAGAAAACTGGTATCGTGCCGTCCCGTCTTCGTGGCTCACAGAAAGTAGCGGTGCATTGGAAAGAGCTGTCCACTGCAAAGGTACTACCAAGGTTAGATCGTATTTGGCCTTCAAGTCGGGTTGATCAAAAAGCGGGAAGGCAGTTCTTGCTCGGTCCGGAACAAACAGAGTGTAAAGAAAATCGGAATTTCGATTGAGCGAAGACTGTCCTGCAAAAAAGACTATTTCGATGTTGTTGCCGCCGATCCGCAACACTGATTCAGGTATAACGATATGCTGATTATGAACTTCGAAAGCGCTTGCGATACCGTTGCAAACCACCTTGCTTATTGAGTTTGCGGGCCCGGTAAAATCAAGCTGTAGTGGAGCGCCGATGCTGTTCAGATGGAAGCTTAGCTGGAGTAGCGCATCGATATCCTCCCGCGAATCTTCGGGTATTTCAAACCGCAGGCGGTAGTGTATTTTAGAGAGGGTTTTGGAACGATGTTGAGCGAGGTCCCATGAGACGCCCGGGAGTACAGCCGGTGCCGGCAGCCCGCTTGAAGTGCACGCGGGGCTTCCGATAGCGAGAGTCAATAGTAGCCATTTTAGGATACGGAATTGCCGTGGGTTGGGCATAGCATCTAAACTTTTTGTGGGAAAGAATCAAGGATAGCCCAGATTAGCGGAAACTAATCAGATTGCCACTGAAGGTGTGATGTGAATTGCCAGCTTATCGAATAAGCTATAGGGGTTCGGGCTCGGGAGATGTTCTATATGATTAGAGCTTTTTCTATACGAACGTCGGTGCGGCGAATCTGTGCGCGTCGCATCTGGAGAAAATAGTTATCGAGTGTTTGTCAATGATACGTTGGGGATTAAGCAATGAAGAATCGTTTTGAGGGTGTGCGCGTTTTGGTGACAGGGGCGGCTGATGGTATCGGACGTGCCACGGCAGAGGCTTTTTTGGCGGAGGGAGCAAAGGTTTTGGCGGTGGATGTCGCCGCTGAAGGCCTCCAGTATCTGAACTGTCCCAATGTCGTTGTGGATGTAACCGCGGCTGAAGCACCCGATACGTTAGCGAGTGCGGCGCTTGAACAACTCGGTGGGCTGGACGTGTTGTTCAACAACGCAGGCATCTGCCCGGTATCACCACTGGAGGATACGGGCGACGAAATCTGGGATCGGGTGCTGGATGTGAACCTGCGCTCTATGTTTCGAATCAGTAAGGCCGCTTTGCCGCTGTTAAAGCAAAGCGAGGCAGGAAGAATTATTAACACTGCATCAGTGTCCGCTCGATTTGCCAATGAGGGTATGGGCGCCTACACAGTCTCAAAACACGGGGTGGCGGGGTTGTCGAAAAGCCTGGCGGCCGAATGGGGCAAACACGGCATTACGGTCAATTATATTTTACCGGGTGCGATTGTGACGGGGATCACCCGGGACCTTGTTGAAGTCGACAGTGATTTTCGCAAATTTTGGGAAGACAAAAGTCCTTTGGGTCGATGGGGGCAGCCCAGGGATATCGCTCGGGCTGTTTTGTTTTTGGCCTCGTCGGATGCAGAGTTCATCACGGGTCACGGTTTAGCCGTGGACGGTGGCGCAATGATTGTGAACTAACGCGCTTTCGGAAGATTAGCCCCGCGGAAGGCGGGGCTGCTTTTGGGAGACGCTCTAACTAGACGTTAATCCGCAGGGTAGGGCTCATAAGTACCGCTCAAATCTGCCGGGCCTTGGTACAGTACATGATAGCCCCGAGAAGAGATCAACCACTCGCCGTCCTCTTTGATGAAGTTGTCGTTATAGACGCCCTGAGTTGTCATCGGTCCTGCGCCCTTCATACTAATGTACTCAGTCATATAGCAGCGTCCGCTTGCGCTGTCGCCGTTGATGTCAACTGTGCCGGAGTTCAGAGACATAATGACGAAATCAAACAAGGTCATAGTTTGGGTCCAAAATTCGAATATATTCTCTCTGCCTTTGATCTCCTGCCCCATGATCAGCCAAGTACTGTCTTTCGCCCAGGTTGCCTTCCACGCCTGACCGTCCAAACGATTAACCGCGTCCACGTAGCGCGCGCCCAAATCTTGAATCGCGAGCTCATCTTCTACAGGGTTTCTATAAGCCATTTTTAATCTCCATTAATGGTGGTGGCATCAGCTTACCGATAGGCTGCATAAAAAGAAACAATCCGTACTGTTTTATGGATTTGCTTGCTGTTAACATAATGTTTTTATGGATTAATCTTATTCAGTTAAATCAACAATAAAATGGCAGGGAATAGTTATGTCAGATAGTGCCAAGCATGAACACATTATTGCCCGTTTCCCGGGCGAGTCTTATCAGGATTTACTCGATAGAGAGACAGTGGACGTGCCCGCTTCTTTGCGTGAAGACACCTCTACTTCTCTGGGTACGGAAGACATTCCCATATCGCGCTGGACCTCCAGAGAGTTTTTCGACCTAGAAGTAGAAAAAGTTTGGCGAAAAACCTGGCAGTCGGCCTGCCGTGAAAGCCAAGTGGAAAAAGTTGGTGACTACTTCGTCTACGATATCGTTAACGATTCGATCTTGATCACACGCACCGCCGATGGAGAGCTCAAGGGCTACCATAATTCCTGTCTGCACAGGGGCCGTGCCCTGAAACGCGGAGCCGGTAATTCCACAGAGTTGCGCTGCCCTTATCATGGCTTCACCTGGGAGCTCGACGGTAGTTTTCGGGAAATGCCTGGCCAATGGGATTTTGCCCATGTCGAGTGCGATAAGTTCAGTTTGCCCGAGGTATCAATAGACACTTGGGGTGGTTGGATCTTTATTAACATGGCCGAGGAGCCAGAGAATTTCAGCGAGTATCTCGGGGTTTTACCCGAGCATTTTGATCGCTGGGCGCCTGAGGACACCTACATAACCATGCACGTGGAAAAGGTTATTAACGCAAACTGGAAAGCGGTGGTGGAAGCGTTTATAGAATCCTATCACGCCATTGCAACGCATCCCCAGATCATGTCCTATCAGGGCATTGATAACTCTCAATACGATGTTTGGGGTGACAATGTCAGTCGCACCATTACCACATCAGGCACTATCAACCCAACCCATGCGGATCAGTACACTGAACAGGACTGCCTGGACACTATGCTGGGCACCTCGTCCTTGGTAGCCAAGAACGGGGCCGATTCGGGCGATGAAAAGGAATTAGCCCGGAATCGAATCGCCGAGTTGAACTATGCGGATTTTAGCGAACAGTCTGGCCTCGATCTGGAGAAGTTTGCCACCAAAAGTGAGATTATGGATTCAATTTTGTACCTACTGTTCCCCAATTTCGCACCTTGGGGGGGGTTCTTGCCTAACCTGACCTATCGGCACCGTCCGAATGGCGATGATCATGAAAGCTGTATTATGGATATCTTCATTTTGAGCCGGTTCCCTAAGGGAGAGAAGCGTCCAGCCGACGCCCCTACCGTTAGGCTGGCTGCCGATCAGCCTTTCTCTGATGCGAATGACGTGATGGGCGAGGGGCTCGCGAGAATTTTTGATCAGGATGGCTCCAATCTGCCTCAGGTTCAGAAGGGTATGAAAGCGTCTAAAAAAGGAACGATTACTCTGGCGAATTATCAGGAAGTTAGAATTCGTCACTTTCACCAAACCCTAGACAAGTACATGAATCGATGACAGCAAGGGACTATTCGCGCCGTATTGAAAGAGATGCAGCGACGTGGCGAAACACCACTATTGCGGAGCTCGCCTTTAAGAAAGCGAGGGAGACCCCCGATCGGGTCGCTATCTATCTGGAACGGGAACCCGATGCAACTTACGCTGCGATTGCCCAGGAAGCCAAGTGCCTGGCAACCGGCCTGCGTGGATTGGGGCTGGCAGCTGGCGATGTTATTAGCTTTCAGTTCCCTAACTGGCGCGAAGGTGCCGCCCTGGATATCGCCGCTGCCGCGTTGGGGCTAGTGGTTAACCCTATTGTCCCTATCTACCGAGATGCAGAGCTTCGTTTCATTCTTAAGGACGCTCAAACTCGCCTAATTTTTATTCCCGACCAATATCGAAATGTAGATTATGTTTCGATGGTTACGGGCTTACGCAGTGAATTACCGCATTTGGATCATATTGTCACCTTGCGTGCTGAGGGTGATATCGAAGGCGTCTTGCGCTACGAAACGCTAGTACAGAACGACCCCATAGATGAGTCCAGCCTTCCCAAGGTGGATCCAAACAGCGTTAAATGCCGCCTGTACACCTCTGGCACCACGGGTTTTCCCAAAGCGGTGCTGCACAGTCACAACACCCTGATTCGAATTTCGGACAATACCATTGAGCACAGCGGCATCGACTCATCTGATGTCATGATTATGCCATCACCCATCACACACATTACGGGTTATGCCAGCGGCTTGAGTTTCCCCTTTGTTAGCGAAGGCTCTTCAGCGCTAATGGAACGCTGGGATGCAAATGCTGCCGTTGATTATATCAACCGAGTTAAAGGCACTATGACGGTAGGTGCCACTCCATTTTTAGTCGAGCTGTTAGATGCAGCCGAAGCAAGGGGAGACGGTTTGCCCAGCTTGCGGCAGTTTTCATGCGGTGGTGCAGCGGTGCCTCCGCAAGTGATTCTGCGCGCTTACAAGGTCTTTGATAACTGTATAGCCGTGCGTGTCTATGGCAGTACGGAAGCACCTATTATTACCCTGGGCTGGCGCGAAGATCCGCAGCTGGCCGCGACGACTGACGGTCAGGTTTGGGGCTATGAGGTCAAGATTCTGGACGATAGCGGAAAGGAAGTGGGAGTTGGGGTCGACGGTGAGATCGCCGCGCAAGGGCCCGGCATGTTTTTGGGTTATGCCGATGAGCAACAGAATAGCGAAGCCCATACCGTCGATGGGTTTTTTCTCACCGGCGATATAGGCCACCTTACCCCCGAGGGCGCTATTCTGATTACTGATCGGAAAAAAGACATCATTATTCGTGGAGGCGAAAATCTCAGCGCCAAGGAGATAGAGGATGCGCTTCACGAGCACCCGGATATTCGGGAGGTCGCTATTGTAGCGATGCCTCATGAGCGTCTCGGAGAGGGCGTGTGCGCCTACATTATCCCCGCATCAGACCAGCACAACCTGAGCCAGGCCGAAATTGCGCGTTTTACCGAATCTCTTGGGCTCGCTCGCCAGAAGATCCCAGAGCGGGTTATTTTGGTAGATGATTTGCCCAGGACGCCCAGCGGCAAGGTGAAGAAAAATACCCTCAGAGACGAGTTGTCAGCAGCGGCGAAATGAGGGTTGTACCCTCATTTCCTGCTGAATCTGTGGTTTGTTTCACTTTTCATACGCGCATCTCGCCCAGTAAATACGGGCATCTCCGAACCTTTCCGCAAATAATTGATTTTTTTTGTTAATTGAGGGAATAATCGCTCGCACTAGCCCGTCATCTATATAGGAACGGAGTGAAACCGCTGGAAGTGGGTGGCGGAAAACTTTGAATCTCTCAACATGACGGGGAGATTTTTTGTTGGACATACCCACCTTCGTTATCTTGGTTCATTCTTGGATCTTGCAGTTGTTAAGTGGTCATTTCACTTATGCATAATCTGAGAAACATTCTGTCTTTCTGATGCCCTACCCAGAGCGAGTAAGGTTAGCGCCTCGGCTCTGGCGCTTCAGGCTTCAGAGCCCATTGTCACTTAGTGGCGGTGGGCTCTGCCTCTTTTCTTCTTTTTCGATACCTCCAAACTAAAATTCTGACGCGTGATCTCTTTGGTTTTTGCGCCCTAGCATGGCTGTATTCAATGAGTTTATGCCAGCATCAAAAAAGGCCGCTAGAGCGACCTTTTTGGGTGGGATGTAACGGCGAGAACGCCGGTTTTAAGCTACGGCACTTTACTCATGGGGTACTTTACCTGTGGGTAGATGGAAGCTGCCTAGGTGAGGCTTACTTCCAGTCGCCTTCTATCAGTTTGGCTTCAGCGCGCAGTCCCAGTGGGATATCGACTGCCTGGGAATCTACAAATGCCTGAACCGACTCCAGGTCAGCTGCTCCTGCAGGGCGATAGTCGGTGGCTGCGTCATTGATCTGGGTATCGATTGGTCCCATAACAGCACTGACCCACTGATTTTCACTCTTACAAGCGACACCTCTTTGTTGCGCCCCCTGATCGCTGAGTAGGAACTCGCGACACCAGCCATTGTCTTTGCTGTAGAAACTCAAAACTGGTCGCATTTCCCGCCCGTCTGCCAGAAGGTTCCAGCCTGATGCTCTGGAGGGTGCCTGTTCTAATTCCTGCGCGATGAGTGCATCGATACCCTGATCGACGCTGGCTATCTGGGTCTTTTGAAACATCAATAAGCCGGAAGCAGCCATAAGTGATGCAGCCACTGCTAAACCCCAGTTGGCCGTCGCCTTTGCCTTGGAAGCGCGTGTAGGAAACGCCACGACGTTACTTTGTGGAGCTAGCATCTGCGTAATATGCGCTGGAATAGGGACTGCAAAATCGCCTTTAAAGGCATTTCTTAGTGAAGAATCAATGGAGCGCATCTGCTCCAAGCGAGTGCGCAGCGCCAGATCCCCATCTAGCGCTCGCTCCAGCTCCAGTACCTCAGAAGCCCCTAGCTCCCCGTCCAGGTACTGACTAAGCAACTCATTCATGTGTTCACTCATTTTCCAACTCCACTGTCTTCTACGTTCTACTGTTTTCTACGGTCTGGTCTGTTGATCCGTAGATTACCAACAAATGTTGTCTTGCCCTGGCGATCCGGCTCATGATCGTTCCGACGGGCACTTCCAGTATTTCTGCGGCCTCGGCATACGTTCTGCCTTCGATCGCCACCAGCGTTAATGCGAGCCGCTGGTCGGTGGATAACTGCTCCAAGGCCGCACTAATTGCGGTTACTTCACGCTCCTCACCAGCGGTTTGTTCTGCTGAGGGCGAAACTTCCGAATCGTCCACCACCAGTTGAGGGTACTTTTGCCTCACATCCCGGGATCTCAACTCATCAATCCAGGCATTTTTGCACACTCGATATGCCCATTTCGCCGGATGAGCATCGGCTGGCATGCCTTTGTCGAGTACTCTTTCGACGGTCGACTGCAGCAAATCATCTGCATCTGCCGCCTTTCCTGTCAGCGACAAACAGAACTTTCTAAGTCCGCCCAGTTCAGCCAGTAGTGCTGCGCGCTGTGAATCGCTGAGCGACGGCATAGGAATCCTGTTACTATGGTGACGATTAATTCGGCGATTCTATTCCATCTAATGGAATTTATCTTCGCGTGAATCGTTATTATAGATGAAACAGCTTGTTTAATTAACGGCGAAGATGCCCATGAAAAGCTTTAACTCATTGAAACTAAGAACAAATAAAGCTCGGATCAGTGGTCTCGGTAAGTACCGCTTTGTTTTTGATTCCCTCTTTGCCTTGTCCCTAAGCCTTTTTTTGTTGCTTGGACAAGTGGCGCAAGCTCAATTGTCTTTGGGGGGTGCCCCGGACGTCGTAGAAGACAGTGTTGCTGATGCAGTTGAAGACCAAGTCATTGACGCCGCTGAAGATCGAGTTTTAAGCTTGGGCGGACCTGAGTTGGTAGTCGAGGAAGCAGTTGAGGAAACTGTTGAAGAAGCAGTAGAAGAAACGCTTGAAGAGGTGGTTGAAACTAACCTGGAAGAAACGGTTGAAGAGGCCGTGGTAGAGAATATAGAAGAAAGTCTAGAGGAAGATATTGAAGAATCCATCGAGCAGAGCATTGAAGAAGATGTTGCCAGCATTGTTGAGGATTCGGTGGAACAAGGTGTTGACAACAATTTTGCGCAAATGATCGCGGACATTCTTGAGCAAAGCCTCGCTGAAAACATTCAGGAAGAAGTGGCGCAGAACGTTGAAGAGAACATTGAGGATAGTGTTGCCCAGAATGTAGAAAATGGTATTGAAGAAGAAGTGGCCCAGGGTGTAGAAGATAGTGTTGAAGAAGGCGTGGCTCAGGCTGTAGAAGATGGCATTGAAGAAGAAGTGGCCCAGGGTATAGAAGGTAGTGTTGAAGAAGGCGTGGCTCAGGCTGTAGAAGATGGCATTGAAGAAGAAGTGGCCCAGGGTATAGAAGGTAGTGTTGAAGAAGGCGTAGCTCAGGCTGTAGAAGAGGGCATAGAGGACACAGTTGCCGCGAGTGTTGAGGAAGAAGTCGCGCAAAATATTGAGCAGAGCGTTGAGCAATCCGTCGCTACGAATGTTGAGCAGGGTGTGGAAGAAAACCTGGAACGCAACATTGAAGGTGAAGTTGCAGAGGCTGTTGAAGAGCGCCTGGAAAGTACTATCGATTTGATTCTGGAAGGCGTGGAAAGCGGGTTTGAAATCGATGAAAATCGAATTCGCAAAGATCAGTGGCTGGTCATGGCTGAGCCGGAGGTTTTCGATAAGCTGGCAGATGAAGGATATCTGTTCGACAAAGTGACTGAGCTACCTGGAATCGGGATGCGTCTGGCTGAGGTTGCGGCTCCTTCGAGCTTTGACATTACCGAAATCCGTCAGGGAGTAATAGACGTGCTCGGCAATGATCACGCCGACGTCGATTTAAACCATATATACACAGCAGGCGCCCAGGTGCCATCGCCACACGGCGAAGGAATCTCCCCGCAGGCAGCTATAAGCTTTCCCTCTGATACCAGAGACCTTAAGTTGCGTATCGGCATGATTGATAGTCTGGTGGATACTTCGCATCCATCGCTGAGTCGCTCCAATATCCACTCTAAGTCGTTTGCGCCGAAAACCGCCGCCCTGCCCAATTTTCACGGTACGGCCATCGCCTCTATTATTGCAGGCAGCAGCGGAGAGTATCAGGGGCTCGCGCCCAATTCCGAGCTCTACGCCGCCGCGGTGTTTCAAAGAGATGAAGAGCGAGGAGAAATAGCCAGCACGGTGAGTCTAGTTATGGCATTGGACTGGCTTATTTCCTCCGGTGTGGATGTGATTAATATCAGCCTTGCAGGGCCACCAAACCGTTTGTTGCAGTCTGCTCTGACTCGGGCTGCGCAAAAAAATGTAATGATATTGGCGGCAGCTGGCAATGGTGGACCTGTTGCTAAGCCTATGTACCCTGCGGCGTATGCATCAGTTGTTGCCGTTACCGCAGTAGATGTGCAGGGGAAGGTATTCAGACTAGCCAATCGCGGTGAATATCTCGACCTTGCCGCACCGGGGGTGAGTATGCGCCATGCGCAAGCCGGTGGTGGATATGTTGCTTCCTCCGGTACGTCCTTTGCGGTGCCTTTTGCGGCTACGGCTGCGGCTCGAATTCGTCAGTTAATGCCTGGTACTGATGCACTTGAAATGTTGCATCGCAATGCTCAGGATTTGGGTTCACCGGGTTGGGATGAAGTGTATGGCTATGGTCTGCTCCGCCCCGATGTTTTGTCTACCAGCGGTGTACAAACCGCGTCCCGGTAATGGCCTGGTTGTAATCCGATTGCGGTAAGTTGGAGTTGTAATCTGAATAGCCGTAGTAAAACTGTATTGCACTGCCAGGGCCCAATACCGGAAGCTCGAAATCCACTCTCCATCTGTGTCGTTTGTCTGCTCTGTCCTCACTGATACTGATCGTCTCGGACCTGTAATCCCGATCTTCGTAGCGCCAGGCAAGCTCCAACTTGGCCAGCTTGGAAACCACCTCTATGCGTTGAATATATCTCATTTTCAGGCTGTGAGAAGAATAGTCGAGCGGGTCGGCGTTAGCATCTTCATCGCGATAGCGGTAGCCAATGTTAATATAGCTGCGTAATCCCTTGCGGAAATAGTACAGGTCAGCCTCGGCGGCGTTTGCGATAGCATCGCGTCCCGGTCGGTCTTGGATAGACTTGTCAGAGTACACATAAGCACCACGAGCGAACCACTTTTTTGAAAGGAAACCCGAGACGGAAGGCGAGGCTCGGTAGAGCTCGAGAAAGGGCTTCCCATCCAGACGTGAGTTAATGTAGAAAACAGAAGCGCCGACGTCCGCTTTTCCCAAGTCCATACTCAGATTGCCGCCAAGGATGTGAGTTTGCCGGTCGACCTGTGAAAAGTCCTGATAGATGTTTTGATTGTAGTCGTAGCTAACGCCGATTTTTGTGGAGTCGTTTAACTTTTGTTGTAGCCCCAGGCCGGCACTTAGCGTGAGTGCATAATCAGTTTCGCTGCTGCTTCTGTCGACTTCTTCAACTGCGATATTGCTGTCATACTCGAATCCTACGGCTATATCGGCGGAAAATTTTGGGCCTTTGGGTGGGTCTTTCTTTGCTTGGGCGATCGCTTGTTGCGAGTGTAGGCAAGTAGCTAAAACGGGTAACGCAAGCAGGCGAGGTAGATTTGAGAACGAGCATAGGCCTCTGGAAAAAGTGTGTAGATAAAACCGCATTTGCTCAAACGTCGAATGCATATATAGCCTGAAGTCAGGCCGACCCTATTATTGTTTGTGTGAATGAAACCAGAGCGAGACCCTGAGAAGCACGACGGATTCTACACGGTGGATACAAGTTGCGGCAATGTTGACGCGGGTCTTTATCACCTTACTATAACCACTATTGACCCTTTTGATGTGCGCAGGTACTCTTTTGTTATAAACAGGATGTGCTGACTGTTTTAGTGCTTGGACCCGTTTACTAACATTGTTGCATATCGAGTGTGGTGTATGTCTTGACCTATAGCGTATCGACCGATTGGCCGCTTGAGAATGTGGCCTGTATAAGCTTCTGTGACCGCGATAGACGCAATCAAATCTGTTGGGCTGCGATTGACGAGCTGGGAGAACAACTTCGCCTGGCGAGGGAGCGTGGCGCGCGTGTTGTTGTTCTGGCATCAGCTCTGGAAGACCATTGGTTTGAGCACGCCTGGCTACAGGATTTGATCGATGGTGTTGAGGGCGCAGAGCAATCGGGATCTGGCAGGGGCTGGCTTTGCGTGTTGAAAGAATTAGCTCACGAGTCGGTCATTAGCATTGCGGCAATATCCGGAAACTGCTCAGGGGGTGGCGCTGAAATCGGATGGGCTTGTGATTTGAGGATTGCGGAGGAGCAGAGCTTCTTTTCTCAGCCTGAGATTGCGATGGGATTGACCACTGGAATTGGTGGTTCCTGCCGCCTTGCGAGACTCGCGGGTCGAGGTGTCGCAACCGAGATGGTATTGACTGGCGAGCCGGTGAGCGCGGCTAGACTTTATCAACTTGGAGCCGTTACCCGTCTCGTCGAGCGCGGGCAGGCGTTGAGCGCGTCTCTCAAGCTGGCAGAGGCATTGACGAAAAAGAGTAGCGATGCTTTGGCAGGGCTTAAGAAAGTACTGGCCGTCAGTGACAATGAGCCACTGGCGAGCGCTCTCAAAAATGAACAAAAAGTGTTTCAGGCAATCGTGTCTTCTAAGGAAGCCTTGTCGGGAATGAAGCAGGTGCAAAAGCAATATGGCCTAGGTATTTTAAACACAGGAGCTGAAATGTATACACCTACCGAAGTGGCGCTGATCAGAAACCATTTGTTAGACAGCTATTCACGCTATGCACAGGGGCTCGACAGTCAAAACTGGGAAATGGTGCGAGCCTGTTTTGCCGATGAAATTCTTATCGACTACGGAGAACTCAGTATTTCAAGTGGGCCGCCGGAGGTCCCAAGAAGAGCCGACGACTGGATGGCCAGCTTACAACGAGTCATCAATGGCTTTGACGTTACACGCCATGCCATCACCAACCATAGAATGCACATTGACGAGTCTGGAGGTGTTAGCTGTCGGGCCTATCTGAGCGCAGATCATGTGATCTATCCCGATTCCGAGGCTCGAGTGATATCGGCGGAAGATGTCGTCACTGTAGTGGGTGAGTATAATAACTACTACGAGCAGATAGAGGGACTTTGGAAGATTGTAAAATCTGAGCTGAAGGTTGACTGGACTATTGGCAACGTGGATTTGCTCGAAGTGGCCGTGGAGCGGGCCGAAGGTCGATCAGAATCCTGATCCACCGGGCAATACTTATCTAATCAATAGTAGGGTGCAAGCGGCGATGCCTATTTGAACACCGCGTTCGTGCGTCCAAAAAGCTATAGCCCCAAAACCATTTTCGCGATTATATTTCTTTGAACTTCTTGAGAGCCGCCGAAGATAGAGGCGGCTCTGTTGTTCAGGTAGCGCGGCGTGATAGAGCTCAGGTAGTCCTTGCGATAGCTGCTGCCATCTTCTGTCGCATCCATTGCCAAGGCTTCGTAGCCCATCACTTCCATCGCCAGCTCATTGACTTCTTGCTCGAGGCGTGTAGTTGTGAGTTTCAAAATCGAAGATTCTGCACCCGGCGTGCCGCCATCGCTCAGCGCTGATAAAATACGCAATTCCGTAATTTCCAGTGACTTCAGATCGATCTCTATGCGGGCAACTTTTCGCTCGATATCTCCGCTGCGGTCGAAGCTGGGGTTTTGAGATTCGAGCTGTAAAGCCGTTTTCTTGAGGTGGTTAAGTTCCTGTCGAATTCGGTTGGCGGAAAATCCACCGCCGCGCTCAAATTCCAGCAGATATTTTGCATAGGTCCAGCCTTTGTTTTCCTCACCGATACGATCCGCTTTGGGGACGCGAACGTTATCGAAGAACACCTGATTGGTTTCGTGATCTCCCGCCATGGTGATGATAGGCTTAACTTCCACACCCGGTGTGCTCATATCTATCAGTAAGAAACTGATACCTTGTTGTTTCTTCTCGGAATTGAGTGTCCGCACCAGGCAGAAAATGTGGTCGGCAAAGTGCGCATGCGTTGTCCAGATCTTCGAACCATTAATAATATAGTCTTCGCCATCAGATTCTGCTTTCAGACTAAGACTCGCCAAATCGGACCCAGCCCCGGGCTCAGAGTAACCCTGGCACCAATAGTGTTCGCCGGAGAGAATCTTTGGTAGGTACTTTGCTTTTTGCTCTTCCGAGCCGAATGCCATTATGACCGGTGCCAGCATCATGAGGCCCAGCGGAATCAACATCGGCGCGCCGGCGCGATAGCACTCCAGGCTAAACAGATACTTCTGCGAGGGTGTCCAGTTGTTGCCGCCGTACTGCTCAGGCCAGGACGGAACAGCCCATCCCTTTTTGACCAGAATAGCCTGCCACTGCAGCGCTATATCCTTCTCTATAAAAACACTACTGCCTGTCTGGGCTGCGTCAACAATGCTTTGCGGCAGGTTTTCCTGAAGAAAACTTCGAACATCCAGTTGAAACTGGAGCTCTTCTTCGCTGAACTTTAAATCCATAATACGGTATCCGGGGTGTTTATTGGACGGGCTCTATTGCCCACTGTATTCCTCGCCTGAGCAGCTCATAGAACTCATCGGATCTCCAAGCGCCTTCTTCAGGTTCTGGGTATTCTTCCATCATAGGCTGCATATCGTACTTGCCTCGGCAGTGTCCCAGTGTCAGGTAAAGCACCTGACCCGATCCATACGGGTGTATATAGAAGACCGGTTGCTGCTCAGTCTCTTTCTCCCAGTCATTTCGTATGAATTCGGGTACAGGGTCTGACCAGTTTGCATGCAGCAGGGTTCGATATTCACCGTGGAACTTACACAGGTACATCTCGTCATCTACGGTGAACGGCGGGATGCCCTTCACCAGTGGATGGTCTGGTTCGGTAAGTTCAACCGTGTATTCCTGGATGGGCGGATGGGACATAAACTGACTGCCCAGCATTTCCATGAAAGGCAGGTTTTCCTCAGGACAATCGACTAAAAAGCTGCCGTCATCCTGAAACAGAAAACGCAATATGGAATTGGTTCCGTGTAGTGCAAACCATTTTTTTCCGCTCTTTATGTATTCGATTAAGCGATCGGTTTCTGCCTCGGTAGGTATTACGTCACAGGTATAGGTGATCAGAAAATCTGATTCGCAGATAGCGTCTATATCGCTATAGTCTGCACCCACTTTTACCTTAATTCTCGGCTGCTCTGCAAGCAGTTTGAGAATCTCCAGCCTGGCGTGGTCGATGTCATGCCAGACACCGCCCGCTACCAGATAAACGTCTACGCGATCGCTTTTACTCATCTTAACAACCCTTAATTAAAGTTGTACGCGCTTAGTAAAGCCGCCATCAGCTACCAGGTTTACGCCGGTAATAAGACTCGCCGCAGGGCTAGCGAGAAACGCCACTGCATTGGCTACTTCTTCAGGGCTGCCCATTTTTCCTGAGGGAATCTGTGCCAGCGTGCTGTTATAGAGATCGGCCATGTTGTTCTCAATAAATTCCCAGGCTCCGCCTGCAAAATAGATTGGGCCAGGCGAGACGCAATTCACCCGAATACCCTGGGGTGCCAATGCTTGGCTCAATTGCTTGCCGTGAATGATCAGCGCGCCTTTAATGGCGTTGTAAGGCTGAGGACCCATAAAGGTTTCAACACCGGCTGTGCTCGAAATAATGACAATAGAGCCCGCGTCAGATTTTTCGAGAAAGGGCATAGCAGCTTCTATTCCACGAGTGGTGCCAAGCACGTCTATTTCCAGGTTGGCTTTCCAGCCTTCGTCGCCTGCAGCGCCGCCTCCGGCACTCACATTAGGGATAAAGATATCGATGCCGCCGAGTTCTTCTCCTACGCTTGTAATCCACGCCTGATAGGATTCTTTTTCTGCTACATCAATGACAGCACCAGTGACTTTCACGCCCTTGGCGCTCAGATCGGCTACCGCAGCATCTACTTCAGCTTGGTTGCGTGCACAAATTGCCAGATTGACGCCTTCGTCTGCCAGCTGGTTGGCAATGGCTCTGCCGATTCCGCGCGTGGAGCCTGTAACAATTGCATTTTTTCCAGATAATCCGAGGTCCATGTGTGTCTCCTGTTATGTCACTTGAGTGCCCAGGGGTTGCCGAAAAGGCGAGAAAATGGGCGTGTAATTAGGTACTTATGATCTATGCGCAGGTCAAGGTATCAAACCTCCTTTGGAAAAACAATCAGATTTGACTGTTTATTTTGGTTCGGATAATCTAGCGAATCCCATACTAATAAAACCCCACCCAACGGGTAGTAAAATGTCATTTATCGATTATCAGGCGAACGACCGGATTTTGGTGATGACCAAGGGTCATCCCTTTAATCGCGATGAGTTTTTCGCCGTTTTTGATGCTTTTTCCGGCATAGAGTGCACCGCGGTTGAGCAGCCCGCATCCCAGGCGTTCTTTGATCCCAAATTAGCCGCTGACTATCAGGCATTTGTTTTTTACGATATGCCCGGCATGGATTTCCAATCAAGCGCTGATGAGGATGGCTTCGCCCCGCGCTACGTGGATCCTCCCGAACAGTTTAAAAATAATTTTCTGGCCCTGCTAGAGGCCGGTCACGGCTGCGTGTTTTTACATCACTCCATTGCGGCCTGGCCGGCCTGGCCAGAATACGCAGACATTGTGGGGGGGAAATTTCTCTATAAGCCCGATATTTTGCGCGGACAGCCTCACGGTGATTCGGGGTACCGGCATGAGGTCGATCACGAAATTACGGTGCTCGCAGATCATCCCGTTACTCGCGGGGTTGATCCGGTGTTCTCCATTACCGATGAGCTGTACCTGGGCCACGTATTTGACGACCAGGTTGTGCCGCTGATCAGCAGTAATTACGAGTATATTCAGGACAATTTTTATTCGGCCCAGCAGGCAGTGCAGGGCAATATGTTTAGCCGGGAAGGGTGGCAGCATCCGCCCGGGCACAACGTAGTTGGCTGGGCAAAACATTACGGGAATAGTCCTATTGTGTATCTTCAGTGCGGTGATAGTCAGGCCGCTTATGAAAATCCGAATTTTCAAAAACTGTTACTCAATGCGGTGCAGTGGGTCAGTTCCGATGAAGCCAAGCAATGGGCGCGAGCCAGACATTAAACGATAACCTTAATCGCACTGTGAGCAGTGGCAGGGGAAACTATGAAAGCGGCAGTATTTAAAGAAGTGGGCAAGCCTTTAGTGATCGAGGAGGTGCCCGATACAACTCCGGATTCATCAGAACTGGTGATAAAAGTCAGTTATTGCGGCATATGTGGCACCGATTTACATTCCACACGCGAGGGTTTGATGACGGTTGGCTGCGATCAGGTACTCGGGCACGAATACGTCGGAGAAATAGTCGAAGTGGGTAAAGAAGCCGTGGGCAGCTGGGAAATAGGTGACCGAGTTTGCGCGATTCCTTTGATTGGATGCGGGAAGTGCAGAGCCTGCGCCAATGGACGTATCTTTGAGTGTCAGACCAAGAAAACTCAGGGAATAGATTCACCCGGAGCATTTGCCCAATATGTTGCTACCGGCTCAAGAGAAACGATAAAGCTGCCGGATGCGCTGGAAATGGAGAAGGCCGCTTTGATAGAGCCGTTGGCGGTGGGCTTGCACGCCGTCCGAGTTGGCGATGTCAAAGCCGGTGACAGGGTGATGGTAATTGGGGCGGGTCCAATTGGGCTAACGGCTGCTTTGTGGTCCCGCTTTCTTGGGGCCAAGGATGTTGTGGTGACTGAACTTGCTGCTACGCGTGCTGCGCTTGCCAAAAAAATGGGTGCTACACATGTCATACAGCCCGATCTTAGCCAGGGTTCAGAGCATCTTCTAGAACAGTTTATTGCTGTGTCGGGCGGTCCACCCGATGTGATTATTGAGTGCGTTGGAGCGCCAGGCTTGATGCAGCAATGTATGGAGATGGCGCGCCAACGCGGGAAAGTGGTTCTTGTTGGAGTGTGCGAGCAGCCCGACAGCATCATGCCGTTTTATGGCCTGGTCAAAGAGCTTAGTATTCAATTTGCGATCGCTTACACTCGCGACGACTTTGATACCTGTGTGGCGATGTTGGCGGAGGGTCGAATAGATGTCTCCCCCATGATTACCGACATCGTTGATCTTGACGAATTACCAGAAGCGTTCGAAGCGCTTAGAACACCTAGCCACCAGTGCAAGGTGCTCACGCGCATCGTCTGATATTCAATAAAGTGGTGAGCCTATAGTGCGGGAAGTTCACCGCGGTAGTAATCGGTCCCCACAAACTCCTCCCAGCGGTCATAGAATTCCTCACCCTGGAGGCAATTGAGTTCAATCCACTCCTCGTCGGAAATTTTGCTTTTTGCGGCGATAATTTCCATGGCGTCCGGTCCAACCGGGTAGCGAAATTTCGGTTTGTCCGACTCGATAGCATGGGCGATAGCCTGAGCAACATCGGTCGGCATGGCGGGAGGGCGGGTTAGCCCAAATCCAAAAAATCTCCCCAGCCTCATCATTGAATTGGCATAGGGCGACTCGCCTTCGGGGGGCGCTACTTTGCTCCATATGGGCGTGAGTACGCAGCCCGGTTCAATGATGGACACTTTGACATTGAACTCGGCCATTTCAAAGGCCAGTGCTTCACAGAGTCCTTCCATAGCCCATTTGGATGCAGAGTAGTGGGCGTGGCACCCCATTACGGCCTGACCGGCGAGAGACCCAACTGTCACTATTCTGCCTGAGTTTTGTTTACGCATAATAGGGGTTACTGCACGCAGTACAGTGACGTTGCCAAAGTAGTTTGTCTCGAAGATCTCCCTTGCGACCTCCAGCGGTGTTTCTTCCACCGCCTGGCCTGCACCGATACCGGCATTGTTGACCAGGGCATCGATGCGGCCATGTTCCGCCATGATGGTTTTGACAGCAGCATCAACCGATGCCGGATCGACAAGATCCAATTTGATGATTTGCGTCGAAAGATTCTCCGCGGCAATTTTATCTCGCAGTTCTCCGGCTGTATCCGGGTTGCGTACGGCGGCATAAACGGTGTGGCCATTGCGTGACATATGCAATGCGGTTTCCTGGCCGATGCCGGTGCTGCTACCGGTCACTAAGATGACAGACATAGTTCTTCCTCTTGGGGTTGTTTAAGAGCGCGTACCACGCTCGTGTTGTGTGTCGGGTTGTTTTTTGACGGAAAATATCGGCTAACGTTTTCAATCCGTCTTCCAGCTCATGGTAACGGTGCAGGATGTCTCGGGCAAATGCGGTTCGAACTGCATTTTCAGACCGCCGCCTTCTCCCTTGAACAGTGCTTCAAAGGGGCCTTTACATATATTCAGGCAGCCTTCTTCTGGCAGTGCGTTGGGATTGGGGAGGGAGTCTGCCTTGGCGCAAATATGCCAGCCGCACTCGGGTATTTCCATTACTGTGCGCCCGTTAGCAGGGTCAAACTCGGTAATTTTTGCGGGGCCCGTCAACCAGCCGGCGGGATTGAATACTTCAAACATCAAGCTGGTGAACCAACCGGGTTTGGTGGAGGCCCTTGGTTTGGGCTTTTTCTTTTTGTTTTTCTCAGACATGCTGTTCATCATTTCGAGAAAATCGGCCGAGGTCTCATGGGATAAAGCCACGCTAGTGCCGATGACGATATCTTCGTACTGTTCCTGCGAATAATACTGGCGAAGCTCTAGCAGCGCCCACTCGACTTCTCGTACAAAATTGCCATAGCGCTTGCGCCACTTTTCCCGGGGCGATTCGAACAAGCGAATGATCTCCCGGCGCGATCGGATGTCTTGATAATCCTGCTCGAGTTTATCTCGATCGTTGCAGCTCAATCGTAAAATGGGCACGAAAGTGTGGCTGACAATAGGATGCGCCTTTTTGACCAGCATGTTGTTGGACATCCACATGTCTATCCATGCTTGGGGTCCCCAGTGGTAAAAAAAGCCATCGCGCTTTGCGCTGCTAATCCGAGCTGTATCACGGTCTGTCGAGATGATGTTTTCGGTGTCCATTATTTTCTTCACCTTGGTCTTTACACACTGTCCTTAAGCCTTGTCTGGAATAACGGCTAGAAGTATAGCCTAGCCGTTATTCCATACGTCGTATCTGGCGCCACTATGCCCGTATAGCCGCCGAGAGTGGGTATATCGAGCCCCAGTGCATAGTATTCTTCTCCCAATAAATTGCGTCCCCAGATCGCTACCTCCCAATCGTTTTCCGGGGTGGTCAGGGTCAGCCGAAGATTGACAAGATTTACAGCGTCATTTTCAAGATTTGGGTCCAAATCCGAATCCAGGAAGTAGCTGTCGATATAGCTGTGTTCCAATCGAGCGATACCCACCAGGGAGTCTGTAATGACCATGTCATACTGGGCGTAGGAACTCAGGTTCCACTCGGGTGCATTGTCCAGTGGCTTCCCTGCGAGATCTCTTCGACACGAGGCAAAGGTACCGGGGCTTCCACCTTGAGCGCCGTTGACGATGTAGAACTCTTCGAAGGCTTCTTCAACGGTACACTGGCCATTTTCGAACTTGTCATATTCTGCCTTGGTATACCCGATAGAGCTCCCCAGGAGAAGATTCTCAGTGGGAAGATAAGTGATTTCGATTTCAGTACCGTAGCTTTGCAATACACCGGCATTGGTAACTTTAATACTGGACCCATCAAAACCTTGAGATTGAAAATCGTCGTAGTTTATAAAGTAAAAGGTACCATTTATTTGTAAACGACGATCTAGCCAGTTGCCTTTCCAGCCCAGTTCATAGTTGGTCGCAATTTCCTCGTCAAACTCTCCGTTAGAGCCAACGACTTCGCGCCTTTGGTTAAAACCACCGGATTTAAAGCCTCTGCTGACACTAGCGTAGGTCATTAGATCAGGGTTAATAAAATAGCGCAGATTCAGTGAAGGCGAGACATCTGTATCGCTGCGTTTGTCGTCATAGAAAACATCGGGTCCTGCCACTGGCGGAATATCTATGGCGGGGAAGCCTGGGTTTAATCCTTCCGTAATTTGTGATCCTTCGCGTTCCTTTTTCTCATAGGTATAGCGCAGGCCCAGGGTCGCGCTGAACTTGTCGGTGATGTTCCAGGTGAACTGTCCAAAAGCGGCCATACTCGTCGTGGTGTAGAGGTTGTCGTCAGTATTGAGTGAACCTTCCGGGTAGAAAAAAGCAATGCCAATATTGCGCACCAATGGCTCCTGCATATTGAAAGTACCGATCGAGTTGAACTCAGAATAATACGCGTAGAGGCCAAGCTGAGTTTCGAAAGTGTCCCCGCTGTTGACATGGTAGCGAAGCTCAGAAGAATACTGGTCCAGTTCGACATCGGTTGAGCCACGCACTGCGTTGTATCCAGTGAAGTCGCCGTCGTAGGTGCTGTCTGAGGTGTAATTACGCCAGGCGTTAATCAGAGTCAGTGTCGCGTCGTTGTCCAAATCATAATTCCACTCGAGCGCAACGCCTCCTACGGTCACCTTGTTACTAATTTCCCCGTCAAACCAATAGTCGTCGCTGAAAGGATCTGCGGGCGGAGGTGAGAAGCCCTCGCTGTCTTCAAAGGCTGTGTACTGCAAAATAGGTGTGCCCTGGGCATTGAGCCCCAGCTGCTCTGAAAAGGCGGCAGACGGGTTGTTTGTGATGGGTGAGTTCAGTGTTGAGAAACCCTCGTAATCAATGGCTGCGAAACCACAGCAATCGGTATCTTCTTTGCTGTAGTCCAGGGTGATAAGCCATTCGCCTGCACTGTCTGTATCAAACAGGAAGCGAGATTTGACGCCCCATTTGTTGGCGTCGTTGAGCCCTTCCCCAGTGAAGGTGTTGTCATACAGATGATCAGAGTTGACCGAGAACCCTGTTAGCCTGACCGCATCGTCCGAGTCACCCAGCGGTAAATTGACCATGCCGCGAAATTCCTTCCGATTGTCGTTGGCATAGGTAATTTCAGCCTGCGCCTCAAACTCCGGTGCAGGTTTTAGGGTAATAATACTGATCGCGCCTGCGGCTGTATTTTTGCCGTAGAGCGTACCTTGCGGCCCTCGAAGAATTTCCACTCGCTCTATGTCGATCAAATCACCGATGCTCATTCCGGCGCGTCCCTGATACACGCCATCGATAAACATGCCGACGCTGGGGTCGATACCGGAGTTGCTTCCGACCGAGCCTATGCCCCTGATTCTGATCGATGTGCTGCGTGAGTCAGCACCTGGCGTGATCTTGAGATTGGGCGTGTACTGCTCCAATCCCGCCAGGTCGGTGACGCCAGTGTCCTGGAAAAAGTCAGCGGTGAACGCCGTCACTGAGATGGCAACTTCCTGCAAATTTTGCGCGTGCCTATTGGCGGTGACAATGACCTCTTCAAGAGCGAAGGATTTGGCTTGACTGGGTTTGGGGTCGGGGTCGGCCGGCTGGGCACTAAGATTGGCGATGAAGCACAGGCTCAGTGGTGCCGAGCTGAGTATTGATCTTGCCAATACAGATAAAATTCGTCGCATGAATGGGGACCTTTTTATAGTTATATGTCTGTGTTATTGCTCTTTTAGCATCCATCAACTGTTTCGTGAAGGTCTGCCGATTGACTATCTTGGGGCCGGATCCTGACTCGCTTATGGGAGAGGTTATCAAAGCCCAATTTTCAAAACAAACAGTGATGACTGTATTTTCTACCCTCTATGGATCTGACATATCTGCCCCAATACCTTCAAAAATTGCCGCCAGCATGGCATCTCTGACTTCCTGGAGCGGATACTGGTCTCCCAGCAGCGCGCTAACGCGGTTATCGATCACCATGGTCACAAAGCCGTGGATGCTGGACAAAAGCGTTAATGCTTGTAGGGTTGGATCTCCCGGGCGAATAATATTCAGCTCTTGGCAGGTTCGTATGTCGTTCACTACGTCGGCGAACGTCTCGCTGGTGGTGTGCTGAAGAGTGTGCTGCCCGGTGCTTGAAAGCAGGTCGCCGCTGTACATGACTCTGTAGTAGGCGCGGTGATCAAGCGCAAAGTCTATGTATGCCGTCCCAGAGGCAGCGAACTGGCTGAGGGGGTCTGGCTCAGCAGCGGCTTTTGCCTCCTGCATGGTCTGGTGCATCAGCTCAAAGCCTTGCTTGACCACAGCGACTATCAAATCATCTTTGTTTGCAAAATGACGGTAGGGAGCCGTGTGAGACACGCCTACTTTGCGTGCGACCTCGCGGATGGTCAGTTGCCGCGGGCCGTGTTCGGAAATAATGTCCAGCGCCGCATCCAGCAGGGCGCAGCGCAAATCGCCGTGGTGATAGCTTGTCTTGGGTAGGGACACTTTCCAGCCTTTTGTTCAAATATTGGACAATACTAGCAGATGAGATTGAATGTTTCTATTGTAAACATAAAAATCCAATGCTATGTTTAGTCCACTCATTAACCGATACGAGGTGCTCCAATGGCCCAGCCAATGCCCAAAGACAACCCCTTTCTGAACTTTCCCTACGGCCCTATTCAGATGGAGTGCCAGGCGAGCAACCTGGTCGTAGAGGGTGAAATTCCTCTGGATCTCAATGGCACGTTGTACCGCAATGGCCCCAATCAGCGGTTTAGCCCGCGCGGCGAATACCATCTTTTTGCTGGCGATGGCATGGTCCATGCATTTCATATCAAAGAGGGTCAGGCCAGTTACAACAACCGCTGGGTGCGAACCGCTAAGTGGAATATCGAAGACAAGGAGGGGCGGGCAGTGATCAACGCCATGAACCCCTTCGATTGCGAGCCTGAGTACAGTGACTTTGTTCTGGTCGACAAGGAGGGCTTGGCCAATACTGCCATCGTGTGGCACGCAGGCAGATTACTGGCACTGGAAGAGGGGCATCAGCCCTATGAGCTAGATCCTGTGACTTTGGAATCGATCGGCACCTGGAACTACCGCGGCAAATTACAGACGGCAATGACTGCCCATCCCAAAATTGATCCCGCCACAGGGGAAATGATTTTCTTTGCTTACATGGCGACGGGCCCTTTCGCGGCGGATGCGATGCTGCACAAGGTGAACCCAGAAGGCATTTTGACCCAGAGTATTCATATCCCTACGCCTTACTCGTCAATGATCCACGATTTTGTCGTGACCGAAAACTACATTCTTATCCCGGTGTTTCCGATTAGTGGCTCTCTTGAGCGTGCCATGGAAGGAGGTGCGCCCTTTGCCTGGGAGCCAGACAAGGGCGTGCATATTGGCGTGTTACCTCGTGACGCCGCCTCTGCTGAGGAAATCCAATGGTTGGAAATGGACATGGCGTTTACCTTCCACTTTATGAACGGTTTTGACAATGATGGCGTCATCACGGTTGATTGCAGCCAGTTTGAACACGCTCCCCTGTTTCCCAAATTGGACGGTTCTCCTATGGGTAAGTCGCAGCCATATCTAAACCGCTGGACCATCGATATGAACGCGGAGAAGCCCCGGGTTGAATTTAAGCGCATCGATGAGTTTGAATCGGAATTTCCGCAATGCGATCCGCGCTACCAGGGCAAAGAGTACCGTCACGGTTGGTACGCCTCTCCCGACGGTGAATTGGCGAGCAATATGGAGTCGAACGATAGTTACTTCAACACGGTGGGACATTACGATCATGCCAGCGATAAGGTCGATCGCTATTCCTTCGGTCAAAGTAGCACCTCAGAAGCCCTGTTTGTGCCCAAGTCCGCAGATTCAGCAGAGGGTGAGGGTTATTTGTTAGCGGTGACCACTAGCTTTGAAACCCACACCAGCAGTTTGTGTATTTTGGATGCTCTGAATCTGTCCAAAGGGCCTTTGGCAAAAGTGCATTTATCGCACTGCGTTCCCTCAGGCTTTCACGGCGCATGGCGAAATGCGAGCTAGTGCGTTTCTCAACGACTTGTAGCTGACTGCGGCAGTAAAATAGTCGCTTCACCTTCGAGTAGAACGCCGCGTAGCTCGTGCTCCAGCGATACCCTGCACTGGGCCAACAACTCGCCGTTGTCATCGTTCAAAGCGGTAATGATGCCTTTGGCGAAGACCTTGTCATCGTCGAGCACGACTTGTGGAAAGCGCATCACTAGCCTGCGCAGTGAGCGCGGCCCCATCCAGGCATGGAGCATGTTGACAATATAGCTCAAGCCTAAGGGGCCCTGATTAATTGTCCGCCTGCCGAGGTTTAACGGTATAGCGTTTACGGCCTCTCGATCCCAGTGCAGTGGGTTGGGGTCGCGCAATACCGCTGCCATGGTTTTCATTTTCTCAGCGCTAACACTTTGCATTATCCACTCGGGAATGGAGTCGCCCACCTGATAATTCATAGGGTATTCCTTGTGTAGTGCCAGGTTATGGTCGATCGAGCCACGAGCGTTTTGTCTGGATTGTAGACCTCAAAACAAAATTGAATACGATCGTAGATGTTTCCAGCATCATCGCTTAAGCGGTCTGCGCTATTGATTCGGCCGCTTATCGAGTAGTTGATATTTTCAATCAGCGGTCCAAATATTTCCCAATCATAGCTTGCTGGAATAATAGATAGATCAGATTCTGCCTGACCCAGAGCGAACATCTCGGCGATGCTCGTACCGCAGCCGGTGATAGGGACATGGAACAGAGCAACGGGGTGAACCATGCCGTCGGCAAGCAATTCAGCCCCGGTGCAATCGGTTAACAGAAAGTTTTCCCAGTGCTCTACCGTGTAACTCCCGCCCGGAAAACGGTGACCGGCAAGTGCCTGTATCTCAGCTAGGGGCGGTATTGTTTGAGGGGTCATAGCACTTCGGCAAAGAAATTGAGCATAGCCTGCCAGGAGCGTCGATCAGTCGATGCATTGTACATAGCGCCTATCTCGGGCATGTTGGCGTCGGGGCGGGTAAACGCATGAACAGTGCCGCTGTAGGACACAAATTGCCAGTCGGCTTTCCTCTCGGTCATTTCCGCCATGAAAGCGGCGACGTGTTCCGGTGGAATCATTGGGTCGTCGTGACCGTGTAAAACCAATAATTTGGTGTCTAATGATTCAGGAGCATCCAAGCCGTTGGGTGCGAGAGCGCCATGAAAAGACACCGCCGCCTTAAGTTCCTTCGATCCAGAGCGAGCGAGATCCAGGACACACATTCCCCCGAAGCAATAACCCATTGACGCGATGCGTGATTCATCGGCATTGGGGATAGTTTTTGCTGCGGCCAGCCCCGCTTCCATCCGGCGCAAGAGCAATCCTCGATCTGCCATATAGGGGCCCAGAGCCTCATCGAGTTCGGTGGTGATATCGGTGAAGGTTTTTCCGCCGCCATACACATCGATGGCAAACGCAATGTAGCCTGCTTCTGCCAGTTTGCGAGCCTTGTCGCGGACCTCATCAATCAGGCCGTCCCACGCATAGCAGATCAGAACCACTGGCAGTTTACCATCGGCGCTGTCGGGGGCAAAATATTCGCCCTTGCAGAGTGTTTCCCCTTCGTTGTAGTCAATACTTTTTGATTCTATTCCCATGATTCTTCCTCGTGTGCGCGGTTAGTGTGCTGTCGCTTGTGAGCGAGATGTTCTTTCCTTCGATACCCAGTCTCATATTGGATTGCGCATCGTATAAAATGTTCGGCTGAGTGCTTGCAACGCTGGATATCCAAACAAAATAATGTCAGTGTTAATACACTGTAAAAGTTCTTTATGGTTTCATTTTGTAATAATAATTAGCGAACCTCTAGACGCATTCTAGGGTATAGGTCTGAATATGTTATCAGTTTTATCCACAGTACTTTTAGTGTTGCTTGGTCTGCCTCTTGTTCTTATTGTGCTACTTTTTATTGCGCCGCGTCCACTACTTGCCTTCGCAGATCGCAGGGTTGAGAAGGCGCAGAACATTGAGCAATACAATAGCAGTAGCCCCTACTCTGGTTCAGGGTTCGCGCCAGTGCATACGGAGCTATCTCACGCAGCAATAAGGGTTGAAGGTGCGATTCCGGAGGATTTTAGCGGAGTGTATCTTCGAAATGGCACCAATACCCAGTTCAAGGAACTAAAAAGCCGCATGCACATGTTCAATGGTGCGGGCATGTTGCATCAGATCCAGGTAAAAGAAGGCGTGGCCACCTATTCAAATACCTATGTACGAACTCCACGCTTTCACATTGAAAAAGAACGGGGCCGAGAGGTCTACCCAGAGTTTGGTGACCTGGCGGGCGGCGGCAAACCCGGCCTGTTTAAAATTATTCTAGATCTACTGAAAAAACGTTTTGGGGTAGTCCCGAAACTGGAGACCCTGGAAAACAGCTCCGCGACCACGGCCATTGGGTATCACCATGGCAAGCTCTATTGTTTGCAGGAGACGGGTTACCCCTTTTCACTGAACATTGACGATCACGAAGGCCGTCTGCAATTGTCCGGTGAAGGTCAGTGGGACGATTTTTCCGGTAAGTTATCGACCCCGTTTACCGCACACCCCAAGATTGATCCCGTCTCTGGAGATTGGCACACTTTCAGCACAGACCTGATGAGCGGGAAACTTCACTACAACGTATTGCATGAGGGTGAACTGGCGCGTAGTAGTCTGCTGTCAGAAGAGAAACCGGCGCTGGCTTTTTTGCACGATTACTTTCTCACCAAAAACTATGCAGTGCTGCCAGATCTATCGCTGCGATTTGACAGCAAAAACATGACGTCCGATTACCGCAGCCCCTTCTATTTCGATGCCGAGCATAAGATGCGCTTTGGGGTGATCAGTCGGAATCACAAAGAGGGAGATCCTGTCACCTGGTTCACCACTGACCTCCCTGGGCATATTTGGCATACCATAAACGGCTGGGAAGAAACTCGCGAAGATGGCGGCACCGATATTGTCTTGTTTTCACCGGTTTATCCCTCCTATCCCTCTACCGTACCCATTCATACGCCTTTGGAGCCCCACGCCAAGTTGCATGTGTTTCGACTCAATCTCGATACGGGTCAGGTTACCGAGCAGCGCGCCTTGATGGATCATTTCTATGAGCGACCCAGTTTCAATACTGCCTATCTTGGCAAACCGACGCGCTACGCTTACCTGCTGGATGAGGAGCGCAGCGGGGGTATTATGGGCAAAGGTGTCTTGAAGTATGACTTGCAGAAACAATGCGAGTTGGAATACTTCGACTACGGCGATTATCTTGGAGGGGAAGCGCTGTATGTTCCAAAGCCCGACCCTCAGGCTGAGGATGATGGCTACCTCGTTGATATTCTCATGTCTGATGAGGGAGCGGCAATGATCATTATCGATGCGTCGACTATGACAGAGCTAGCCAGGTTACACCTGCCCCAGCGCGTGCCCTACGGAGTCCACGCCTGTTTTTTAGATGATCAAAAATTACAAAGCCTTAAGGCTGGCTCAGCTAACTAGGGGTAGCACCACTTGATCTAGACTGTTATTCAGGTTTGCAGCAATGACAAATGTACGCGAGGTATTTGACTCTATTGCCGCGCGAGATTGGCGAATTCTATTTGGGATTGTTGTTACGCTTTTGTGGTTAGGCGGCGGGATTTGGTATGTAGCACAAGTTGGCGATCCTTCCTCAGAATTCAATTTTACTCAGGATTCCGTGGCAAGTTACCTGGAGGATATGTTCGCACCCGGCACCTTACCACTGGTTGTTATGCAGAATCCCTTCCAGGGGTTTTCGAGGTGCTATTTTGAAATCAGTTCCTTTAGTGTAAGCGATAGGTATCAGGGCTATTTGTGTGAAGC
>JBLGAR010000028.1:0-41403 GCA_047612385.1 Cryomorphaceae bacterium | reverse complement strand
TTCAAGGCTTGACCGCCGGTCACTGAGAGCGGCGGGCGACCGCCGCCGGCACTGGATAAAACCGCGCCCATAGCCGTCAATGGGTCCATGACTCTGCCCATCGGGCGCCCGCATAGAGACTCATCCCCGGTTAACACACAATTAAAAGTCTGGCCCGCCATCAACCCGGCGAGCAATCGAATACTGGTTCCGGCATTTCCAAGATCGAGCGCATCGGCAGGCGCACTCAAACCGTTGAGACCAACACCGTGGACTGTCACCTCTGCGTGGCTGGGCCCTTCGACCTTCACCCCCATGGCACGAAATGCAGCGACGGTGGCAAGCGCATCGTCGCCTTCCAGAAATCCGCTAATATGTGTGGTGCCTCGCGCCAAAGCCCCAAGCATAATTGCACGGTGGGAAATGGACTTGTCGCCTGGAACTCGAGCTTCGCCGGTGATCGAACCCCCCGGCATTACCGTAAATTTCATAGTTGTACTCTATCTTAGTGCTCTATCGTTATGTTCTCAGGATGAAGATTCGCCACGCGTAGCCAATGCATCTGCAAACTCATCTCGCGCCGCCTTGGCGCGGGTAAAGGTATCGAGCAATTGTTCTGAGCGCCCCTGGGCGACGTCTTCACGCAGTTGACCCAGCTTACCGCTGAACAAATCGATGGCTTCCAGCAGTGCACTCTGGTTTGCCAGGGCTATATCCCTCCACATAACCGGATCGCTGGATGCTATGCGCGTAAAATCCCTGAAGCCGCCCGCAGCGTAGCGAAAAATTTCTTGTGTCTCCTCGCTCTGCGCCAAAGCGTCAACTAAAGCATAGGCTAAGACATGTGGAAGATGGCTGGTAGCTGCCAAAACGGCGTCGTGATGATCGACTGTCATATCGATAACCTCAGCACCGGTGCTCTCCCACATTTGGCGGACAAGCTCTACCGCAGCAGCATCATTGCCCTCTTCTGGCGTCAAAATCACCCGATGATCTACAAACAAATCTTCGCTCGAAGCACCAACACCACTGCGCTCGGAACCAGCTATTGGATGTGCAAGCACCAATTTGGCCGGCAGCGCACCGCAAACCGATACGGCCGTACGCAGTAAACTACCCTTGACGCTCGCCACATCTGTAATCACCGGCGTCTTGTCTCTACCTGCAAGCCTGGGCAGTATTTGCTCCAACAAAGTCGAGGCGACCAGGGTAGGCGTGGCAATCACCAAAATATCTGCCAACTCAATTGCCGTATCAAGATCGAGCGTGTATTCGTCAATAACCCCCAACTCCACACCCAGCTGCAGTGAAGGCTCACGGTGACCATAACCAATAAAACGCTGACTAAAACCACTTTTGCGCAGCGCTCTAGCCAGTGAACCGCCGATCAAACCAAGGCCGACTATAACGACATTCTGTGAAGAATATTTCATCGAGTTTATACGAATACCACGCAGTACAGTGTTAGAGAACTTCGCGGGGATAGGAACCCAGCGGTTTAAACAATATCGACTGTTCTTCGAGATCAGTCATGATGGCGGCAATTTTCTTATCCTGAATATGGCCTTCAAACTCGATGAAAAACACGTAGGCCCATTTTTCCGTTCTTGACGGGCGGGTATCTATCCGGGTCAGACTGATACCCTCACGTCGAAACGGATCCAACAGCGTAAATAGCGCGCCGGGTTTATTGCGACTGGATACAATAATCGAAGTCTTGTCTTTCCCGCTGGGCGGAACTTCCTCACGGCCAATGATCAAAAACCGCGTTGTGTTATCGGTGTAGTCTTCAATATGCTCGGCCAGTTTTGTCAAACCATAAAGCTCTGCGGCCATGTCACCGGCAACCGCGACGGTACCAGGCTCCTGGGATGCCAAGCGCGCAGCCTCCCCATTGCTGCTAACTGCGAGCTTTTCGACGTGAGGCCAGTGTTTATCCAACCAGCTTCTACACTGAGCAAGTGCCTGCTGATGAGCACAAATGCGCACAATGTTTTCCTCAGTAGTGCCGGCCCCGGCTAGCAGGTGATGACCAATGCGCATCTCCACCTCGCCCGATATTTTCAGGGCGGAATCCATGAAGTTATCCAAGGTGTGGCTAACCATGCCCTCAGTCGAGTTTTCCACGGGCACTACCCCATAGTTACACCGCCCCGACTCAACCTGGCTAAAAACCGTGTCGATAGTGGCCTGAGGCATGCATATTGCCGCGTGGCCAAAATGTTTGAGGGCTGCCGCCTGAGTAAACGTACCTTCCGGGCCCAGGTAGGCAATTTGCATCGGTTTCTCAAGGGCGAGACAAGCAGACATAATCTCACGGAAAATATGGGCCACTGTTTCATCGGCTAGAGGGCCTGGATTGCGCTCCATGATGCTGGTTAATACCTGTGCTTCTCGTTCGGGACGGTAAAACACAACCTCAGCGTCCGGTTCGCCCCGCTCTCTTGCCTCTTGCACCTCAGCCATTTTTATCTCGGCTACGCGCTGAGCGCAGGTAGCTCTGCGGTTGACCAGGGCGTGTATCTCCTGATCTATCGCATCTATATCAGCTCGAACTTGGTCCAGATTTCTAGTATCGGCCATGATCACCCTATCCAGTGCTCAACCGTATTTGGTTTCGAATTCTTGCATGAACCCGATCAGCGCGTCGACCGCAGTCTCGCTAACCGCATTGTAAATGCTGGCGCGCATACCTCCGACAGAGCGATGTCCTTTCAGGTTCAAAAACCCTGCGGCTTCAGACTCGGCCAGGAAAGTCTTATCGAGATCCTCAACTGCCAACGTAAACGGAACATTCATAAGAGATCGACTCGAAATTTCAACCGGGTTGGCATAGAAAGAGCTGCCATCAATAGCACCGTATAATTTTTCTGCTTTGCGACGATTGATAACCTCAATGGCTTCGAGGCCCCCCTGATCTTTGAGCCAGTCAAACACTAGCGCTGCAAGGTAAAGTGCAAAGGTAGGCGGCGTGTTGTACATCGATTCATTATCATCCGCCACCTGCCAGTTGAGCATGGCGGGGCACATTGCCGATGCCCGCCCCAGAAGGTCTCGACGCACAATGGCTAACGTCAGACCTGCTGGCCCTATATTCTTCTGCGCGCCGGCATAAATCATTCCAAAGTCAGACACTTCGATTTGGCGAGACAATAGGGTTGATGACATATCAGCTACAAGGGGCACATCCGCATCCGGCGTCCATAAAAACTCCACACCGCCAATGGTTTCATTGGGTGTGTAGTGCAGATATGCGGCGTTCCTATCGAGGTCCCAGGAATCAAATGCTGGAATTGTTGAGAACTTTGTATCCTCCGAGGAAGCTGCAACATTCACAGACGCATAACGCTTTGCCTCTGCAATTGCTTTTTTCGACCACTGGCCTGTATTGACATAGTCAGCTGTGGTCTTTTCACCTAACAGGTTCAGAGGTACCGCAGAAAACTGAGTGCTGGCACCGCCTTGCAAGAACAACACTGCGTAATCATCCGGGATACCCAGGAGATCTCTCAAAGTTTTCTCTGCATGATGCGCCACGCCAACCACTTCAGGGCTGCGGTGGCTCATCTCCATCAGGGAGAGACCCGTGCCGTGCCAGTTGAGCATGTCGTCTCGAGCGATCTCTAAAACGGACTCGGGCAATGCGGCAGGTCCGGCGCAAAAATTGTAACTACGGCTCATCTATCTTTTCCTTAAAAATTTTCAGGTGGTGTGTGGTTTATTCGGGCCCGTCGTCGCTGGAATCGTCGCCGGCGGAACTGTCTCCGTCAACATCCGGCTCCGCAGAATCGGTTTCAGGAGTCTCGGGCAACACTTCAACCACGACACCTTCGCCCTCTTCGCCTTCAAAAACCACTTCTGGAACGGGCTCATCAATGCGCTCAACGCCCACCAGAAACTCACCTTCTTTGGTACGGATCACTCTAACGCCCTGGGTATTTCTGCCCAGCTGAGAAATCTCGTCGGCCCGGGTTCTCACCATGGTGCCCTGATTGGAAATCAGCATCAGCTCATCGCCTTCAAACACCTGCACAGCGCCGACCAAATCGCCATTTCTGGTACTGGTAGACATTGCGATCAAACCTTTATTGCCACGACCCTTGGTCGGAAACTCAGTGACAGGAGTACGCTTGCCATAGCCGTTTGAGCTGGCGGTCAGAACATTGCCGCCCTCTTGAGGAACCATCAAAGAGATCATTCGATGACCTTCGCCCAAACGAATACCACGAACTCCGCGCGCTGTACGCCCCATTGCACGCACATCACCTTCTTTGAAGCGAACGACTTTACCTTCCGTACTGAACAGCATGACATCACAATCGCCAGTGGTAACAGCAGTGCCTACTAGAACATCACCTTCGTCCAATTCAATAGCTCGCAAACCCACACTTCGCTGTCTGGCAAAATTCGTCAGTTCGGTCTTCTTAACCGTGCCGTTTTCAGTCGCCATGAAGATGAAGTGCCCTTGCGTATAGTCTTCAACCGGCAGAATCGACGTGACTCGCTCATCTTTATCCAGAGGCAAGAGATTGACCATCGGCCGCCCTCTCGAGTTTCGGCTCGCCAGGGGAATATGGAATACCTTGAGCCAGTAAACCTTACCCACGTTGGTAAAACACAAAATCGTCGCGTGGGTACTCGCAATGAGCAAATGCTCTACAAAATCTTCATCCTTAACAGCAGTGGCAGAGCGCCCAGTGCCACCGCGGCGCTGGGCCTGGTAGTCGGACAGAGGCTGAGTTTTGGCATAGCCGCCATGAGAAATCGTTACAACGCGATCTTCTTCTGTGATCAGGTCTTCAACGGTAAGATCGTGCTGAGAGGCGCTAATAACCGTTCTGCGCTCGTCACCGTAGTTCTCGACCACTTCACGAAGCTCATCTCGAATGACCTGTTTAAGGCGCTCAGAATCACCCAAAATATCCAGGTAATCAGCTATTTCCAACAGCCTCTCCTGATATTCGTGGATAAGTTTCTCGTGTTCCAAACCGGTCAGACGGTGCAAACGCAAATCGAGAATGGCCTGAGCTTGCACAGGGGACAGATAGTACTGCCCATCCCGGAGGCCGTAATGCGCATCGAGTTCGTCCGGGCGCGAGGCATCGTTACCGGCGCGCTCCAGCATGCCGGTAACTTCGCCGGGATTCCAGGACTGCGCCAGCAATTTTTCACGTGCTTCAGCGGAGCTTGGGGAGGCCTTAATCAGAGCGATAATCGGGTCTATGTTCGCCAGCGCAATGGCCAAACCTTCGAGAATATGGCCTCTCTCTCTGGCCTTTTTAAGCAGGTAAACAGTACGGCGGGTAACCACCTCCCGCCGATGACGAATAAAGGCGTGAATAAAATCTTTAAGGTTTAGTATCTTGGGTTGCCCATCTACCAGAGCAACCATATTAATGCCGAATACCGACTGCAGCTGCGTCTGGGAGTACAGGTTATTGAGCACGACATCGCCTATTTCACCTCGACGTAACTCAATAACAATCCGCATTCCGTCCTTATCGGATTCATCTCTGAGCTCGGTAATACCTTCTATTTTCTTTTCTTTAACCAGTTCAGCGATACGCTCTATCAGTCTCGCCTTGTTCAGCTGATAGGGGATTTCGTGGACGAGAATTATATCCTTACCCCTTTTCTCATCGTGAATAACTTCTGCTTTAGCGCGAACATAGATACGACCGCGCCCGGTGCGATAGGCCTGAATAATCCCGGCGCGACCGTTAATAGTGGCACCAGTGGGAAAATCTGGCCCGGGGATGTGCTCCATTAATTCATCTATGGTGATGTCCGGATTGTCTATGAAAGCCAAACATCCACTCACGACCTCCGTGAGATTGTGAGGGGGTATGTTAGTCGCCATACCCACAGCGATACCGGAGGAACCGTTGATCAATAAGTTCGGCACTCTGGTCGGCATAACGACAGGAATACGCTCAGTGCCGTCGTAGTTGTCTACGAAGTCCACTGTTTCCTTGTCCAGGTCCGCGAGGATATCGTGAGCAATCTTACGCATGCGTATTTCGGTGTAGCGCATGGCGGCGGCGGAATCCCCGTCTACGGAACCGAAGTTGCCCTGGCCTTCCACAAGCATGTAGCGCAGTGAAAACGGCTGCGCCATACGAACAATGGCTTCATAGACTGCAGAATCACCGTGCGGGTGGTACTTACCAATCACATCACCGACCACCCGGGCAGATTTCTTATAGCCCTTGTTCCAGTCGTTGTTGAGCTCATTCATGGCGAACAGAATGCGCCGATGCACTGGCTTTAAACCATCTCGTACGTCCGGGAGAGCGCGCCCCACAATCACGCTCATCGCGTAATCTAAGTAGGATTTTTTTAGCTCATCTTCGATATTAACGGGGACAATTTCTTTGGCTATTTCACCCATGTACTACGGCTTCCTTCACATACTGAGATAGGGCATTATTTTGCACTTTTAGCCCTAATTTTAAGGGTGCTCGATACATCACTGCACAATGCCTGGCACCCCTGGGGATTAACGCCGACATTATACGGATTTCGGTACTCGATCGCTATGTTTTTGCCGATTTTCGACGACAATTGTCACCAGCGCAGGCGTCCAATACAGTTTTGCGGTTATACTTCGGCGCTGGTGGCAAAATGGTTCCCAATGCAGCGCATTCCTCAAGCTTTTTCGAGTCGCTGCACACTTATTTTCACAAAGGATAGTAGATAGCATGCAGGGCAAAATCACGTCCGCAGATACTGTGATACACCCGGGGTGGGTCATACCCATGACGGGCGACTCTGCGCCAATTTCCGAGCACAGCGTAGCGATATCGGGCTCTCAAATAGGCGCAATACTGCCGCGCGCAGAAGCCGAGAAAATTTCCGCCAATAACGTACTTCACCTTCCAGGCCACGCGGTAATGCCAGGACTGATCAATTGCCACGGCCACGCTGCCATGAGCCTGTTGCGAGGATACTCGGATGACCAGCCCCTCATGCGCTGGTTAGAGGAACATATTTGGCCTGCTGAGGCGGAACACGTCAGCGAGGAGTTTGTCGCCGATGGGGTCGAGCTGGCCATCGCTGAAATGATCCGCAGCGGCACCACGAGCTTTAGCGACATGTATTTCTTTCCCGATGTGACCGCGGCAATTGCGCAAACACTCGGCATGCGCTGCCAGATAAGTTTTCCGATTTTCGATTTTCCCACGGTATGGGCAAACGATGCCGATGAATACATCAGTAAAGGGATCAAGCTGCTGCGACAGTTTAGACACAGCGATCTGGTATCCATTGTATTCGGCCCGCACGCGCCCTATACCGTCTCGGAGCCGACACTTGCGAAAATTGCCACTTTAGCAAATGAGTTGGATTTGGCGGTACATATTCACCTCCACGAAACCAGCGGTGAGGTGTTACAGGCTTTCGAAGAACACGGTGAGCGCCCCCTGGATACTCTCAATCGATTAGGCTTGCTCGGCCCTAAAACTCAATGTGTTCACATGACGGACCTCGGCGAGCAGGATATCGATTTGCTCGCCGAAACGGGATCCCATGTCATTCACTGTCCGCGGTCCAATATGAAACTGGCCTCTGGCGCCTGCCCTGTCAACAAACTACTCGAGCGCGGCGTAAATGTGGCGCTTGGAACCGACGGCGCGGCGAGTAACAACAGCCTTAACATGTTCACCGAAATGCACAATGCCGCACTACTGGCCAAACTACACAGCGCCGACGCTACAGCGCTACCGGCTTTGGAGGCGCTTAAGATGGCCACGATTCGAGGCGCTAGAGCGCTGGGCATCGAAGATAAAGTGGGTAGCATCGAAGTCGGCAAAGCGGCCGACCTAATCGCGGTAGATCTCAGCGGACCCGAAACACAACCGCTGCACAATCCACTGTCCCAACTGGTATATGCCTGCAATGGCAGCCAGGTCACCCACAGCTGGATCGACGGCCAAATGGTCATGGAAGACCGATCACTCACTCAGATTGACATTGAATCACTGGCGAAGCGAGTCAGTAATTGGCAGCAACGCCTGCAAAGCAACACAACAAAGTAAGCAATTATGAACAAGAGCAGCAATGTAGACCCCCAGGAAATCGCCAAATTTGAAGCACTTGCCTCCCGCTGGTGGGATCGGGGCAGCGAATTCAAACCGCTGCATGATATCAATCCACTTAGGGCTAACTTCATCGACCAATACTCCGCAGTCGCCGGCAAGAGGCTAATCGATGTGGGCTGCGGCGGAGGTATTCTGGCAGAGTCCATGGCCCAACGCGGCGCTCATGTCACCGGGATTGATATGGGCGAAGCACCGCTGACCGTAGCCAACATCCACAAACTGGAATCCGGTGTAGAGGTCGACTATCGCCAATGCACCGCTGAACAAATGGCACAGGATCAACCCGAACACTACGATATCGTCTGCTGCCTCGAGATGCTGGAACACGTCCCCGATCCGGGTTCGGTAATTGCGGCATGCGCGGACATGACAAAACCCGGCGGCAGCCTCTACTTCTCAACCATTAACCGCAATGCGAAAGCCTTCGCCTTCGCTATTGTGGGAGCAGAGCATTTACTGCAACTTTTGCCTGCTGGCACTCACGAGTATGCGCGCTTCATCAAGCCCTCAGAGTTGGCTGGCTGGCTGCGCGATGCAGGATTGATCATGGAGAACATGACCGGACTGCTCTACAACCCGATCACAAAGAATTACTGGCTCGATGCGAAGGACGTCTCCGTCAACTATATGATCCGCGCGAGCAAACCTGAGTGAGCAAGCTGCCTGGGAATTTGAAGGCTGTAATATTTGACCTGGACGGGACGCTGATTGATACAGCAGATGAATTTGTTGTCGTGGTACAGCAGCTTCGCGCAGAACACGACCGGGAACCCATGGACGAAGACGTAATCCGCTCCAAGGTATCAAACGGAGCAAAAGCACTGGTACGGCTTGCCCTGGACCTTGAAGAAACTGACCCCCAGTTCGAAACTAAGAGGCTGCGCTTGCTGGAAGTCTATAGCACAGTGCTTGGCAGTTCCGCCGCTCTTTACCCTGGTATCCAGGCGTTATTAGAGGCGCTGCAAGACCGCGGAATAAGCTGGGGAATATCGACCAACAAGCCCCGAGCCTACGCCCAGCCGCTGCTTGAACAAATGTCGATAACACCAGCAATGGGCAGCCTAGTTTGCCCAGATGATGTCAGCAATCGCAAACCCCACCCCGAGCCGCTTTATCTGAACTGCAAACAGCTCAACTGTGCACCCTATGAAGCGATCTACGTGGGCGACCACATCAGAGACATCGAAGCGGGCCGCAGCGCGGGAATTTATACGATCGCTGCCGCCTATGGCTACATCGAGGCACACGATGACCCCGCTACCTGGAACGCCGACGTCATCGCGAATAACAGTAGCGACCTAATCGGCCTCATACTGCCTTAATCTTTGATCCTCAAGCCGGATTCTTCCACATGCAAATCTCAAAAATTCCAAGCAGCTACCAAACTAAAGACAATGTGCTGCGTGGCAAAATTATTATGGTAACAGGTGCTGGAGACGGCATAGGTCGCACAGCGGCGCTGCACTATGCCGGGCACGGCGCCAGCGTAATACTGCTGGGGCGCACAGTAGAAAAACTCGAAGCCGTCTACGACGAAATTCTTGCTGCGGGCGGCCCGGAACCGGCGATCTCAGTTTTGGATTTGGCAACTGCTGGCAGCGCAGACGGCAGCGCTTGTGCCGAATCGGTAGCCAGCGAGTTTCCACATCTGGATGGGCTACTTCACAACGCCAGTATTCTTGGCGACCTCAAGCCCATCGAAAATGCGAGCTTTGAAGTGTGGTGTGACGTCATGCAGGTTAACGTCAACTCCCACTTTTTGTTAAGCCACCACTTGTTACCCTTACTCAAAGCCGCGCCTGCAAGCTCCATCGTATTTACGACTTCGAGCGTCGGCAGAGTCGGAAAAGCGTTTTGGGGTGCCTACGCGGCTTCTAAATTTGCCACTGAAGGGCTGATGCAGGTGCTAGCAGCCGAACTTGAAAACACGTCAGCAGTGCGTGTTAACAGTCTAAATCCCGGGGCCACGAGAACAGCAATGCGCCGAACGGCCTATCCAGGGGAGAGTCCATCAGAGGTGACTGCAGCCGAAGAGATTATGGATACTTATTTGTATTTAATGAGCGAAGACAGCGTTGGGGTAACGGGTCAAACCTTCGACGCTCAGTAGCGCTTCGAATAACTACGCAGCGATCGCTAAAACTTGCCTTTCTTGCGGGCCAGTCCACGCCCGTGGCGCTTCCCAAATTGGCGCTCCATTTCTTGACGCTCTTTAATCGTACCGCGCTTAACTTCCTTAACACCCATTCCAGCCATCCGATAAAGGCCTTTTATTTCCTTGCGCTCCAGCTCATTCCATTGACCTTGTTTGACTCTCGAGGGTATGAACACTTCCCCGTACCGTACCCGCTTAAGGCGTGAAACCGTAAGACCCTGTGACTCCCACAGCCGACGCACCTCGCGATTTCGCCCTTCCATCAACACCACATAAAACCAGCGGTTAATGCCCTCTCCGCCGCCATCCTGAACGTCGGCAAACCTAGCGACGCCATCTTCTAGCATCACACCTTCCATCATACGTTGAAGCATTTCGGGTTGAACTTCGCCCATAACGCGAACCATATATTCCCGCTCGATATTGGAAGACGGATGCATCAGCGCATTGGCGAGATCGCCATCAGTGGTAAAAAGCAGCAAACCAGAGGTGTTGTAGTCGAGCCGCCCGATAGAGATCCAGCGGCCAGACTGCAATTTTGGTAGATGTTCAAAAACGGTTTTGCGCCCCTGAGGGTCCTTGCGAGTGCACACTTCGCCGATGGGCTTGTGATACAAAATACAGCGTGTTTCTTCTGCGGGAGCCGCTTTGAGGGGCCGCCCGTCTACCGTAATACGAGCAGCGCCGTCTACGCGATCACCGAGGGAAGCGGCCCGGCCGTCCACGGTAATTCTCCGATCCTGAATCCAGCGCTCCATCTCTCGGCGAGAACCAAATCCAGCGCGCGCCAGTACTTTTTGCAGTTTTTCTCCGCTCACTTCGGGAGCGGAATCTACTTCTTCGCCCACTTCAGGCTTTGCTGGTGGCGGTGTATTGGGTTTTTTAGCCATAATTAGGAGCGAGACTCTGATTCAATATCTGAGCTCATTCCATCGACAGTATCGTCCGACGTGTCTGAGGCCGCCGGCTCAGCATCAACCTCAGCTTCAGCGGAAATTTGCTCATCGGGATTGTTTAAAGTAGCGACCTCTTCAGCCTCGAAATCGATCTGAGCTTCCGGCTCTGCATCGGCATCCAATGCATCAGCAGGCTCTTCAGAGCGAACATGATCTGTCCCACCCACTACTGTTAGCTCTGGGCCTTCAGCCTCAGCCAATTCTTTAGCCAACGACTCAGGCAACGGCTCGCCAAAGCCCAGCTCGGCATTTAGGGTTTCAAGGTCTCTTATCTCGGCAAGCGCAGGCAACTGATCCAGGCTTTTCAAGCTGAAGTAATCCAGAAACTGCCGCGTTGTCGCATACATGGCAGGTCGGCCAGGAACGTCGCGGTGACCAACAACGCGAATCCACTCGCGCTCATGCATGGTTTTAATAATGTTGGAACTCACCGCAACACCGCGGATCTCTTCAATCTCGCCGCGTGTAATAGGTTGACGGTAGGCAATCAAAGATAGAGTTTCCAGAAGCGCGCGAGAATACTTCTGGGGCCGCTCGTGCCACAATCGAGCCACCCAGGTGCTGAGGCTCTGGCGCACCTGAAAACGAAAACCACTGGCCACTTCGACCAGTTCAAAGCCACGATCTTCGCAGCGCTGCGCAACGTCGGTGAGCGCTTCAAGAATATCTGTTTTGTCCGGGCGCTCGTACTCTTCGAATAAATCACCGAGTTGGGCGACGCTAAGCGGCTTATCCGCCGCCATTATGGAGCCCTCTATGATCTGAACCAGTCCAGTTTCCGACATTTTATTCTGACCTTGCTTTGACGTGAATTGGGCCGAAGTTTTCTGTTTGCACGATTTCCACCAGGGATTCTTTGATCAGTTCCATAATAGCCAGAAAGGTGACCACCACCCCCAGACGACCTTCTCCGGCTGTAAACAATGAAACAAAGGGCACAAATTGTTGGCCCGATAACCGCTCCAACACCTGTGACATGCGCTCCCGTGTTGAGAGCGTTTCGCGAGAGATATGATGGCTTTCGAACATGTCTGCCCTGCGCAGCACTTCGCTCAGCGCCAGCAGCACCTCCCGCATATCGACATCCGGGTCGGCCCGGGTTCGATTTAGATCTGGCGGATTGGCGCTCGCAACCCAGGTATCGCGCTCGATCCGAGGCATTTCCTCGATATCTTCGGCGGCCTTTTTAAAACGCTCATACTCTTGTAGGCGGCGTATCAACTGAGCCCGAGGATCTTCCTCTTCATCTTCGATATCGACTGACCGAGGCAACAACATGCGCGATTTAATCTCAGCCAGCATCGCCGCCATCAACAAATATTCCGCCGCTAACTCAAATTTGGACGCATCCATCAGCTCAACATATTGCATATACTGTTTGGTGATTTCTGAAACGTCAATTTCCAGTATGTCCAGATTCTGTCGGCGGATCAGATACAGGAGCAAATCCAGTGGCCCCTCAAACGCTTCAAGAAAGACTTCGAGCGCCTGCGGTGGTATGTACAAATCTTTTGGCAACTGCGTAACGGCCTGCCCCATTACCACCGCAAAGGGCATCTCGCCTTGCTGAGGAAAACGGTCAGATGCGGCACTTATCGACCTTGCACTTGCAACAGGCTGAACTGCGACGTCAGCGCTGGGCGCAGCTGCAGCGTCAGATTCTGCTGCGGCTTGTTCAGTTTGAGATTCTAGGTCGGTTACTGACACAGATATGCCTGGTGGGGTAGTGGCGCCAGTATACCTGACTAATTACTAAATGGCGTTATATCGCCCTTTCCGGAGCGTAAAATAAGCGGGGAATCATCGGCCAAATCCACCACGGTAGTTGGCTCCATACCACAGTAGCCGCCGTCGATGACCAAATCGACACTATGCTCGAGGGTTTGACGGATATCGTAAGGGTCTATAAGAGGATATTCATCCCCGGGCATGATCAGGGTCACACTCATCATCGGCTCACCCAGGCCCTCAAGCAACGCCTGAGCAATCGCGTTGTCCGGCACTCTTAGTCCGACGGTCTTGCGCTTGGGGTGCATCAGACGCTTGGGCACCTCGGATGTTGCCTTCAGAATAAAAGTATAAGCACCGGGTGTGGCCTGTTTGAGCAGCCGGTAGGCCGTATTGTCGACCTTCGCGTAGGCGGCAATTTCCGATAAATCGCGACACACCAGCGTAAAATTGTGACGGGCATCAAGACTCCGAATACGCCGGATACGGTCCAGAGCATTTTTATCGCCAATTTGGCAGCCCAGCGCATAGGCAGAGTCTGTGGGGTATACCACGACGCCACCTGCACGAATAATATCCACAGACTGATTGATCAGTCTGACTTGCGGATTATCGGGGTGTATTTGGAAAAACTGGCTCACAGGATTCTAAGGGGTTCCATTGCTTGTCGAAGACCAACGCTCCCAGACACCTGGCAGCTTGTTAAGGAGGCGCGATTCTACACCCAATTGGGCTGCATAAGCTCGATCAGCATGAAAATCACTTCCGGCCGATACCTCCAGTCCAAAATCTTTGGCCAGGCGCTCAAGCACCTGAGTTTTGTCTATGCTCTGGCGCCCATTGATAAGCTCAACGGCAGCCCCTCCAGCCGCCTTAAAATCGGTCACCATCCGGCGCAGCTTCATTCTGGTGAAACGATACTGCAGTGGATGCGCGATTGAGGCGACACCTCCGGAGGCCACAATCCACTGCGTGACCTCTGCCAATTCAGGCCAAAAAGCTTTCACATCACCCGTTTTCCCCCGCCCCAGGTATTTATCGAAGGCGTGGGAGAAGTCTTTTACATGGCCGCACTCGATCATCCATGCGGCAAAGTGAGGCCTTCCAATCTGGCTTTCCCCGGCCTGCTCCAGCGCCCCGGCCAAAGCGCCCTCAAACCCTAACGCAGCCAAGCGCTGACTGATCTTATCGGCACGAGCCAACCTGGCTTCGCCGAGTCGCTTAAGACCCGCGGCGAGCACGGGGTGGTCGCAGTCGATACCCAGACCGAGAATGTGAATAGTGCACCCAGACCACCGGCACGACAGTTCAACCCCAGGTACGAGAGTTACTTCATCACAAACTTGCGTATAATGCTCGAGCGCAACGCGGTAGCCCTTGACGGTATCGTGATCGGTGATGGCCAATTGGCTAACGCCGGCCACTCGCGCCCGCTCCAGCAGCTCAATCGGGCTTAAGGCGCCATCTGAGGCGGTGGTGTGGGTGTGTAAATCTATCAGCAATTGGATACGCTTGGAGTTCGGTTCCCGGTCAGCTAAGCCCGGTGCACCGTGAATTAAAGATACATAATATCAGTCGGAGCTAGTCCAAATCCATGAAACAATTGGCCGAGTTTGTCCCTATTGCGCTATTTTTCATCGTCTATCAGATGAATGGCGACGTTATATCAATAGGTAGTTGGAGCTACGAGTTTGACGGCATATTCTCAGCGACTACGGTTTTGATCATTGCGACCGTTGCGCAGGTTGTCATCACTTATATGATCACCCGAGTGCTAGAGAAGCGACAACTGTGGTTGCTCCTGGCGGTCACTGTGTTTGGAGGACTCACGTTGGTGTTCCGCAACGAGCTGTTTATCCAATGGAAACCCACGATTTTTAATTGGGCGCTGGCGCTGGCCTTTGGCCTGTCGCAGTTCATTGGGCAAAAAAATCTCATGGAACGCACTTTAGGCAGCCAAATTCAATTGCCGAAACCGGTTTGGGGCCACCTCAATTTTTTGTGGGTCGCCAATTTTGTAATAGTCGGCGCACTCAACATTTATGTGGCCTATTCCTACTCTGAAGAAACCTGGGTGAGCTACAAGCTCTATTCGGCTATTGGTTTTACGCTGGTACTCACGATTTTAACTGCACTTTTGATCAGCCCTCACCTGAAAGAAGATGCGATCGCCGAAGACTAAGGATGACCAACATGTATTACGCAATTTTGTGTGAAGATGTTCCAAACAGTTTGCCTCTGCGCATGCAGGCGCGGGGCGCCCACCTGGAGCGCATTCAGCAATTAGTGGACAAAGGGCAACTGCTAGCAGCCGGCCCCCATCCCGCGCTGGATACAGCAGATCCCGGGGAGGCAGGCTTCACGGGCAGCCTCATCATCGCCGAGTTCCCCAGCCTGGAAGCCGCTACAGCCTGGGCTGATTCTGATCCTTACGTAGATGCAGGCGTCTTCAAGACGGTTACGGTAAAACCTTACAAAGTGGTATTACCTTAAGCTTAATTTTACCCAGCAACGGTTGTACACTACCTCGCACTAAACTAGAACCAAAATAGTAAGGACATCATTTTGCAACGTGCTCTCCCGCTCTTTCTACTAATATTGACATTTTGGGCCGACTCTACGGTCGCCGACACACGCTATGTAACGGACAAACAATTTATCCCTTTGCGCAGTGGCCCGGGAGCCAATTACCGGATTACCCATCGAGGGATTCCCTCTGGAACCAAGCTGGAGGTTGCCAGGACTTCCGAAGACGGTGACTACGCCGAAATCACCACGGCAAAAGGCACCCAGGGCTGGATTCGCACGCAGTATCTGATGACAGAACTTCCGGCTCAGAACAAAGTCGATGCTGCACAACAAAAAGCGCAGTCTCTCACGGAACAAAATCACACGATTTTGGCCGAGAGTAAAACGCTTAAACAGGAGAGGGCGGAGTTGTTGTCACAGGTCAAAAACACCTCTGGCAGCCTGGATTCCACCACAGAAGAACTCACGACGCTGAAGAAAATTTCTGGAAACGCGGTGCAGCTGGACGTCGACAACAACCGCCTGATGTTGGAATCCGAAGAACTGCGCTCAGAGCTTAAAACCCTGGAGGCGGAGAATCAACGCCTGCAGGATAACCTGGAAAGCGAAGCATTCATGGATGGAGCCATAGCGGTCCTGTTGGGCGTTATCATTGCATTGGTCGTGCCGCGTATATGGCCCACGAGACGCAAAAGTTCGAGCTGGGCATAACTATGAATATTCAAAAAGTACTTCGATACCTGCTGTTGCCTGCGGCGCTCCCTCTAGCGCTGCTTATTTGGACAGCAAGCGCATCTGCGGGGGAAGAAACCCCTCTTCCCAACCCTCAGGTCACCATCAAGACTAATCAGGGGGACATCACCGTGCGATTGTTTCGCGACACGGCGCCAATCACCGTCGAAAACTTTTTGAGTTACGTCGATAGCGGTCACTACGAGGGCACGATATTTCATCGCGTCATACGCGACTTTATGGTCCAAGGTGGTGGATTCCTGCCGGATATGACCGAGAAAGAAGTCGGTGAACCGATTGTCAACGAGTCGAAGAATCGTAAACACAACACCCGGGGCACCATCGCCATGGCGAGAACAAATGACCCGGATTCAGCTACCGCTCAATTTTTTATTAACCAACGAACAAATCTGCGTCTGGATTGGATGCCCGGTAAAATCGGCTATACGGTTTTCGGAGAGGTCGTTCATGGACTCTCCGTTGTAGACTTCATGGCAACCGCTCCTGTTCAGAGCCTGGGCTCACATTCGGACGTACCGATCGACCCCATTATCATCAAAGAAATAGTGCGCAAGAGCCTTCTATGATAGCCCTAAGTGTTAATCTCAATAAGATTGCACTGATACGCAATTCTCGAGACACCACCAACCCCGGCATACCGCTGCATGCTCAAATGTGCATTGACGCCGGCGCGGACGGTATTACCGTTCACCCCAGGCCCGACCAGCGCCACATCCGAGTTGCGGACTGCTTCGATCTCGCCAACATGTTACAGGTCGAATTCAATATCGAAGGCAATCCAATGACAGGCCCACGAAAGAGTAATCGCAAGGGGATCAGCGACTACCCTGGGTTTATGGCTTTAGTTAAAGAAATTCGACCTACGCAATGTACTTTAGTCCCCGACGGAGACAATCAACTCACGTCTGACCGCGGCTTTGACCTTAAGCGCGATGGGGACGTTATCGCACCTTTGGTGCAGGAACTAAAAAACCTTGGGATCAGAACCAGCCTTTTTATGGATCCGGATCCTGAACAGATCAAACTCGCCGCACAAACCGGCGCAGATAGAATCGAACTTTACACAGAGTCTTACGCAGGTGCTTGCAGAGATCGCAAAGAAGTAGACGCTGTTTTCCGCCAGTTTGAGGAAGCCGCCGATGTGGCAGCACAAGTTGGCCTTGGCATTAACGCCGGGCACGACCTGGATCTTGATAACCTACCGCGATTTGCCACTATCAAGGGTTTGCAAGAGGTGTCAATTGGTCACGCGCTAGTGGTTGATGCCATACGCATCGGCCTGGCTAACACGATTGCTGCCTACCAAAACGCTTTGGGGAAATAATCTAATGTTGCACGAAGACCGCGAAGCAAGAATAACGGCTCTGCTGGATAAGCAGGAAATCAGCGAGTTGGTTCAAGCTTTCAGCAACGCCGCAGATCGTCACGACCAAGAGAAGATGCGTGCCCTGTACCATGACGATGCCATAGATGATCACGGCTCTTTTTTCAAAGGCCTCGCTATGGACTTTATAGACAAGCTGCCGGAAATTCAGGCCCCGATGGAAATTCTGCACCACAACATCACTACGCACAATATTGCCCTGGATGGGAACTACGCCGAAGGCGAGGTTTATGTCCTGGCCTTCCATAAGATTAAGAAAGAAGAAGGGTCGATGGATCTTCTCATTGGCGGCCGGTATTTCGACAAGTACAAGAAACGCGATGGGCAGTGGAAATTTAGCCACCGGGTAGTCGTCGCCGATTGGGCAAACCTGCACGACCCCTCAATTGTAAATCTGGATAACCCAATTATCGAAGGGTCACATATCGGTAAGCCCGGCCCCAGCGATCCCTCCTATGAGTTCTTTAAACTTTTCAAACGCGGTAAAGCCTGACCTACAGATCGTCTAAGTGCCAGAAGGATTGGAGCGTTGATTGATAGTCCAGTCGTATTTGATAAATTTCACTTTAAAACTTTTCGGGATCTGATTTTTCACATAGCGATTGATATAGCTGCCGTGGTCGCTACACTTTTCAGAGGCGACAAACTCCCATGAAGCAGATTCAAGCTGCTGATCCAGTAACTCAGCCCGAAACGGGACTCTTGGCAGCCTCGGACAATCCCGAACCATGCAGTTCAAAGCAAAATGAGCACGAGCGTCGCCCAAAAGTGCTGGGTGAGATGTCGGGCTCGTTGATTCGACAAAGTCTGCGAAACGTTTCAGGTCATTCATATCCTTTGAAAGAGCGATAAAATCTGCTCTGCCTTTATTATCGACATATTTATCCAGTACCAGCTCCCAGAATTGCAGGGCCTCTTCGCATGGATCATGGGTCACAGCAATCTGCCCCGGATCATACATCCCATTCACAAACAACAGCGCTGAACTGTTGCCGGACACTATTTTTACACGCGGTGGAGTCTATAAAACGAAATACGTTCGTGGTGAGACATCGATTTCTAGAAATTAGTCCCGCTAAAGTATGGCATATGGAAACGTATATTCTGCTGAAATAGTGGGCCAAAGCTGGTCATTCGAAGGGTATTTGCTACTCGTAAATAGTGGTAAAACCTGCGATGCTGAAACCGTTCATTCTCTTTTTTCCAACAAGAATAACCGGAACACCTCGCCCACCCATCGAATCATATTCCTTCTTTGCCCGAGAGTTTCTCTCGATATCCAACTCCGTGAAAGCAATACCTTGAGCATTAAAGTAATTTCGGGCTTTCCTGCAATACCCGCACCAGCTGGCGGAGTACATCACCACCTTTTTATTCCCATTTTCATTTTTAGAGACATCGACAGGCATAGCTTCATAGGAGACATGTTCATAGCTGTTAATCTGAAGCTTTACCGTCTCGACAGTGGCACCCTCGGCGGCTTTATCACTGAAATACACGCCCCCCGACTCATCCGTCCACTTGTAAATCTGGGCGTCCGATGCTGCGCTCGCTATCAGCAGCAACAATAAAATTCGTTTCACGGCCATCCTGATACCACGCTGCGTAGAAATTGAAACTAGTCTATGGCTTAAGTTCCAGCAGTTCCAGCGCCAAGGCCAGGCAGCGTCATACACTTGGCTAGCGAGGCGAGCCTCTATAGAATGCGGTGCCATGCATGACACTCCCTACATGGTCCCCCACAGCAAGGAAGCTATCATCATTCTCCATGAGGACGATGATCTACTTCTCGTCCGCAAACCGGACCTTCTGCTGTCAATACCCGGACGTCATCCGCTCAACAAGGATTGTTTACTGACTCGATTGCGGGAGAATTACCCCAGCGCCAGCATGGTCCATCGGTTAGATCTGGACACTTCTGGCATTATGGTGATTCCGCTTAACAAACCCACACATGCACATATCAGCCGGCAGTTTCAGGAGCGCAGGGTTGAGAAGTCCTACATTGCAATTGTCTACGGCCGAATCTCCGATGATGTGGGTGAAATTAACCTCCCTATCGCCGTGGACTGGAACAACCGGCCCAAGCAAATTATTTGCGCTGAACGGGGCAAGAGCGCGCTGACACGCTACCAAGTGCTGGCTAGGGAGAAAGATCGCACACGAGTATTACTGCGCCCTGTGACAGGCCGATCCCACCAACTGCGTATTCATTTAAGAGAACTCGGGCACCCGATATTGGGATGTGACATGTATGCTCACGAGGAGGCACTGAAAATGGCGCCCAGGCTGATGCTGCACGCCACAGAGCTGGGATTTGAACATCCCGCTACTGGTAAGTGGTTGTCTGGAGAGTGCCCCGCAGATTTCTAGGGCAATGAACTGCAAGTAGCTACAGGTAACTACAAGAAACTATAAGTAACTACACCAGTCACTCCAACTACCCCCGTATAGACAAGCATCATCTCGCCCTAGCAGAGCCAGCGAAAAGAGATTAACGCAAGCAGTCACGCCCGATCCGCAGTACACCAACAGTTCCTGCTCTTCAATTGCATCGCCCCAATGGGCTCGCTGCTGGGCTATAGACAACACTTGCCCATCGGCGGCGGTAACCCCCTGCCATGGCTTGTTAATCGCACCGGGCACGTGACCTGCCACCGGGTCCATGGGTTCTTCAAGTCCCTCATAGCGTCGCCGCTCTCTTGAGTCAATCAACAAGGCACCCCTGCCCTGCGCCTCCCTAACACCATTGATATCGCGGAGATTCTCATACTGCCTGCTCGTTTCTCGAGCACAGGGTGGACGCTCAACTATCGTTTTTTCGGTCTCCAAACCCAGCGCGCACCAGCTGGAGTAACCCCCGTTAATGAGGGCCGGAGGCGTAAAACCCAAACTGCGCATCATCCACCAAAATCGCGAGGCGAAAGCCAATCTGGAATCATCATAAGCGATAACTGGCGTGTTCGGACCTATGCCCAGTGCGGCCAACAACTCGAGAAACTGATCGGGATGCGGCAGCGGATGTCTGCCACCATGCTCTTGAATATCGCCGGATAAATCTACTGCCATATCCACATAGGAAGCCCCGGGGATATGCCCCCGGTGGTAAAGCGCGCGTCCCTCGCTGGTATCTGCCAGTGAAAACCTGCAGTCGATAATTACCCGCGACGAATCCACCGGAACATCTTCAGGGCGTATCAAAGACGCACTAGACATTGTATTCCCCACTCTGTTGTTGTTGGTATATCTCGCGCCTTAAAACTCACTAAAATCCCCATGGCGCCCCTTACCGGACGCAAACCGAGTGGCCCCGGCAACCGTTTCCTGGGATTCAATAACTTCTACACCACGGTGGAACTCATTATTGATAGCGTCTTCCAGATTCATCCCCCACTGTTCGCAAGCGCTCAGCCGGTCCGAACGCAAGCAGTTTTGGGGGAAGCGAGCCAGGTCCGCAGCCAGAGCCATCGCCGCATCCAGAGATTGCCCATCTGGCACCACTCGATTGGCAAGGCCGAACTGCAAGGCCTCTTGCGCATCGATAGCGCGCCCGGTAAGAATGAGATCCATCGCTCGGCCGTGCCCGATCAAACGTGGCAGCCGAACGGTACCACCGTCGATTAAAGGAACCCCCCAGCGGCGGCAGTAAACTCCCATTACCGCACTTTCCTCAACCACCCTCAGGTCACACCACAGCGCGAGTTCCATACCCCCAGCCACTGCATGGCCGCTTATAGCGGCAATCACCGGCTTCGACAGCTGCATACGACTGGGTCCCATCGGGCCATCGCCGTCTTCCGACAGAATATTGAGACCCTCTTCAGCGGCAATCGATTTTAGATCTGCGCCAGCACAAAAGGTACCGTGATCACCGCGAAATACCGCCACGTCCGAGTTGTCATCCGTATCAAATGCTCGGAACGCTTCCGCCAGTGCATGTGCTGTTTCAGCGTTGACGGCGTTTCGGACCTCCGGTCTCGAAAGGGTAACCACCGTAATACGATCGATAATTTCTACCTTTACCTGCACGGAACCTCACCTCTGGTATACCTGAACAAACTAGACAGGTGCGACAGTTTGCTCCAGATGACGCAATATATGCAAACTTAGCTGTGTCGTTACCGGGGACTTTTTCATGCACAAGTACGATGGATTAAATCGAAAAATGGTGGAGCTTTATGCCCCCATGCCAGGGCGGAAAGACCTGCTTCCCGAACTGACCGAAAAAGCGCAGGTTGCGCTCATGTGTCGCATGCTGTTCCGCGAGGGTTGGAACGAGCACATCGCCGGACACATTACCTATCGACTGGACAACGGACACATTCTAAGCAACCCTTGGGAGTTGGCCTGGGATGAAATCACCGCCAGCGATGTGATGACCTTGGACGAAGAGGGCAAGATAGTTGATGGCCAATGGAATATCACTCCGGCCATAGGCTTGCACCTGCAACTGCACGCCTTGCGGCCAGAGTGTAAGGTTGTCATTCACAACCATGCTCACTGGAGCGGCATCTGGGCCAATCTACATCGCGTGCCACCCATTTACGACCAAACCGGCGCGCACTGCGGCTCAGCCCTACCCCTGTACAATGAATACTCAGGAACCTTCGAGAACAAAGCCACCAGCGCTTCCGCCGCAGAAGCACTGGGAGATTCTAAATGGGCACTGCTGGCAAATCATGGCTCCCTGGTGGTGGGCGAGAGTTTACGCCAGGCGCACTTGCGAGTCATAACACTGGAGTGGCGCTGCAAGCGAGCCTACGAAGTGGAACTAGCAGGCGGCGGAGTTCCCTTAAGCGAAGAGGAAATCGACAAAGTGAGTATCACCGATACCAATGGCTTCCCTTTTTGCTGGGAAGCGATGGCCCGCAGGGAACTTCGACTGGATCCCGGCATTGTCTACTAAGTTCAGTTGAGGACACTATTTTGAACCTACAAGCAACAGCTTTGAACAACGTGGGTGTCGAGGTTTCAGGTTTCGACATCAACGCTCCTATTACGGAGAGCACCAGAAGCGAACTAACGGCTCTATGGCACGAACACGCCATACTGGTTTTTCGCAATCAGGATATCTCAGCTGAGAAACAGATTGAGTTCAGTCGTATATTTGGTCCACTTGAGATACACCCACTGAAAGCCGCGACCCTGGAAGAACACCCCGAGCTGTTCATTCTTGAAAACGGCGGCGAGAGCGACAAGTTTTTCACCGCCAACTACGGCGGAGAAGATATCGTAGGGCGTCTGGACTGGCACATGGATTTACACTACACCGCAAAACCCAATCACGGCGCCCTGCTGCGCGCCGTGGTCGTCGCCGAAGAGGATGGACTCACCGGTTTTGGCGATTTGGCCAAGGCCTACGATGCGCTGGATGAAGAAACCAAAACTCTGCTTGAGAAACTCGAGGTGGCCTACACTTTTAGTATGCAACGTCGGCACATGCGCTATGTCAATCAGGAAGCTTACACACCCGGCGCGTTCAGCCCCCGAAAACCATCAGACGTCAACTACCCTGACTTTTCTGATGCAGTCTATCCAGCGGTTGTCACCCACCCCATCACCGGACGCAAAGTGCTGGAAATTGTCGAACAGTTTCTTGACCGAGTGATACAGCCGCAAAATGCCGGACTGTGCAATGACGAGGCGATTGAATTGCTGGAGCGCCTGGTCGCACATACACGCAAACCGGAGTTTCATTACTTTCACGACTGGCGGGCGGGCGATATGGTTCTGTGGGATAACTGGCGCGCGATGCACTGCACAACTGGGACCAAACCGGGCATTCGCCGATTGATCAACCGCACGACGATTGCAGGAGATGTGCAATTGGGCCGGGTTATCGGGGCCGAGTAAGCAGACAAAATCGCCCTTCAAAGGGCAACACGCGGCAATGAAAGCTTGCCCTAGCTCCGGTATACTCCGTTCTTTTTCTACAGCAGTACAACAGCATGAGTAACACCAACAACAAAGTCGGATTCGTCAGCCTTGGTTGTCCCAAGGCTCTAGTGGACTCCGAACGCATTCTCACCCAATTGAAAATGGACGGTTACGACATCGTCCCAAGCTACGAAGACGCGCAGGTGGTCGTGGTCAACACCTGCGGATTTATCGACAGTGCCAAACAGGAGTCCCTGGATGCCATTGGCGAAGCAATCAGCGCCAACGGGAAAGTGATTGTGACCGGATGCATGGGCAAAGGCGCCGATGCGCAAGCTATCATGGCACAGCACCCCAAGGTATTAGCCGTTACGGGCCCCGCCGCTTACGAAGAAGTCGTCGGTGCTGTGCATGAATACGTGCCCTATACGCCGGTCCACGACCCCTACATTGATCTGGTGCCGCCACAAGGTGTGAAACTAACACCGCGACACTATGCTTATTTAAAGATTTCAGAGGGCTGCAACCACCGCTGCAGCTTTTGCATCATCCCGGATATGCGCGGCGATCTGGTTAGCCGCCCAATCGGCGATGTTATGGAAGAAGCAGAGCGCTTGGCCAAAGCGGGTGTCAGAGAACTGCTGGTTATTTCGCAAGACACCAGCGCCTACGGTGTGGACATAAAATACCGTACTGGCTTTTGGAATGGTCGACCCTTAAAAACACGTATGCAGGAGCTGTGTGAAGCGTTGGGGGAGTTCGGTATTTGGGTACGACTGCACTATGTCTACCCCTACCCACACGTCGACAAAGTGGTTCCGCTGATGGCCGAAGGAAAAATACTTCCCTACCTGGATATTCCCTTTCAGCACGGCAGCCCGGACGTCTTGAGAAGAATGAAACGCCCGGCGGCCGCAGAGAAGTCGCTGGACCGAATTAAAGCGTGGCGGGAGATTTGCCCGGACATTACCTTACGCAGCACTTTCATCGTAGGTTTCCCCGGAGAAACGGATGCTGAGTTTGCGATGTTGTTAGATTTCCTTCAGGAAGCTCAACTCGACCGAGTCGGCTGCTTCCAGTACTCACCAGTAGCAGGAGCAAGAGCAAACCTATTACCCGATCACGTTCCGGATGACGTGAAGCAGGAGCGATGGAACCAGTTTATGGAACTCCAGCAAGGCATTAGCGCTGCTAAACTGCAGGCGAAAATCGGCAAAACCATCGAGATACTGATCGATGAAGTTGACGAAGAAGGCGCGATTGGTCGCTCCAGTGCCGATGCCCCAGAAATTGATGGCAAAGTCTACCTAAACGGGACGCAAGGCCTTTCTCCGGGAGATTTTGTAGAGGCCGAAGTCACCGGCGCAGACGACTACGACCTCTGGGCAGGCTAGTCTTGAACCTGTTGCTTTTCACCGAGTTGGATCGAACCAGCACTGAAGAGATACACGTTAGGGATCGCCGACTAAACCACTTGATTGAAGTGCATAAGGCGCAGGTAGGTGATCTGGTTCGCGTCGGCGAAGTCGGTGGAAAAATAGGCCGCGGCGAAATCCTTGAGATCAGTGCCGAGATCGCCAGGTTAAAGATAGCTCTGACGGAATCCTCACCTGACAAACATTCTGTCAAATTAATACTGGCCCTCCCCCGCCCGAAAATGCTTCGCAGAATATTGCGAACTGTGGCCGAGTTAGGCGTCTGCGAACTCCACCTGATCAACAGCTATAGAGTGGAGAAAAGCTATTGGCAAAGCCCCGTTCTTGAGCCCGAGCAAATACAGCAATACTTGTTACAGGGAATTGAGCAGTCCAAGGATACGGTCGTGCCAGCCGTGATGACCCATAAACGTTTCAAACCGTTTGTCGAAGACGAATTATCTGAGTTGATAGCGGGAAAGAACGCCTTACTTGCCCATCCGGGTGAGTATCCACTGGCTCCCTATGGTCCCTGTGAAAACCTGGTTCTCGTCGTCGGGCCTGAAGGCGGTTTTATTCCCTACGAAGTCGAAAAACTTCAGAGTGTTGGTTGTGAAACGGTTTCTCTTGGGCCAAGAATTTTGCGCGTTGAAAATGCTGTCAACGCGCTTCTGGGCCGTTTATTGTAAGCGCTAAAACTGGTACTTCAATTCCGCACCATAAGTGCGCGGAGGTACAAACGCATGCCCCCCAACGCCCGAAGATTCCACCAGTGCTGAACCGCCCACGACATACGCTTCGTCGGTGAGATTAACCCCAAAGATCGCGCCCACCCACTTTTCATCGGAAGATATCCATGTCACCCGCGCATTGAGATCAAACTGCTTATCCTCAAGCCAGCGCCCGCTTTCGCAGCTGGCAGAATCAAAACAATACTCGATGTCAAACTTCCAACTCGCCTGAATACGCGGCAGAAAAGTCCCCGCTGTGGTGTTCAAGGTATATTGTGCCGCCAGCAGATAGGTTTGCTCCGGCAGGCGGGGTAAGTTTTCCGATGAGCGATCTACAGGACAAATATCGATTTCCACAATCGTCAAATTGATTCGATCTTCGCAGGAGGCAAACGGAGGACTCTCGCCCTCGGCAACTGAGATTCTGGTATCGCCAAATTCCTGAATTTCGCCATCGTTCAAAGTCATATTAAAGGTGAGCATCAAATTTTCAGAAGCCAACCAAAGTGTCTCCAATTCGAAGCCCTTTATCGTGGATTCGGCGGCGTTAATCGTGGCTCCGGCTGGGGAATTGGTGAGGCGATTAACAGCCAAGGTTGTCAGCTGACGATTGGTGTAGTCGGCGTGGAAAATGGCACCGTTAATGCGTAGTCGACGGTCCAGCAGATCAAGTTTGAAACCCAATTCCCAGTTCTCAACTTCCTCTGGATCGAACTGATCAAATTCGTCTGTAGGACCCTCAGACAAACCACCAGACAGAAAACCTTCGCTATACGTTAAATAAACGCTGCCCGCATCAATAAAGTCGTTGTCACCAAAAAGGTACTGAATACTGGCAGTGGGAGTGACATCGCTGTCTGAGGTATCACCCTCGGTAAGATCACTGAACTGAAATTCGAAATTGGGGTTATAAACGAACCCCGGCCGGTCAACCAGATACAAACCACCACCGAGTCCGAGTAGATTGCCACCATTTGCATCTATTGTGCTGGGAATAACCCCGTAGCGGATACGCTCAAACTTGCGGTTCTCATCGGTGTACCTGATGCCGAGAGTGCTTCTCCAATGATCATTAAACTCCCACTCTACCTGAGCAAAGGCGGCAACGGCATCGTTGTCCGCAGCCAGCTCGGAGGCAGAGGTATTTAAATAAATGCCTCCGAGAAAGGCTGGATCCCAGGGACCCAGAAAGTTTACATTAATGCGACCTGCGGTTTTCTCCTGAAACCAATACAAACCAGTTACAAACTGCATACGCTCATCAAAGGCACTGCCGGTTAATTGCAATTCCTGACTGTATTGATCAGTCTCCGATGGATGCTGGAAAGGGTGTACCAAATTGGTGCGATGCAGAAACGGAGTACCGGTGTGGTCGATCTCATCGTCTTGCGATGCCTGGGTATAACGCCAACCGGTAATGCTCTTAAAGCTCAGATTCTCGTTAATTTCCCACTCGGCAACGAAAGAGACCCCTTTGTTCTCCGCTTCATAATCACCACCGATATCCGAGATTACCGTGTGGGGGTCGCCATCGGCTGCGGCCTCTTCACAAAAATCATCCAGGGTTTTACCCGTCGCGGGCACAATACCCAATTCATTGAAGAGCGTCGCCTGCCAGCCGGTAAACTCTGGAACAAGCACGCATTTCTGAGGTCGGGCAGTTTGGGCAGTTTCGGCCCAATTGACATTTAGGTCTAAAGCCCAACTGTCATTCGGCTGCCATCGGGTTTGCCAGATGAGGCTCTGCCTATCCTCATCCATAAATTTCCGGCCGTCAAACAGGTTCTCGATATATCCATCTCGAGAAACCGTTACCCCAGAAATCCTGGTCCACAAATTGTCGGTAATAGGCACGTTCAAAACAAAATCGGCATCTAAGCGATCGAGGTTACCTGCTCGTACACCCAAAGATCCTTCGAATTCATCGATAGGCTTATTGGTCGTAAAAACCAGGGCGCCACCCGTTGTGTTCTTGCCAAATAGCGTCCCCTGAGGCCCACGCAATACCTGAACCGATTGAATATCATTGAGATCCAACAGACCCCCATCAGGGCGACCTACATAAATATCGTCGATGTAGATCCCAACCCCTGAGTCAATATTAGCACCAGTATTACGCTGGCCCACGCCGCGGATATAAACATTTGCTAGAGGCGCGGTACCATTGGCAGATGCAACTTCAATATTAGGAGCAATCTGATTGAGGTCTGCGAGGTTTCTGATACCTGCATCGCGCAGTGCGCTGGCATCAAGTGCGGTCACGGCCACCGGCGTTTCCTGCAAACTCTCTGCTCGCCGTCTCGCCGTTACGATAACCTCTTCCAGCACGAAATCCTGCGCGCACGCATACTGAACAATACCGGGTGAAAGCGTGGATGCGATTGCAGCGCTCACCAAAGAACGACTGAGCCAGGTAATTCGAGACATCGTAAACCTCTTTTTATATTTTTTAAGCCTATGGTGTTGCACACGCAACGCTCCACACGCTATTTCAATAGGTATACGATGAAGAATAGAAACACACAAGTTATTTTTTTGCCCGGGACTAAGGCTCACCAAACAGGGGCAACTGCTGTAATTTAACGCCCTCGCGAGGTTGGAGCTTCAAGCCTGCCCCCAACAAACGAACGGGCTTTGCTCCCCGAGGCCACGCAGCCGTTACCAGAGCGTGATAGTACTCAAGACTGTTCCAACGCTCACCACTGGCTGACATGCTCTCCTCCAATGTGGTTTGGGTAAAATCTCGGTATTTTATTTTGACGAAGCGCTTCACCGGAACATAGCTTTGGTTAATTTTCTTAAACCGCCGTTCCAGCTCCTCTACGATGGAATCCACTGCCGAAACAACGGCCGGTAAGTCGTCTATATCCTCGGCGAAAGTGTGTTCCACGCTGATTGATTTTCGTATGCGAGTGGCTTGGACTTCACGCTGATCCACCCCTGTGGCTACCTCCGAGAGTCGTTTGCCGTATTTCCCAAAACGCTTTACTAAATCATTCAGTGGAACGCCCTGCAGATCGCCACAGGTATTCACCCCCATCTCGTGCAGTTTCTTAGCGGTTACTTTACCGACACCGTTGATCTTTTTGACCGGAAGGGCCAACACAAACTCCGCAATCTGATCAGGTGAAACGGTAAACACACCATCAGGTTTGTTCCAATCACTGGCGACCTTAGCGAGAAATTTGTTGGGGGCCACACCGGCGGAGACGGTGACTTTTAAAGTCTCCTTAATACGGTTTTTGATCTCATGAGCAATAAGCGTGGCACTGCCTCCGCAGTGCTCAGACTCCGTTACGTCCAGATAGGCTTCATCAAGAGATACAGGCTCAATAAGGTCGGTGTATTCCAGAAAAATCTCTCGAAACTGATTGGACACTTCCCGATAGAGTTCGAATCGCGCTGGCAATATAATAAGTTGAGGACAAAGCGTCAGCGCTCGCGATGAGGCCATAGCCGATCGAACGCCAAACTTTCTAGCTTCATAATTACTGGTAGCAATAACGCCTCGGCGATCAGAGGATCCACCCACTGCAATGGGTTTTCCTAAGAGCTCCGGATACTCCCTCATTTCAACCGATGCATAAAATGAGTCTGCATCCACGTGAATAATTTTGCGCTGATTATCCACGTCTGAAGTTTATTAGCTGCCGCAACGGGGGCGCAGTGGACAACTTACCTGGCAATGCTAGGCCGATAGACCAACGGGGCAGCTTACGCCCGTACCACCGAGCCCACAGTAACCTCCCGGATTTTTTGCCAGGTATTGCTGGTGATAATCCTCGGCGTAGTAAAACTCAGGTGAGGGAAGTATTTCGGTGGTGATTTCACCTAAACCCGCAGCAGCCAGCGCGATCCCAAAGGATTCTTTGGAGCGTTCGGCTGCTGAGACTTGCGCTTGACTAAAAGTGTAAATGCCTGAGCGGTACTGCGTACCCATATCGTTCCCTTGGCGCATGCCCTGGGTTGGATTGTGCCCCTCCCAAAACGCCGTCAGCAGCTCTTCATAGCTTACCTGCGCAGGGTTGTAGACAACTAAAACCACCTCGTTGTGCCCAGTTTGCCCGCTGCAAACTTGCTGGTATGTCGGGTTTTTTGTAACGCCTGCAGAGTACCCTACCGCGGTGGTATAGACTCCCGGTAACTGCCAGAAGATTCGCTCTACCCCCCAGAAGCAACCCATCCCAAAAGCCGCCTGCTCCATCCCCTCGGGAAAGGGCTCAGATATTGTATTTCCATTGACAAAGTGTGCGGAGGGAATAGTCATAGCGGTATCGTTTCCAGGCAGGGCCGTATCGGCAGTGGGCAGGCTGTGTTTTCTGCGTATATCGAATAGTTTCATGGTCACTAGTATAGCCCCAGCTCACCCGTTGGGAAACGCCTACTGTGTGGGTATTCCCATTCTCTTCGAATGTGGGCTACAGTGAGAATCTTTAGCAAACCTCAAAGCGATAACGGCAATGCCCATTTCTCGAAGATCAGTGCTTAAACTGCTCTCCAGCAGTACCTTTATTTTCTCAGCGACAACCCGGGCCGCAACCCCAAAAGCACTCAGCGCAGATATGCCCGCACTTGGGTTTAGCGAGGGCGTGGCGTCGGCAGACCCCCAACCCAGTAGCGTCATGCTCTGGACCAGAGCGCAACCTGTGTTGAGTGCGCCTGACGTCTCTTTACTCGTACAGGTCAGCTCAGACTCCGACTTCAAAACGGTAATCGTGGAGGAGTTGCTGAGATCGAGCATCGACAGTGATTATACAGTCAGGGCGTACATCACCGGTCTGTTGCCAGACACTGGCTACTACTATCGATTTATCGGCCCCAAAAACACCTTTTCCAGAGTGGGAAGGACACGAACTGCGCCCAGCCACAATCAAGCCAAGGACGTTAATCTGGCCTTTGTTAGCTGTCAGAGTTACGAGCAGGCTTTCTACGGCGCATGGGCCAGAATGATCGCCGATGACCGCGCAGCAAGCGACTCACAGCAGATCCAATTTGTACTGCAGCTCGGTGACTTTATCTACGAACGAAATTGGAAAAAGACCTACGCCGGCGGCCCCCAGCCTCGCAGTATTTCCCCCTTTCCGGATGGCGTTGAAACGGAACACACGCGCCACGCCGTTTCACTGGCCGACTATCGACACCTGTACAGGACTTATCTGCGCGACCCACATCTTCAAGAGGCTCGAGCCCGCTGGCCCTTCATCTCAATTTGGGACGATCACGAATTCAGCAACGACAACTTCCAGAGCTATTCGAATTACGGCAGCAAGCCAACACTGGAGGCGCAGCGAAAGCTCAACGCTAACCAGGCCTGGTTCGAGTTTGTGCCAGCGGTACTTAGCGAGCTTAAAGGTCAGGATGCCTTTAATTTTCGGTCTGCCAAGCTGGACGGTGATGATCGTTCTGACAATGAAATGGCCCGGCAGAGCCTGAGAATCTATCGATCGCTGAAATGGGGTAAGCATCTGGACATAGTACTCACCGATACCCGCAGTTACCGGACAGGACCCTGCGTGAGCCCACATCTAGCCGATAGTTTAGACCTCCCTTTAAACACCCTGAAACTGATCGACATTACCGATTATGGGCAGTTCTACAATGATGGGAATCCTCCCGACTACCTGCCCTATGGAGATGGCAAGACCCCTAATCCGGCCCGGGATCGAAGACCCGGAACGTGCATGGGGGAAGATCAGCGCAGCTGGTTTCTCGACACACTGGCGTCCTCCAATGCAACCTGGAAATTATGGGGCAATGCCCTACCTTTGATGCCATTCAATCTAGATCTATCGTCCATTCCGCTGGCCGACATGGAAGATAGTATTGTCAATCTGGATGCCTGGGCGGGTTATCCCTACGAGCGCAAGCTGATAATGTCCCAGCTGCAAGAGCAAAAGATTTCCGGGGTTGTGTCACTGTCCGGCGACCACCATACGCACGGTGCCAGCAGCGTGAGCTGGTCGACGACTGACCCCAACGCAATACCAATAGCAGTGGATTTTGCCTGCGCAGGGATCAGTTCAAATTCATTCTTTCAATCCATCGCAGACGCGGCTGAAAAAAGAAGCCCGGAATTTCAACAAGTCGTGTTTGTCGATAGGGACGGAGCGCGAATCCCTGTGTGGCACATGACCCTTCTTCAAGGCGTCATCGCCTCGTTTACCTACTCATTAACGTCGTTCGAAAGCGTCGCCAATTGGCTGGGGCCCAACAAAGCGAATCATGGCCTGAAGTACATCGACAGCACCGCAAATGGCTATGGATTAGCCCAATTTACGGCGAGAGATCTCAGCGTTCAGCTGGTCACTATGGAGGATTTAACCAAGCCATTCGACACGCCACCGGGTATCAAGAATAAAGCCAAGTTTCATCTGCCAGCTTGGCAAAGCGGCGAGAGCCCCGTTCTAAGCGACCCTGTCTTCGAAGGCGAGGCCCCCTTTCCTTTTGCCACTCAACCGGTGTAAGCTGGAAAAAATCCGGATGATATCGACCCGGTAATCTGCGCGTCACATTTAGCAAATACCATGACGCAACCCAAACAAAGCCCGCTCTGGAGATCTCTGAATCTGAAGCTATCTGGATCTTAATAGGCGGTGAAAAATATAGAAGTAAGAACAATGACACTACAAACATCAATTTTTGATCCAACCCAACTGTGCAACCGCAAGCTGCTGGAAATGGTCAACACAGACGACATAAAGTCTGAAAACAAGGCTCAACTAGACGCTGCACTGGCAGAGCTCAGAGAGCGAAGAGTCGATCTGGCCCAGTTTTCCCACCCGATTAACTAGATCGGGCCAGTATCGAACTGGACGACTATCTCGCAAGGAATCAAACTGCGGACCTATGGCAAAGCCACCTTCAAAGCGATCCTCTCCCAATGAGATAACTCGTTTTTTACAGCAGAGCAAAAGCATCACTGCGTTTGTCGAAAATCAGCCTCGTCTTCTGTTCGCCATCGATGCAACCGCCAGCCGCCAACCCACCTGGGACACCGCCTGCCATATCCAACAAGAGATGTTTTTGGCGACCGAAAAAATTGCCTCCCTGGCGGTTCAGCTATGTTACTTCCGCGGTTTTCATGACTTCTCCTCGAGCGCTTGGCTGAACAATAGCGCAGAATTGTCTCGTGAAATGTCTGCTGTTCGCTGCGAAGGCGGACAAACCCAAATTGCGCGAATGTTAAAGCATGCCCAAAACCAGCACCGAGAATTACCGATCCAGGCAGTCGTATTTATTGGCGATGCCGTAGAAGAAAGCCCCGACTCACTGTGCAATCTTGCCGGGCAATGCGGCATTCTGAAACTTCCCCTGTTTATGTTCCAAGAGGGTAGGAGCGCGGGAGTCACCAATACCTTTAAGGATATGTCCAGGCTCAGCGACGGCGCATTTGCACACTTTGACCAGCAAAGCGCCCGGAAGCTGGCGGAACTGCTTGGGGCGGTTGCCAGCTACGCTGCAGGTGGTCGCGAGGCGCTGGAGAACAGTGGCAGCGAGATGGCCAAAGCCCTGTTGAAACAGCTACGATAGATCAGCGAATAATAAATCGAATAAGTCCAGAGGCGCTGCATTTATGAACATTGACGAGCTCATCAACCAGGCCGTTGCACCGGCCACTAGCGTGCTCTCCAGCGTTGTCTTCTTTAGCGTACCGATATTTGGCGCTGACGTACCGCTGGTGGTCGTGTGGCTGGTGTTCGCAGCCGTTTACTTCACGGTTTACTTTCGATTTCTCAACTTCAGTGGATTTAGTCACGCATTTCGCCTGGTCAGGGGTGACTACGAGAAGGACAAAGATCCCCCCGGTGAAGTAACCCATTTTCAGGCATTGGCCACAGCGGTCTCCGGCACGGTAGGCATAGGCAACATAGGTGGTGTGGCAGTGGCTATTTCCCTCGGCGGACCTGGCGCCACATTTTGGATGATCACTGCCGGTTTGCTCGGGATGTCGACCAAGTTTATCGAGTGCACCCTGGGTACTCTGTATCGCAAGGTTAACGAAGATGGGTCCATATCAGGCGGCCCCATGTACTATCTCGAGCGGGGATTCGTAGACAGAAATATGCCTCGCGCGGGGAAGTTCATAGGCCGCTTTTACGCGCTGGGCATCGTGATCGGCTGCCTCGGAATCGGCAATATGTTTCAATCCAATCAAGCCTATGTTCAATTTGTGAACGTGACAGGCGGGACCGACGGGAGTTGGTTCGCGGACAAGGGTTGGCTGTTTGGTGTAATTCTGGCTGTACTGGTAGGTGCGGTCATTATTGGAGGCATAAAGAGTATTGCCAAGGTGACCAGTAAGGTGGTGCCTTTCATGGCGCTGTTGTACTGCGGCAGCGCGATCATAATGATAGGCATGAACTACGAGGCCATTCCCTTCGCTGTCAACGCCATTGTCGATGGCGCCTTTAGTCCCCAAGGGCTCAGTGGCGGTGCTGTTGGGGTGATGATCATCGGTTTTCAGCGTGCAGTATTTTCCAATGAAGCGGGACTCGGCTCCGCAGCTATCGCTCATTCAGCGGTGCAGACAACCCAGTCGGTGACACAGGGCTACGTGTCTTTACTCGAACCGTTTATCGATACCGTTGTCATTTGTACACTGACCGCCCTAGTCATCGTCACGACGTTTTACTACGAGCCAAACTTTCATCAGGGCTTGGGCGGTATTGAAATGACCTCGGCTGCGTTTGAGCGCAACCTGTCATGGTCGCCAGTCTTAATCGCCATTGCCGGCATGCTCTTTGCCTTTTCTACTATGATCGCCTGGGCTTACTACGGGCTGAAGGGATGGACCTACCTGGTGGGCGATGGCAAATGGGCCAGTGGCGGATTCAAATTGGTCTTCTGCGCGTTTGTTGCTATAGGCTGCAGTATTCAGTTGAGCGCTGTCCTGGATTTTTCAGACGCCCTGATATTCCTGATTTGCATTCCCAATATCATCGGTCTGTACATGCTTGCCCCCATTGTACGAGAAGAGCTGACACGGTATAACGAGAAATTTCGAGATCGTTAGTACCGTCTCACTGAGCAACGCTGGAAGCCGCCATGGACAAGAACGCAAGCCATAGGATTGCTTTTCAGTTAGTCTAAATAGCCCTGCGGTACATCAGTCTTGCAACCAAAGATATGCCGCAATACCTTACCGAGTAAACACTCAGCTTGATCCAGGAGCCAATTTGTCCAGACTAGTACTACTCATTGCCATTGCCGCCGTTGTCTATATCTTGTTCAGGCGCGCTCAGGCCATGCCACCCAATAAGCGCAAGTCCGAGTACCTAAAACTTGGTCTTGCGGTAGCCCTAGTCGTAGTCATAGGCCTGACCCTGGCGGGAAAAATGCACTGGATTGGCGCGGCTCTAACTGCGGCGCTAGTCACAATTCGCCAGACCTTACCCACCCTAATTCGCCTGTTCCCCATGCTCACCGCGTTGAAAGGTCGAACCGCCGCTGGCAGTAGCAGCCAAACCTCAACAGTGGAAACTGAAATTCTGCGGATGCAACTTGACCACAACACAGGCGGGCTCAATGGAGAAGTGCTCAAAGACAATTTTCAAGGGTGGCAGCTATCGGATATGGATGCCAAGCAACTGCAAGACCTAATGTCCTACTGTAATGGCCAATGTCGAGATTCAACCGCACTGCTTCAAAGCTATATGCAGCAGCGGTTTGGCGGCGCAGATAACACGGAGCAAGCTGGACAAAATGCCACCAGTAACAGCAATCCAAGCCGCAAAGAAGCTCTCGCTATTCTTGGATTGGAGGAGCAGGCAACTGAGCAGGACATCATCGCAGCACATCGCAAATTAATGCAGAAAATGCACCCGGATCGCGGCGGTAGCCACTATCTGGCCTCGAAAATTAACCAGGCAAAGGACACCTTGCTAAGCTAGCCCCAAAAGCGAATCATTGGCCCGATAGCGCTGGAATACCCACCGGTAAATGCTTACACTCCGCCCATCAAAATGCGGGAAAACCCAGGCTATCATGACCAATGTATTTGTAATCTGTAATCAGCAGGGACATTTTTGGGGCAAGAAAAAAATGTGGGTAGACGGCAGCGAGCCGAAAACTCTTCTGCGGGTTAAAAATAGGGATGAGGCCAGCAATACCTTGTTCGAGCTCAGCAGCAAAGATTTTGAACTTCGCGGAGAAATTGTAGAAGCGGGTTTAAGTCCCAAGGGCGACCCCATTGTGCAAGTCAGTGATATTCCACTTCCCAACTTGCATGAAGATGAAGAGGAATTAGATTCGGTCGATGAAGCGGCACAAGAGCCAACCGAGGAAGCCTCCCAGACGGAGGATGCCGAAGTACTATCGCCGCTGCAGTAAAGTTTAAACTGCAGTAAATCTTAGAGAGTCGGCTTGCGAATAAGGCTCATCACCCCCAACACAACCAACGCCAGCAACAAGATAATACCCAGGGCCCCAAACAGTTTGTTCAGCAATGGCTGTCCCAGCCACTGCAGGTAGTGGATTTTGTACAGCGTGTTGATCAGTTTCGTATCACTCCCTTTTTGAGCCAAAGATAGACTGCTCCAATCGAGTGATATCTCAATCCCGGTATCTGTTTGCACCGTTTGGGAAACAACGTCTAGTAAATTGCCATAGCGCTCGCGATTACCGTCGATGGCATCGTCAACCAAACGCTTAACATCCTCATCAGCGGGCGCTGGTCGAACAGCCATTGTCAGCGGATCGACATGAACCCATGCCCCACCTTCATGCCGAAGTAACAGATGATAGCCCAGCACCGTCCTCAGTAACCGCCTCTCATGCCAAGCCTCCTCACTGTCAAAAGAAAACGAATCCTGAAGGGGATAAGTCTTCACTGCTACCCGATCATAAGCACCGTCATAGCCGGGCTTAGTCAGAAATACGATTCCCGTTAACGCCCAGCCCACAATGGGGAAGACCAGAGCCAGCCCCAAATATTTATGCAGCGTCTTTAATTCCATCAAAGATATTTCAGGACATATTCACTCATAGGAATCACATCAATTTTGTCAAAATCAATGAAACGGCTACAGCTGTTCACCATGGCATCGAGATTCTTTTTCAAATTCTCGTCATCACTGACCCCATAGAAGGCGTGATCAGAGGTCATCGCGCCCGGGGGGAAATTTTCCTCAATCATCGCGTGCAGCATTGGTCCATAGGCCGACACAGAACGCACGATGACATTTTGGCGATAGCAAAAAGTGGACTGAGTATCAATGGCAATCTGTGTGTGACTACCCTGCCAAACACTGAGCCACTCTTGTTCTGTCAAACGGTCGGGGCGCTGCAGGAACACGACCTGACAGAAACCATGGCCGCGCTCTCCCGGAGCTGTGCGATGCGCGGTATTTACGATGGGCTCAGCTTCGACGACCAAGTAAGTGCTGAAGCGATCTACCACACCGGCTATCACCCCATCCACGCGCCCTCTGGCTCCGCCATTGTCCAGCCACACCGAAATCATGCCATCGGGCAGCGTCTGGCAGTTCTCCATACGTTTTCCCGCTGCCGAAGCCACATCACTGTCGACTACAGACAACCGCAGTGCCCGCACATTTTCTTGCCCCAACAGAGTAGGCCCCGCCTCATTGAGTATTGCGTCACGAAGCTCATCACCAGAGCTTCCCTGAGATTTCCAAATTGGATAGATCAATTTTTCCACGCCGTTCTCCCGCTACCAGATTGCAACTTGTTGAAGCCGTACCAGGACATAACCTGGATACCGGCAAGCAACAGTTTATAGCCTTACGTTCTCGCCAGCACGTGCTGTGAGGTGTATTCTTTGCTGACTTTTCCTTGACGCCGACATAGATGGAACATTTATGAACCAACCCGTTAAAAAATCGAACCTGGTGAGCTGGGGCGGAATTGCCGCATTGATACTGCTGATTGGCCTTCCTATTAGTGTGCTTTTGGTGCGCTCTGGCATCTGGCAGCAAGGACTCATGATCTACGCCGTATGCTGTGCGGGCGCCGTACTGCTTTTACTACTGTTTATCATTCTTGCACTACTCCCTGCATTCAAGAGTTACCGCGGCGATATTTTCAAGCGCGGAGTCTTGTTACTGCCCGGCGTCATTCTGCTCGCAGGCCTGCTGGCGGGACAGGGCGATATACCTCCAATCCACGACATCAGCACCGACACGCTGGATCCACCGACCTTCGCTTCAGCGGCAGAAATGCGCGGTGACGGGGCAAACTCGCTGACCATTAAACCGGAGAGCATCGCCGCACAAATAGCATCCTATCCCGACATAGCGACCATGCGCAGCAGCGAGGCCCTGGAAGAAAACTATGACAAAGCTATTTCTGCAGCAACCGCTCTTGGCTGGGATATTTACCATCAGGATCTACAAAGCGGTGCGATAGAGGCAGTGGATAGCACAGCCATAATGAACTTCAAAGATGACATTGTAATAAGGCTACGGGAAGCTGATTCGGAAACCTTAATCGATGTCCGCTCGGTCTCACGAGTTGGAGTCAGTGACATGGGCGCAAATGCAAAGCGCATTCGCGCCTTTCAGAAACAGTTTCGCTCGTAATGGATTAGTTGACATGTCCGCGCACAAACCCAAATTTCTGGCAAGGTGCCTGGCGTTCGCGATCATCTCGCTAGGCGCCGGATGTGCCGACGCGGAAACACCGGACTACCTTTCTTTTGCCACAGAAGATGAGGCAAACAGCACTGAGGTTTTTAGCAAGGCGAGTCCTGCTGTCGTGTTTGTTACCAACAAGGCGCTTCGGCGAGATTTCTTTAGCCTGAACATACAGGAAATACCTCGCGGTTCTGGCACGGGGTTTGTTTGGGACAGCAGTGGACTTATCGTGACCAATTTCCATGTGATCGCCGGGGCGCACCGACTCACCGTAACCACACAGGATCAAACCGAATACGACGCCCAGGTTATAGGCGTTGCCCCTGAAAAAGATTTGGCTGTGCTACGTATAGAAAACCCTCCCAAAGATCTGGTTACGCTTCCTCTGGGTGACTCTTCGGAACTTTCTGTTGGGCGTAAGGTACTTGCGATAGGCAACCCTTTCGGCCTCGATACCACGCTAACCACCGGCATTGTCAGTGCACTGGGAAGAGAAATTCAGGCAGCCAGCAATCGCAAAATTCGCGGCGTCATCCAGACCGATGCCGCCATTAACCCCGGAAACTCAGGGGGCCCTCTCCTGAATTCCCTGGGGCAGCTAGTGGGTGTCAACACAGCTATTTATAGCCCCAGCGGCGCCAGTGCGGGTATCGGCTTTGCCATTCCCGTCAACACTGTGAGAAGCGTTATTCCCCAGCTTATTAGCTACGGCCGAATATTGCGCCCGATCATCGGTATTGAATTGGCCAGTGATCGCTGGATCAAGCGCTACAGAATTGAGGGCCTTCCGGTGGTGAGGGTTGACCCGGGTCTACCCGCCGATCAGGCTGGAATATCCGGTGCTCGCCGGAATTCCAGAGGCGATGTTCTTTTGGGGGATATTATTACTCACTTGAATGAAATACCCATTCGCACTAATGACGACTATCTCAGCGCAATGGAAGCTCTGCAGCCCGGCGATACGGTTGTTCTAAAGACACGCTATGAAGAGGCCGAAAAACAGTACAAGGTTAGGTTGACGGAGTCCCAATAACCTTCGTAGTAACTGCCCCAGCAACTACCCAGGTCGCTCCTGTGTGTTCTTGAGTTTCATCAGGAAAGCGTACCGCCGTCAACCCGCACATCTTCGCCGGTAATATGTATACCATCTTCAGAGGCCAGCATTGCAATCACTCCCGCCATGGTCTCCGGCCCTTTGGCACCGCTTAATGACATAATACGGGCCATCAAGTCAAAATCCATGGTCTCGGGAAAGGCGATGTTCTCTGTCATCCCTGTATTGATATCACCCGGGCAGACACAGTTAGCACGCACGCCCCGTTTACCGTACTCAACCGCGATACTGCGTGTCATAGCCAGTACACCACCTTTAGTCGCCGAGTAGGCTACTCCGCAAGGCAAGCCTGACAGTGCTGCTGTGGACGCCGCGTTGACGATGCTGCCCCTGGTCTCCAATAAATGCGGCAACGCCGCGCGGCAAAGCAACATGGTTCCAGTGAGATTAACGTCCAGTACTTTTTGCCAATCCTTGAGAGCCAGTTGTTCGGTATCGTCAAATCTCAGAATTCCCGCCATGTTGACTAAAGCGTAAAGGGACCCGTAAGTATCGATGCAAGCGGAGAAGCACAGTGACACTGCGGCCTCATTACTGACATCGCAATTGTGCGCGGCTGCCGTTCCACCTGTGCTGACAATTTCGGCCACTGTGGCTTGGGCCGACTGCAGGTTTACATCCACGCAGAAAACCGCCCCGCCTTCTGCCGCTATTCTGCCCGCACTAGCCCGGCCAATACCGCTACCGGCCCCCGTCACCATAACAACCTTGTCTGCAAACCTTTCCATTAACGAGCTCCGCTCTAAAACTGTGTAAAAAAGACGGCTCAGCATGCTCTGCGGACAAACATCGGTCAACTTCTTTGGTACATCGAACTAAACCGTTGGGTATGGATCACTTAATCCACAATTACCTGTCCGCTTTTGTCAGGAGGAATGGCTTGATAGACCATTGTGATAAAACTAACAATCGCTAAGCTAATCGTCCTTTATACGCCGGCCCGCGATCCGTATGATACTGGCAATCGCGGTGCATCAAAAACACCAACGCCCGTTTGGAAGACTGATGAACGCCTCACTCAGGAGTGAAATTTTGGAAAACCTGGATGTATTTCGCAGCGAGGTCCGGCAATGGCTGGAACTTAATTGTCCAGAATCCCAGCGTCAACCTATGGTCTCGGATCAGCAATACTGGGGCGGCCGCCGCGGTAAATTCCCGAGCGAAGATGCCAAAATATGGTATGAGCGTATGCGCGATCAAGGATGGATTGTGCCCGAATGGCCAACCCAGTATGGCGGTGGAGGCTTGAGTGACGTACAGGGCAAAATTATTAGGGAAGAAATGAAGCGCATCAACGCGCGCACTCCTCTTTTTAGCATCGGTATATGGATGCTAGGGCCTGCTGTTCTGGAGCACGGGACAGAGGAACAAAAACAGCAGCATGTTCGAGCTATTGTCAACGCCCAAACCCGCTGGGCACAGGGCTACTCGGAGCCCGGCTCCGGTTCTGATTTGGCCAGCTTACAGAGCAAGGCTGAAGATATGGGTGATCACTTTCTGGTCAACGGCAGTAAGATCTGGACAACCAATGCAGACAAATCCGATTGGATTTTTTGCCTGCTGCGCACCAACCCCAATGTAAAAAAGCAAGAGGGTATCAGCTTTATACTTATCGATATGGCCAGCGAGGGCGTGAGCACCTCGCCGATTAATTTGATCAGCGGCCAGTCTGAATTCTGCCAAACATTTTTTGACAACGTCAAAGTCCCCAAAGAAAACTTGATGGGTGAGTTAGACGGCGGCTGGACAGTCGCCAAAAGTCTCCTGGTTCACGAACGCAAGTTGATGGCAGAGATGGGCAGCGATACGCCCAGTGACGTGCTGGCGCCAAATACGGCCGCCAGAAAATATTTAGATTTTGAACATGGAAAAATCGCCGATTCTGTATTGAGGGACGAGCTGGTTGAGTACGATATGCATATGCATTCGATTGGTTTGACGCACTTTCGAACCTTCGAAGAAAAAACACATGGTGTCCGCAGCGCTGCGCCCGCGGTGATGAAATACGTAGGCACAGAGGCGGAGAAAGCCAAAGGCGAGTTGCTGCTCGCTATCATGGGAACTCAAGGCCTGGGCTGGGCCGGAGAAGG
>JBLGAR010000027.1:0-42430 GCA_047612385.1 Cryomorphaceae bacterium | reverse complement strand
TGTTGTATTCGTAATATCGAAAAATTGTTGATCGACGTACTGAGATCACCTTGAGCCGACATGTTGGAGGCTCTGCTGACGCTTCTGTGCGGTAACAATAACCTCTTCTAGAACTGCAGCATTTGCAGAAACACTCAAATATTGCCGAGTAAATCGTCCCGAAACTTACGGCTGACGTGCCCAATTTAGTCAAAGACCATTTGTTTGCTTGCGTCCTCATTTCTCCACTCTTTTGCCAGACCAGGCGAATATAGCGCGTATTTAAAGTATACCGTATACCGTATCCGCTAAGATTAGATTAAGTATAAAGGGAAAGCAACTCAAATTTTTCAACTCAAGTTACCACCAGATCCCGGCCACTATAGACAAACAAAAAGTGACGGATGTTCGGTGTTATGCCAAAAAATTGCATGTCCAGCTAAACAGATTCTTCAGGTATTGAACGCTTACGCTGCCCTAACATGCCCCTTGATAGCGTATAGATCGTTTCTTTTTCAAGAGCAACTATCGTTCAAATTCTGTGATGAGACCACTTTTCATTTAGCTTGAGCGCGCTGCTCCTCTCTTTGGTATAACAAATACTGTAAAATAGCGTCGGTATCTTTTGCATCCAATCTTCCTGAAAATCCTGCCATGCCCTTAGCTTCCAACACACCGTCTAGAACAATCTGCTTGAATATCGATTGAATCTCCGGGCTCATTTTGGTCAGGTCGGGCAGTATTGATTTAGACCCATACATTCCATGGCAAAACCCACAGTTAGGTATATAGAGCTGCTCACCACGCTTTATTTCATTGGCGTCCCACTGTGACTTGCTAGCAGCTGACTCTGGCACGGTGCTGACGACTGTTCGAGCTACCTTTGCAGGCACCGGGACATTACCACCATTTAACTTTAGCACTATCAAACGCCCGGAGTTCTCATACTTCTGGGCGGCAGCAGTATCGTCCATCATAAATAGTGTAACGCCACCAAATCCTGCCAGCACTGCAATATACTGCTCTCCATCCAGCATATAGCTAATCGGCGGCGCAATGACTCCAGTCCCCAAAAAAAGATTTAACAATTGCTTACCGGATGTCGCATTGTAAGCGTTGAGGTAACCATCCTGAGTACCTTGAAACACCAGATTACCCGCCGTGGACAGGACCCCACCATTGATATAGTTGTTGTTTTTAATCTGCCACACAAGCTTCTGTTTGATCGGATCCCATGCTTTGAGATAACCACCTTCGTCGACTTGCGGTTGCCCTTCCCGCAATTTTTCTATATGAGCAGGTAGATTGAAATCGAACATATAAAAATTGTCTGACGAATGGATCCAACCTTTTTCCAATGCGGGAATATAAACCAGCTTGGTTTCTGGGCTATAGGACATGGGATGCCAATTGTGACCACCTAATTCCGATGGGAAAACCAATTTCTCTTCTTCCGCGTATTCCCCTTGACCGGTTTCAACAGGCCGCCGCGTTTCTAGATCAACGTGGCTAGCCCAATTGACCGCAACAAATTTTTCGGCAGATAGAAGTTCACCAGTTTCACGATCGAGCACGTAGAAAAAACCATTTTTTGGGGCCTGCATTAAAACCTTTCTGACAGCGCCATCGATGTTCACTTCGGCCAGAATCATGTGCTGGGTAGCAGTAAAATCCCAACTGTCACCGGGAGTGGTCTGGTAGTACCACTTCATCTCTCCCGTATCGGCATCAAGCGCAAGGATTGATGATAAATAGAGATTATCGCCGCCACCAGGACTGCGCTTATGTCGTGCGTGAGGTGCGCCATTGCCTGTGCCAACATAGAGTAGATTGAGTTCAGGATCGAAAGCGAGGGAATCCCATACAGTGCCGCCTCCGCCTGTTTTACGCCACTCACCCTCGGCGCTCCAGGTTTTAGCGGCAAGTTCGAGTTCAGGATGTTCATGCGGGCCTTGGGTAGATTTGGGTACGGTATAAAAACGCCAGACCAGTTCTCCGTTGGCGACATCATAGGCTGACACATATCCGCGCACATCAAATTCGGCACCAGCATTGCCGATAATAACCTTGCCATTAACGACGCGTGGCGCGCCGGTTATAGTCGCAGACTTGGACCTATCAATCGTATTAGTTTCCCACAAAAGTTTTCCTGTCTTTGCATTCAAGGCGATCAGACGTCCATCAAAAGTCGCTGAAAACACTTGCTCACCCCAGATAGCAACGCCTCGATTTACAACGTCACAGCAACCTTTTACTCCCCAGCCCCGGGGGACCTGCGGGTCGTACATCCATAGTTCCTTACCTGTCCTCGCATCAATGGCGTAGACAACACTCCAGGTGCTCGAAATATAGAGAACACCATCGCGCATAATAGGGGTGGCTTCCAATCCGCGTGCGGCATTAAGATCAAAGGACAAGGCGTAACCAAGGTCCGTTACATTTTTATCATTGATTTTTTTTAGCGGCGAGAAACGTTGTTCGGAATAGGTTCTGCCGTGTAACAACCAGTTGCCTTGTTCTTGTTCCGCCGCATTTACGCGTTTTTGATGCTCTTGCTCAATAGCAGTGCGATTTTCAGCCTCGTCGGGAGGTCCCCCAGAAAATGCTATTGACTGGGTTGCCCCAACACACAACCCTATTAGTAGAAACCACAAAACGCTTAGCGTGGTTTCTCTTATTTTCTGCCTCATCAAGTTCTCCCTCGGACACATTTGATCATCAAAAACTTTTTTATTTTTCGCAGGCTCTACCTTTTTACATATTTCGCGAATATAGCCCTGCGTATAATCCAGGCATCAAGCGATACTGCCAGTTGCTGCTAACCCCTCTCGTTCGCGAACAAGCTTGGGGGTTAACAGAATCACGACCATTATCATCGAAGCCGCTATTAGAAAGCCCGCCCCCGACACTAAATAGACAATGGACATATTACTTTCCACAAACCGGGAAACCAAAACTGGACCCAGACCAAGGCCGAGCCCGGTTAACGCAGCACTTGCCATGGTCGCTCGGCCATCGACATCGACTGCCGCCAAAACACCGACTTGATAGGGATGAAATAAATACCATCCAAAAGTAAACGTGGCCGCGGCAACCACAAAGCTGGAAATACTAGTGTGATTGGCTGTCAAGTACAGGGCTATAAGTAACAAGGCGACGCTAGCCAGTATCGGGCCCACCGATCCAACACGTTGCTGTAAAAAGGTGGGTACCAATGCACCTATAGCGCCACCGATACTTGCCAGGCTCAACCCCCAGCCAACCACCTCAACCGTAAAGCCAGAACGACCCCCGATCAGCCCGACATAGGTCCAATAGCAACCAATGGCAGTAAAAAATGACAACATCGCCACTAAACTTGTGGCACTACAAAACCAGGCAAGTCGAGTATTTTTGGCACGGCTGCGTTTGGCCTCAGCAAATCTGAGCGCAGGTATATAACCTATGCAAACTATCAGAACCAATATCTCCAGAGCGACTAAAGGGTAAAAAACACCCTTAATACCGTAGCTGCTAACTAACTGAGGGATGAGCCATATCCCCAGCATACCCAACAGTATTTGAGTGAAAAGAAATAGTCCAAAATTGCGTTCGACACCCGGTCGCTGTGCTAACGCACCAGTCGCGACGGCCACCGCCACGCCTCCGGCAATACCTGCGACCGCTCTCGCCGAAAGAAACAATGTATAATTTTCAAGGTGCGAACTCGCAAGGTCCGTTAACAAGAGAATGCTGATCGCTGCAACAGCCACTAGCTTCATAGTGAAATGGCGCGTGACCCACAAACCGAGCAAGCTTCCCAATGAAATGAAAGCCAATTGAACAAATGAAAATTCGCCTACCTGCTTGGCATCAAACCCGAAGCTACCCACGAGAGCCGGGGCGACAACGGGCATACACAGAAAAACACTAACCCCTGCGGCTCCGACAAGAATGAACGCGGCTGTTTCAAGTGCATTCTGGATCGTGCCTGTAGTTCCTATATTCTGATTACTCATAACAATTCCAGCGTTTGTTAATATCAAACCTCAAGGTGCTTTCTTGCTACACGTTGACGACCAGTTTACCGATGTGCTCGCAGCGATCTAACTCCTCTAATACCGCAGGGAGTTCTGCCAGCGAGTATGTCTTCGAAACCAACGGACGCAGCGACTCGGAGTTAGTCATCCCCAGATCAATCAGTTGCTGAAGAAGAACCGGGTTTCCAAAGGGACGAAATATCGTATAACCATGGAAACTGACACCCTTCATCATCATGTCCATGACTGACACAGTCGAATCACTGCCCGTAAAGCACTCGTAACTTACGATATCACCGCCATTAGCGCAGGCTTCCAACAAAGCTGGATAATAATTAGCCCCTACGGGATCGAGAATTAAATCGACACCTGTTTCATTCGTCGCCTTACTGACGGCATTGGCTAAACTGGCGGCATCATCACAAACGACAACCTGGTCAGCTATGTTGCGCAGCGCCTCGGTCTTTTGCGCCTTACGTGTCGTTGCGATTGTGCTTGCGCCCCAGAGTTTGGCCAATTTTAGCGCCATTACACCCATACCACTCGCGCCGGCTGTGACCAAAACAGTTTTCCCCGCAGCAGTATCGGAGGATAGCCCTGCCATCTCCATAGCACCTGCCATAGTAAGAACACCGGTCCAAAATGCGGCGCCTTCCTCGTCAGTATAATTGTTGGGTAGTGGCGCTAACGCCGCCTGGTCATAGATCCCGTAATCTCGGCACACGCCCATCGTGCAATGATCAACTCGCGCGCCTAGTAAAGCGACGTGCGCGCCGACCTCGAGCTTTAATCCAGAAGTGAGTCCCGAAGAGCCATCATTTGCAAGTGCTCCTAAGGCTACAATTGCGCCAACAGCCTCAGAACCGACGCAGCTGGGAAACTGGTTCGAGGGAAAATAACGACCCTCAACGTAGTTGAAATCGGCGCTATTAATACCGATGCTGATAATCTTAATGAGCGCTTCCCCAGCGCCCGGAGCCGACAATTCCTGCTCTCGCCACTGCAGTACTTTGCTTGGTTTTCCGTAGGCATCAAATTGCCAACAATGAGATTTCATGACTTACTATCCTTTGTCTGAATGAGGCTTTGCTACGATCATCGGTAATTCAGTACCGGATTCATCGAAGCACACTTGAAGCACTATACGATTTTCGGATTCAAATGCTTCGGATCCGGTGACTAGCGCCACCGGCCCTGCATCCATCTTGACCAAGGCGACATACCACGGGAGCTTCGCCTTTAGACGAGGCTCCAGCGTGTGATGGACACTGGTGGACTCCAGCACCGTGGCTTTGTTATCAACGGGCTCCCAAGCAAGTTCACTAGAAAGACAGTGACTACAGTTTTCTCTCAGTGGGTACAGTACCAAACCACAGTTCTGACACGAAGGTAGACAAAATGCCCCGCCCACGTTCGCATTCACCCAAGCTCGTAAAAGATATTTATCACTCAGATCCACTAACAATCTCCCCGCTGTAAAATAGCCGCCGAGCAGCATAAACCTCGGTCGTAATTGACGTACCCATACCCGCTAACCACGCCGACTCTAGCATCGGGCACCTGCTCCCCCAGAGCTTGCCCAGTCAGCTGGCTGATCGCTTCATTCACTCCAAGAAAACCACCGGCCGCCCCTGCTTGGCCCACAGAGAGCTGCCCTCCTCCGGTATTTAGCGGTAGAGCACCACCTGACGCACTCAAGGGTGTTTGCCTAACGAACTCCGGAGCTTCTCCTGGCGCACAAAAACCAAGCCCCTCCATTTGCAACATAACGATCACAGGGTAGTCATCATAGGCTTGCAAAAACTGCATATCCTGGGGGCCAAGCCCTGCCTGATCATACATTTGGTCTCGGCTTTTCTCCCAACCACCGCGATGCTGTATGTTGTCGTCCGCGAACGCATTGTGGGTCTCCATAGCACCTTTAACTACAGCATATTTTAGACCTTTTTCTCTCGCACGTTCTTCGCTCATCACTAGGTAAGCCTCTGCCCCGCAACACGGCATGGGGCAGTCCAACATATGCAGAGGATCCGCTATAACCGGAGCGCTGAGATAATCGTCCATCGTCATCGGCTTACGCAGCAGCGAAACAGGGTTGGCCAACGCGGCCTTTCTCTGCGCGACACAAATCGCGCCGAAGTCCTCGCGCTTGGCCCCGAATTTCTTCATATAAGATTTGGTAATCATTGCGAATGCTGCATTGGGACCAGCGGCACCATGCGGATTGTAGTAATCACGGGCAAAACTGGAAAAATTGTCTACCAGCTTTTTGAACCCGCTACCTGCGACAGCATCAGCCCCGATACAGGCAATAACGTCTGAGTCGCCACACTGAACAGCCCTCGCGGCGCGCTTTAACGCGATGACAGCAGATGCGCCTCCCATGGGTAGGTCTACCAGCCAATCCAATTCAAGACCAAAGTGCGCTGCCATAACCGCGGACGAATCGGGGGAATTGCTATAACTGGACAGCGCAAGTCCGCTTATTTCTCGCTTCGAAAATCCGGATTTTGCAATAAGCTCTTGCAAGGCCCTACCAATAAAATAGGCCGGATGGTGTGTCGTGGTCTTGGAGTACTCAACCGTTACGGGCACGGCGACAGCTACCCCATCGTAAGACCTGGACTCAGCCATAATCGACTAAGTCCCAAACCGCACTTTATCGGCTACTATTCCAGCTTCCCTAAAGCGCTGGAACTCGGTAAATGAATAGCCCGCCTCCAGCAGTACAGCTTGTGTGTGCTCGCCGTAAGCAGGGGGAAACGGCAGCGTCGTATGTGCACCTTCTATATCGGTAGCCATGGGCTGCATGAGAAACTCCTTTCCATTTGGAGTTACCGATTTAGTCAGTCTTGATCGTATTGCGTCCAACTCTCTCACCTGCTGAACATTGTTTACTTTTGAGAAAGGAATCCGGGCGCTCTCGAGGTCCTTTGTCAAATCTGCGTTGGTGTAGTGTGATAAGACCTTACGGAGATCATCATACATTTCCTCGCGCTCCCTGTGTCGTCCAGCATTGGTTATACGGTCTTGTGTAACTACAGCTGCAAATTTCGGTAAGCTGGTCAACCGCTTCCACTGAATATCGTTTCCAACGGCGATGTATATATGGCCATCCTTGGTCTTGAATGTATCGGTCGGTATAAACTTTCGATGCTGATTACCACAGCGTGTTACTTCTTCTGGATCAGGGTCAAAATCAAGTAGGGCCATTGTTGTTATCAGCCACGATGAAGCCACTTGCAACATGGATACATTTATCTTACTACCGAGCCCAGTTTCTGCACGCTCCACCAACGCTTTCCACACTCCGGCATACACCTCATCCCCAGCCTTGAGATCAATTAGCGGCAGCCCCATCAGCGTTGGTGAACCGTTTGGATCACCGGTTAAGTCCATGAATCCGGCCATTGCCTGGAGAACCGGGTCATAACCGGGAACAGAGGGCGCTTCAGGGCCCATAGCCGATATGCCAGCCCAAATTAAGTCAGGTTTAATCGCCTTTAGCGTCTCGAAGTCTATCCCTAACTCCTCGTACCGACTGGGAAGTGTGTTGCAAGTAAAAACATCGACGTCTAATTCCTTGATCAATCTGTGCAAAATATTGCGGCCGCGTTCCTCCTTAAGATTTAGCGAGATCGCTTCCTTACCCACATTCTGCGCCAGGAAATACGATCGCCTGTCATATCCACCGATTTCTTCGCCGATATACCGATTGGGATCGCCCGGGTACTCTGTGTCTCCTTGCGTGGCCTCAATGCGAATGACCCGCCACCCCAATTGGGCAAAGCGCAAGGTCGCCGAGGGAAGAGACAACGCTTGCTCTAGCGAAATAATGGTGCGCCGGTGATCCATCTTCGAATACCTCGTGTAAATGGCCGCGTGCTTTCTATCTGATTGAATCGTTTTTGCTTACAAGCATATCTTTTGCAGGACCTCATGCTCTTCTGATAACCGCAGATACCCGGTAGGCCCGCTAGACTGTATACCGTATACATAAAAGATTAGTTTATTCAAACAAGCAAAGCAAGCCCCTTGAAGCCATGCAGGCCGCTAGAGTACCGGGGGTAAGAAGAGCAACCTCCAGGCCAAACCAACTGAATCGGCCCAAAAAGCCTGCGTAGCTAGAAAGTACTACAATAGGTTGCTTAGAACTGAGGGTTTCAGTAAATTTTTGGAGTATGCTACGTGAAGATTATAAGCATTTTTAGTATGACGGCCCTCTTATTAGTATCTTTTTTGGCCAGAGGGGAAATAAACGAAGTACTCGACCCTCTTGTTATCTCTCCAGAACAATATCAATTAAAATTCGAAAACGAGCATGTTCGCGTAGTTGAGTACGAAATCCTCCCCGGTGAAAAAGAGAAATGGCATGTTCACCCTGCCAAAGTTGCGTATGTTCTTTCAGGGGGTAAATTGAAGATTACTACTGAGAATGGAGAGTCATTCGTCGCAGACGAGCACGAAGGAGAAGTGCGCTGGCTCGGAGAGGTAGGCAAACATTTTGGTGAAAACGTCGGCAGTACCACTATTCGCGTCATATTCATTGAGATTAAGAATATAGCCCAGGGGAAAATGGACTTAAACTCATATCTGAAGGACGCAACAGAAAAGTAGAAAACGATTTCCGTCCCTATACGTATTTTTCGAGATAGCTTGGTATCCCATTTTTTCCTGAAATTAAAGGTGGAAGGTTCCGCTGCTAAACCCCGCTAAATAGTAGGATTGTTACCAGCTCACCTGGTGCTGTCATTGTGCCTTGAAAGCGACTGAGATAACGGCCACCGCCAGAGTCCGCATTATCACAGCAGGCTGTGCTGGCCATGCGCCGATGGCAATTTGTCCGATGCCGAAAAGGATTGTCGCTAATAGAAGCCGTTTATCTGTGGCGAAAGTTGAAGAGTCTGACTTATCCGCAATGGTCTCCGGTAGCATCGGTTGGATTGCGTCCCCAGATTGTAAGGCTCAGACGCTACAGGGAAATCCGCGTGAAAATCCCAAATAGTGCCACCCAGACAAGTACCAAACAAATAACGGCCAGACCATCGGCCATAGTAACTCCAAACAGGAGATACGGTGTGGGCCCACACATACTGCGAACTTCGAACAGCGCTGGCAAAAAGTCATCCAGTGGGGCCCAGGTGGGGAAGTTAGGCTCAATAGAGCAGTAACCATCCAAAGGCCAATTGTGATCAATGGAAAGCAGCACCCACACATCGTTGGCTAAACCCACCACAAGTAAAATCATGAGCGATAGAATAAGTAATACAGGCCAATGATAGGTGCGCAACACCAATCCAGAAGCAGCTACCACCATGATGCCAACTAGCCAAACCCGAGTGTAAATACACAGTTCGCAGGGCTCGTGGCCCAGTGCAAACTGATAAAAGAGTGCGCCCACAAGCAACCCGAAACACACTAGGATTATGGCCCACCAATAATATTCGCTCTTCGTGATCATTTGTTTGCTCGACTACTTATCGTTTTTTAGTGCAGTACTCAGTATGCGCATAAGGTATTAATAGTTAAAGCCTTATTACTGGATGCGAATGAAAATGCCTTAAAGGGGCTTGCGCACACCATTCTGAATTAAATACGCGTGGGTATCGGAGCACGCACAAGGCGTTAGGCTCGGGGCCTACCGAGTTGCAGCACTGCGACCGTCAATGCGGGAAGCACCGTAAGCGTTACCAGTGCCGCTCCGATAATTCCAAACATAACAATGGCTCCTACACCCCGGTAGAGCTCGGTGCCCGCGCCGGGTATGAGCACCAGTGGCGCCAGACCTACCAACGTTGTGATCGTCGACATTGCTATAGGGCGAAGTCGCACTTCCACCGCTTCGGTGACAGCGGCAAGGGCGTCCATGCCGCTATTTTGAACGTTCTGCACAGCCCTGTGAACGACCAAAATAGGGTTGTTCACTACGGTGCCCATGAGTATCAAAAAGCCCAGCATGGAAATCATGTCAAAGGGTTGTACGATTGCGGTTCCACCGATCAACGGTAGCAAGCCGCCAATGCCATTGAGTACCGTAAGCCCCACGATACCGCCAGCAATACCCAAGGGAATGGAGGTGATAATAAGCAGCGGATAACCCCAATGATTAAAGATCGCAACCATTAGCAGGTAGATAATCACCAGAGCTACCAGATAGTTACTCATCAATGCCTCGCGAGTAGCATCGAGTTGATCCGCGGCTCCGGAGATTACAATATCCACATTGGCAGGAATATCTCCGTTGTTGCGCAGGTGAGCCACTATTTTTTCGCGTACCGTTTCAACTCCTGTCTCCAAGGGGATACTGCGCGGCGGAATGATACTCAGGCTTACGGTACGGCGCCCATTAACGCGCCGAAACGAATTGCTATCCACCGTTTCGACGACATCCACTAATGCACCCAGCGGCAGAACTTCTCCGGTTTGGGTGTAGAGGGGCAATTGGGTCAAGCTTTCCAAATCCACGTGTCGTCCTAACTCGCTGTAGATGTAGATATCCAGCTTATCGTCCGCTAGAAAAAACTCATCGACGTAACTGCCATCGGTGAAAGCTGCAACAATGAATCCAATATCATCTGACGACAAGCCGAGCTCTGCTGCCCTCTCCCATCGCGGACGGATCTCCAACAGCGGCTGTGATAGTGACAATGCGGAGGGCTGACTCTGGATACGCGGATTGTCAAAGACCTCTTCAGCGCGGCGATACGCTGCCTCGGCCACCGCATAAATTTCGCTGAGATTGTTGCCTGCAATATCGAGATTGATACTGCGCGTGCCGCCGTTGTTGCTACTGATGATCGAGCCACGTGCAGCAAATGCACGCATTCCGGGATATTCACGGAACTTGCGCACCATCGCATTCATCAACGCCTCTACGTCTCCCGCCTCCATAGGCTCAGTAATGATCCGCAGGAAACCGGACCCTGCGCGCAGGTTGCTATAGGCCATCGGCGGAACGTCGGTGTGCCCTTCACGAAAGCTCTTTGAATCAGCTTGTACATGGGGCAGAAAATGCGCCTCTATGTCTTTGGCGATATCTACCATCGTATCCAGATTGTAACCAGGTGGCGCATACATCATAGCGAACACCTTAGCCTCTTCACCCTCAGGCAGGTACTCCGCCGGCGGCGTCAGAAACCAGATAATAGCGCCGCTCAGTAGAGCGGCTGTAGCGATGCACGTTGCCCTGCTCCGGCGAGTTGCCAGCACAGCACGCACCCCGGCAAGAGTGGCATGGTATATCCTGCCCGAACCTTGTCCGGTAGAATCGCTACCTCCCTTTGCAGCTGTATCTTTGCGCGAAAAGTTCAGGCGCGCAGCGGCGGTAGGCAAAACGGTTACCGCCACTAACATCGAAGCCAGAATTGCAGCCGAGATAGCAATGGCGACATCAGAGTAAAGTTGACCAGCCTCCTGCTCTACAAATGCTACGGGGATAAACACTAAAACCGTGGTCAGCGTCGACGCCAAAACCGCAGGCCAAACATGCCGCACCCCTTCCACCGCCGCTTTGAAACGCTCGACCCCTTTACGGCGTTCCAATGCAATGCTTTCGAGCACCACGATACTGTTGTCCAGAGTCATGCCGATAGCAAAGGCGATACCTGCCAGGGAAATGACATTAATAGTGCGTCCGGCCAACAATAAGCCCAGGAATGCTACAATAATGCAGATTGGAATGCCCATGACACCGGCCAGTGTCGCCGGAACCGAACGCAAGAACAGGAACATTACAGCGCTCGCCAGCAGCGCACCCATGATCAAGTTCTGCCAAACATTGCGCAGTGAATCGCTGACGTATACAACGTCATCTGCCATGTGGTGCATCCGCAGTCCGGCAGGCTCGAGCACACTTTGGTTTAGCGCGGCGACTTCTTCCATGATACCACTCTTGATCTCAATAACATTGGAGCCCGCTTCTCTGCGCAGGGTCACGAAGAGGTTTGGTGCACCATTGAATGATGTCATGGACTGCTCTTCAAAATGATCCAGTTGCACAGTGGCGACATCAGAGAGTCTTATCATCGCATCGCCGCGACGGGCCAGTACCAGCTGAGACAACTCTTCCAAGTTTTCGAAACGCCCGACCGTGCGCAGCAAATATTGCCGCTTGCCCGCGTCAATCATCCCGCCCGAGCGGTCCCGATTTCTACTGCGCAGTGTTTCACGGACTTCGGCCAGTGTGAGCTCGCGCTGGGCTAACCGAGCCGGATCGATCAGGATTTGTACCTGACGTTCAACACCACCGTAAACGCCGACTTCCGAAATCCCCGGTACGCTGGCCAAGCGCGGTTTTACCGTGTCCTCAACGAAATCCAAGGACAAGCCTATATCGACGGCACGCGGATTGTCCGGCAACGGCGTAATGCTAAAATACATGAAAGCATTACTCGAAAATGAATTGGCATAAATCCGCGGTTCGTCAACAGTCTCCGGATATGAGGGCACCTGGCTCAGCGCATTATTCACCCGGATTAACATTTGAGTAATATCAGTGCCGTGGGGGAACTCCAGCTCAATTTCTGCACTGCCGGAGTTTGCTCTGGCGGTAATGCGCGAAAGATTGGGCAGATTGCGCAGGTATTCCTCTTGTTCGATCAGTATTTCTTTTTCAACATCCTGCGGCGTGGCACCTGGCCAGCTGGTGCGCACACTAATGACCCGAACATCCAAATCAGGAATCATCTGGACCGGAATTCGCAGTGCGGCCACAACACCAAGCACGCAAACGATCAGCACTACGACCGTCATGAGGTTGCCACGCTGAATTATTTTCTCGAACATGGGTTCAGCGCTGCTCTGTAGGTAAAATCGTGACGCTCTGCCCTGATTGCAAGGTCTCATTACCCTCTACTACGACGCGATCAGTAAGCGAAAGCCCCTGGCGAACTTCAACCATTGAGCCAAAGACCAGGCCTGTATCAACCCGTTTTTCTGCTACCACTTCGCCACGTTCACTTTCTTCGACTACCCACACAACATCGCGGCCGTCGGGATATTTAATAATCGCATCGCGGGGAACAGCCATACCACGGCGCCCACTATCCAAACTAAGTACAGCTCGCGCCGACATTCCTGGGCTCATGCGTTGGTCTGGCGCTACTGGCTCGACTCTCAGCAAAAACGTGCGAGCGCCCGGATCTGCGACGGGGACCAACATCGCAATTTTGCCTTCTCTAGCGTCTACTGCATTATCACCGAGCGTATACGTAAGCTCTGTATCGGGTTTAATCACTGACAAATAATCTTCCGATACCTGAAAGTCTATTCGTAAATTTCCAGTGGCCACCAAATCCAGGACAGGTTCCCCTGGGGTAACCCACTCCCCCAACTCGGTATGCTTTATACTAACGACTCCCGCAAAAGGCGCATGCAGGACGTGCCGATCGAAAACTCCCTTGCGAAATCTCGCGTCAGCTTGGGCGCGTTGCAAAGCTGCTTCATCTTCAGCCACTTCAGAGGCGAGATCACGGACCAACGATTCGGCAATACTTTGTTTCGGAGCCAGAGCCTTGGCCTCCTTCAAACGCCGCTGCGCATCATCGCGCGCTAACTGAGCGGATGCCACACTGGCTTGCGAGCCCTGCCATTCCCACTGTGCTAACTCCGCGTCCAACTCTAGCAGTACATCCCCAACATCGACGGCACTACCGGCATCAACATTCACCAAGGTAACCAAGCCTGCGGTAGAAGGAGATAAACGTGCAGAACGCGCCGATGTCACCGTACCGGTTAACTGCAACGCTTGTTGAATAGCCTGCTCTTGAACCAGGGCAACTCTAATCGGGGCGGTATCGTTGGACTGCACTGCTTGAGAGCAAATAAACCCTGCCAATAACAGCGATACCGGGAGGTACCTACTGGGCTGGCTCAAAAAAAGAGACACTGAATACTCCTGATAAGAGATGGCACATAAGACTATGCTTACGGGGCGTCAATCTTATCAAGACTGCTCGGCAAGGGCTAAGCTATATTGAGAGATCTGTACTTCCGTACCGTAATCGGCGTAGTCGCCCTCTGATCTTTTCCCACGGTACTCGGCCCAGCCAATGGGGCTATACCGTTTTGGTTGTGCGTCAGTGATAACAGTAGGCAGTGGGCTGATTTGTGCGCGCGCTGCAGGGTTCAAAAAGAAAGGAATACTATAACGTTTGGAACTTGTCATTGCCTGCACGCGATGTATGGCCGCCTTGTAGGTATCGTTTGACCAAACTTGCATCATATCGCCGATATTTACCACAAATGATCCTTCAGTCGGCTGAACGTCATACCAATAGCCGTCTTTATGAACCTGCAACCCACCTATACTATCTTGCAACAAGATAGTGAGTGCACCGGCATCTGTATGGTGATGAATACCATAGCCGGCCGCAGAGATTGGTTTGCGCTTCGAACCTGTCATCGGGTCGTCAATGGGATAGTAATTAAGACGGACAAAACCCGTGTGATTATCTTCAAAGTCCTTGTGCAGGAAGTTGGCGGGCAGATTCAGACCACGACAAAAAGCCTGTAAGACTTGTATAGACAGTGATGAGCAGGCTGCGTAATACTGCTGCATCACTGATTTAAATTCTCTCTCATCCGCTAACCAGCGATTTTCTGCGCTATAAATATCATCAACACCGCAGCGGGTGAAATCGAACACCTCTTTCTTGTCCCTTTTATTTTTAGTCAGTTCGTTATTGTAGTAACCCCAGGGATTATCTTTGCTCCGTAAAACGGATTCTTTTACCGCAACCGGCAGATCAAAGAAATGTCGTGTGCGGTTCATTACTTTTTGAATGAGATCATCTGGGACGCTGTGGTTCACAATCTGAAAAAAGCCCCAATCTTTGCAGGCTTGTGCTATCTCTTGCACCACTTGGTCTGTCGCCAAACCATCAGCGAGCATTTGAAAGTCAATAATGGGTACAGAATCAGCCAACGCCAGGCCTTGCGCTTCAGGATGCGCATCGAGGTCTTCTGTGATGTTATCGTTCATGTTCTACATACCCTGGCTGAAAACCGATGCTATTTACACTGTTGCATGCTGGTGATTAATCGAAGTGCCTCCATCCACCGGGATAACCGCACCATGTGTATAAGCACCTGCTCGCGAAGCCAAATACACCGCGATGCCAGCCATCTCTTCCGGCTCACCAACGCGTCCTAGGAGTGCATTATGCTCGATTTCTTCTCGCGCATTTTCGAATACATGCGTCGTCATCCTACTGGGGAAAAAGCCGGGAGCAATAGCATTAACGGTTATCTGTTTTTTACCCAGTTCAACCGCCAGATGTCGGGTGAGATGGTGCACGGCCGCCTTACTCGCAGTGTAAGCGTAGTTACCAAATCCGTGAACGGTAGGAACATGCAGGCCCTCCATGGAGCCAATATTAATGACTCGTGCTGGGTCTTCCCTGCTCGCAGCTGCACTCAGCATTGAAGTAAGGTCTCGCGTTAAGCAAAACACGGCGCCGACGTTAATGCCCATATCCTGGTCAAAAGCCTTTTGCGGGTAGTCCTCGTAGGACGCGCCCCAGGCAGTTCCTGCATTATTCACCAGGATATGAAGTGAAGGCTCCTCCTGCGCTAGTCGCTGACAAAGCTCTAATCTCTGTGTTTCATTGACTATATCGCAGGGGAGTCCAATACACTCCCCATACTGAGACAGGTCTTCGGCCGCCTGCAGACACGCTTCGGCTTTGCGAGCGGTGATATAGACCTTCGCTCCCGCCTGCAGCAAACCTTGGGTAATCATGTAGCCAATACCTCTTGAGCCCCCTGTTACCAGAGCTACTTTCCCCTGTAGTGAAAATAGTCGGTTGATATCCAGCGATGGAGTACTCATAAAGTGGGTCTCGAATATGGCGAATGGATTTTAGGGTGGTAAGTCTACCGCGAAATGACAAAATCATCTTGTCGATATTCTGGCTCCGGATACCTATAGAACCCCTCCCCCGTTTTAACCCCCAGCAGCTTTTTCGTCACGTAAGGCCTCAAAAAAGCCTCTACATGAGCTGTAAACTGTGCAGAGAATAAACCGCGTTCAACCAGGCTGGCGTGAAGTTCCAAAAAGATATCAACCCCTATCTCATCGAGAACACCAAACGGTCCACGAGGCAGCGAAAACGAGGCCATCCAGGCCCGATCGATTTCGCTGGGTTCTGCAATCTGTTTATGCGCCAAGAAAATGGCGCTTTCAATAAGAGCAGATATCAACGCCTCATAGATAGAGAAAAGATCTACCGCTGTCGTTAGAAAATCAGTTTGCGAATAGCCGGGCGACGGATAGCGATAGAATCCAGCGCCCGTTTTCACACCCAGTGTATTCTTTTCAATAAATGGCGTGAGAAATTTAATCACTTTCTTTTGAAGATGGGCTCTTTTAGGGTTGGGGGCTTGCCAGCTGTCAAAAATAATATTCAGACCAAACAAATCCATCAAACCGAATGGACCGATGCTCGTCCCTTCATTCAACATCCAGGCTCGATCGACATCATCGTGCGTAGCCAGACCGTCAATGACCAGCAACTGCGCCGTTGCTAAAAGCGGGCCAATCATTGCGTTTAGCACGTAGCCCGGGTTTTCCTTTTTCAATATTAGCGGCATCCCATGAACACTTTTAACATAACGTTCAAGGATATCGATGGTTTTAGGCGAGGTTCGAGGCCCGCCGACAATATCAAATAATATCGAGCCCAAGTGCGAGTGCAGCGCGGCAAACCTGTCTCCGTGCACGAGCACATCCTCAATGTCAGAGACCAGAAGACTTGAGGTGTTGGTGGTGATCAGCGTATCGCCACAGCAGAGCTCATCCAATGTACGATGCACGTCGCGTTTGATCTCCAGACGCTCCGAGACAGACTCACTCACTAGATCAGCCTCAGCTACAGCATCGCTCAAGACGGGATTAGTGGTAATACGCGCGATCGCCTGGGGCATATCATCCCTTGAAAAAAAGCCCTGATCAATCAAGTATCCGGACATTCCAACGAGCGATGCAGGAACATTATCAAGGGCGAGCGTCGACACGTCGTATATGACCGCCCGATATCCTGCCACCGCAGCCATCAGTGAGTTAAAGCAGCCCATCGTGCCTGCACCTACAAAGCAAACTGTATCAATTTCGGAGATTTTCATATCAAACCACTGTGGTATTCATGAGAAGGGAATTGCCTAACCCAGAGTTCGGGTCCAGCGCTCAGGCAATGTCAAATCGGCACTGCCTTTTGTTACCATCGCCGGTAGGTATGACAAAACCGGCAGGGCTTCGAGGGCGTTCACAATCTGGAATTGGGTAGGGTTTTGTTCCCAGCTCAGCTTCTGCCAGTCGATCTGACCTTCTCCAATCCAAACTTCTGTGAAAATATTTCGCGAAGGAAATGTGACGAACTCGTCAATAGCCGGTGCTCCATAGCCCCCTATTGCTGGCAGATAACGCCAAGCCATTGGGTGATCTTTACCCTCGTTTTTTTCTTGTTCAGTAACAATATCTTCGTCTGAAACCTGTACTAATTTGTTAATGGATAAATCTACAATCTTGTGACCAAAGTGGCTGGCGCTGCAGTGCCAGTCGCCGTGATTAATACTATGCTCGGGAATATCTGCATAAACTTTGGGTATTCCCTGGGACTCACGACCGACCAAAATGGGGTCCGTAAGATTTTCCCAGATCACCAGGGAGTATGTACCCGTTAACTGTTCTGTCTTCCCCTTGTAAACCACAGATGCGTTGACACCAATCATGTTGTAACCATGACCCGCCAGCCAATCGACTTGTTTATTACAGGCATAAAAAACAGTCACTACGGCTTCTTCACCGACTTCAAAGGGCTCAGGCAAATAGGCCGCTAGCTTATCCCGATCCGTCAGATAAGACACTGCCATGACAGTGCAATCGTGATACAAACCACTCGTTTTCTCTCCGCGATAAGAAGGGCCTAAATGTGCGGGCATCGCATAGCGCTGGTGGGGATCTAAAGTGAACATGGCGTTTCTCATTGCTAATAAATTAGTGGTTGACGCATTAGTAGTCGTCGTTAGTTTGCGGCAGCGTTCCTTGCCCCGAGCTGCCTTCTCACTTCCGCGTGCTCTTTTCGACCCAGGCGCAAACGAGTGTTAAATAGGCCGGCAATCATAGCGAGGCTGACTGTGACACACAGCGTGAACCAGCCCAGCGACTGCAGGACGCTTACATCGACACTGCCCGGCGCTGAACCCGGTTGAATTCCCGATAGATCAATTACTACGCCGGCCAGTAAAGCGCCCGCCCCTGTCGTGGCTTTTTGTACAAAGGCCCCGGCGGCAAATACCACCCCTTCCTGACGTCTGCCGGTAGCCAGTTCCTGCTCATCGAGAATATCCGCTGCCAGGGACGCGGCCAGCACTTGCATACTGACGATCAAAAAAACGCCGATGCCGGTATTCACTAATAACATTGAATAAATCATCGCATGGCCATTTTCAGGCAGTAGGCCTAACAATCGACCACCGAGAAACCAAACGCTATTGATTGCCAACGCGAAACACGCAGCGACAAGTAGATGGGGTTTATCAAAGCGTTGGCCCAGCCGATTGAGCACTACAAATGCGGTAAGCGTCGCTACGGCAGATGGCACGATCACTCCTGCTAACTGGGCGGCGCTAAACTCCCAGAAATAGGTGCCAAGATAGAGGGAGAGCGTTGTATAAACCCCCGCACTCATTCCAAAGACCAAGCTGGCGCCCGTTGAGATACGAAAATTTCGATTCTCAAACGCCAGCAGTAAATCATTTAGCGGGTCCTCCCAGGAAAATTTCCGCTGGACACCGGCTTTCGGAAGCCTGGGAATCACACTGCGTGTACCCACAATACAGATCACCGCCGTAACACCTGCGACGATTGCGCAGAGATAACCAAAGTGCCTGTAGTTGTCGGCGACTAATCGCCCGTCAATGCCATCGCTAGGTCCAAAGAAAAACACGAAACCGATAGCAGGCATCGCCATGCCTGCAAACCAAGCCATAGTGATTCTGGCCTTGGCGATCACGGTGCGTTCATCGTAGTCGCTAGACAGCTCCGCCCCCATCGCAGCGTAGGGAACAAAATATATCGTCAAAAAAGTGCGCAGAATAATCGATACAGCCAACAGCCAAACGAATATCCCCACTTCTCCAAGCTGCTCAGGTGGCGCAAATAGCGCAAGGAAAATCAATGCAGTGGGAATGCCCCCGGCTATCAGCAAGGGATGACGACGGCCCCAGCGCGAACGAAAATTGTCTGACCAGCTGCCTACTATGGGATCCGAGACCGCATCCCAAGTCAGGGCGAGAAACATAGCCAAACCCGCAAGCGTACCGCTTACACCATGCACCTGTGTGTAATAGAAAACGACAAAATTGACGAACGCTGCGTCTTTTACAGCGAAGGGCATGTTGCCAATGGCGTAGGACCACTTTTCCATAGCGGATAAAGTACTTATGAGTTTTTACTCCTAACGCCGGCAGGGAATTGTTCTATGAAATTGCCGGATTTCAAATCGAAGAAACCCGGCATGCTTGTCCAGCTCTAAACTAGAAAAACACCACGGCTTCTACACCATAGGTTCGCGGGCTGATAGGGCGGCCGGAACGACGAACACCGTCTACCTGAGCGCTGACCCCTAGGTCATTGGCGAAACTGAGTTCGTCACTTAGGTTTTGGCCAAACACGGCAATCTCATACTGTGCATTGCTGGGTTTCCAGGCGATACGGGCATTGACCTGCTCATAGCTATCGACGGTTTCAATGCCGTCATTGAAAACGGTGACGAACTGATCATCGATATAGCTGTAGTTGGCGGTAAACACGAGATCACCTTGGCCGATAGGCTGCACATAGTAAGCCGCTAAACTAAACTTATGGTTGGGGGTACGGTTTAGCTCATTGCCTTTAACGTTGCGAACTCGATTGTCTTTATTGTCCTCTACCAGGAAGTCATCCTTGTATTCAGATTTAAGATAGGAGTAGTTCCCGAGCAGTGTTAACTGATCTGTAGCCGCCCAGGTCGACTCGAACTCGAAGCCATAAACTTCGGAGCTTGAGGCGTTGTCCAGCTTAGCCGTAACAATACCGGTGTTCGGGTCGAGAATATCCAGCTCTACCTGAATATCGCTGTAGTCATAGAAGAACACAGCGGTACTGAAGGACAGAGTGTCGGCAATGACTCCCTTGTAGCCGATTTCGTAGGCTGTAAGGTCCTCGTTATCGACAACCGATTCATTCTCATTGGTCAGGGGGTCGTCTTGCAAGGCACCCAAGCGGAAGCCACCGGGCTTGTAGCCCGTAGATATCGTGGCAAAAACCATGCCGTCCTCGCCGACTTCGTAACTTGCACTGAGTCGCCAGTCAACGGCATCCCAGTCTTCTTTATGATCAGCTGAGGCATCGTTGATAGACAGACCAAACCGCGCAGCGCATCCGGCGGGTACCGCATAGGGGTCGCCGCCGGCAATTAGCACTGGAAAAAACGCTTCTGTGTCGGCGCCGCCGCAGCTATCAAGTACCGAATCATAAAATATCTGTTGCTCTTCAGAGGCCGTTTTCTCATCTTCGCTATAGCGCAAGCCTACTGACAGAGACAGTCGTTCGTTAACATGCCAATCCACCTGGCCATAAATTGCCTGTGAAATCGCCTCCAGGTTACCGACCTGGTTGTACAACACCCCATGGGGGTTGGCCACACCAGAAATATTATTGATTAAATAGGGGTTGTTGGCATCGCTTAAAGTATAAGGCTGTTCATTTGTATTTTTAAGATAAAAAAGGCCTAGCACCCAGTCAACATCACCCTCTCCGTTAGAGATAAACTGCAGTTCATGCTGTGTATTTTCCTCTGCCTGCGCAATGGTTTCAACGTACGATACTGGGCTTACCAGGCCGTCAAAGTCTTTAGCCGAATTCCAGGTGTAATCCTGATATCCGTTGAGCATTCTCACTGTCACCCCGTCGAAATCAATAGTCAAAGTGGATTGGTAAGTCCGCTGATCATCAATAGCAACCTCGCCGCGAAAGTCAGAACTGATTTTGAAGGGATCGCTTTGCCCCGGGCCTTCAGGAAGTAGAGAGAAAGCCTCTGGGTTAATAACAATTTCACCCAGCCTGGAAGGCGCGCCAGATTCATTGCGATATCCGTCAAGCTTGGCGCGCTCGAGGGTTTCATTTTCAAAACTAGAACTGAAATAGCGAATGTGCCAATTAACATTGTCTGTGAAATCCATGTCGATCTGTGCTTCAACATAGTCGGCGTCGACCCCTATGGGATCAGGGCCGGAAACATTGTCAAAAAAGCTATCCTGGTCAAGCTTGGTGTAATGCAGCAAATAGCCAACATTGTCTGTGATGGGACCACTGGACGTTAGCTGGACTGAAGTCGCCTTGTAATTTCCCGCAGCGACTCTGGCGATATGCTCGAGCTCTTCACCGGGCTTTTTCGCTATGACATTAATTGCACCACCAGTCGTGTTTCTTCCGTAAAGTGTGCCCTGTGGTCCACGCAATATTTCAATACGCTCTATTCGATCTACTGATCCCGACAATACGCCTGACTCGTTGGTGTAAAACCCATTGTCATAAACGCCTACGCCAGGTTCGGTACCGGCACTGCTGGTTTCACGGCCAATACCACGAAGATAGATTCTGTTTCCTTCACCACCACCTGCTGTTTCCTGATAGGACATACTGGGCGTAAAGTTGGCGATATCCTGCTGAGTCACAATACCCAGTGCATTGAGTTGATCTGAAGTCAGTGCAGTAATTGCGATAGGAGTATCGCTAAGTGTGGCCTCACGTTTCTGGGCAGTGACTATGACTTCTTCCAACAGGGACTGTGCCGTTACGGAGCTAGCACTAAGGCTTACTACTGCTGTGAATAGGATGGTTCGGGCTCTCGCGTTCCACTGCTGCTTCATCGATATGACTCCAGGTTGCGTCTTATTGTGTGGTGATCTCGGTTTTTAGCCACTATATTAAACCTACTTATAAACAAATATAGCATTTATAAATTTGCTCGTAAACAATTATACCGGCCTTCCGAGCGAAAAACATGTTGCAGACACCACGTTGCTATCACCTAGAGCCAACATGAACGAAACGCCTCGAATGTCCGCCTTAGATGGCATTACCAAGAGAATTGGCGTTGCACTTGATGTCGAAATCCTGATACTTAGGCGCTGCTTATAACAATAACGAATCGAAGTGCCCAAGGAGGGCTTAAGTACATGTTCTATGGTTGGCGTGTTGTATCGGGCGCATTTGTGGCCCAAATGTTCGTCCTTGGCTTTTTTGCTTATTCGGCCAGTTTGCTGGTTGCCCCTGTAAGGGCTGAATTTGATGCAAGTCTTGAACAGGTGATGTACAGCCTGGGCGCGGGTACTGTTCTGGGCCTCGTTGTTACGCCCATTGCCGGTATCATGATTGATCGCTTCCCTGTCCGCTGGCTGATGGTGGCCGGTACCATAGTGTTTAGCGCAGGCCTGTGGGCAATCGCTCAAAGCGAATCAATCTCTGAATACGTCATTCTGTTTGGTCTGACGATGGCTCTCGCCAATGGTTTTGCAGGTGCCATGTCTGCTTCTACGGTCATTTCACGGTGGTTTACGGTTAGCCGCGGGCGAGCACTAGGCATCGCTGCCCTGGGCACTTCTGCTGGGGGTATTATTGTCCCAAAACTAATAAGCAGTACCCTCGTAGACTCCAGCTGGCGCGTCGCCCTTGAACAACTCTCCATGTGGTCCCTCATCATAATGCTCCCGATTGTGATTCTCACGATACGGGGTAAACCCACCGATGTCGGCTTGACCGCTGAGGCGAGCGGCAGCGCGGCGCAGCCGAGCTCAGAGCTGGATCGACCCATGTCTTTAAAGCAGATCGTGATAAACCCGGGTTACTGGTTTCTCGGTCTGAGTCTGGGCTTACTATTCAGTTCTTACTCAGCTGTGCTCGCTAACATTTCGCCCTACGCTATCAACTTGGGAGAGACAGAAGCCAGAGCCGCCAGCCTCATTATGACGATCGCCATAGCCGGAATTGTGGGCAAGCTGCTGTTCGGTCTGGCCGCTGATAAATTCAGCCTCAAGGCGGGGCTAGGGGTCGCAGAAGCCCTGGTTATTGTCGGGCTCTTGATATTTTCACTGGAGGAGTCGGATTATATTTACATGCTACTTGCATCGTCTGCACTGGGGCTGGCAGCCGGAGGCATGCTTCCAATATGGGGCGCACTGACCGTGCATATTTTTGGTCTGGCAAACTTCGGCAAGGCGATGGGGCTGATGACACCGCTAATAACACTTTGTATTCTACCAGGGTACGCATTGATCGGACGCCTTTACGATAGCAGCGGGAGCTATTCATCCGCCATGCTCATATTTTCTGCCCTCATGGTGTTGGCAATATTGTTGCTGATTCCCCTTAAATTGCGCGACAGTTAGATTCAATTTCCGCACACGATTATCCTTTAAAAACAGGAAACCCGATGACCGAACAATTCAATGCAATGGTGGTTCAAGATGCAGACGGCAAACCCGTTGCGTCACTGCAAAAAATTACGATGGCCGATCTTCCCGATGAAGATGTTCTAGTGCAGGTCGCCTACTCCACCATAAACTATAAGGATGGTCTGGCCGTATCTGGGAAAGCTAGAATCTGCCGTTCACTACCTCTCATCTGCGGTATAGACCTGGCCGGTACGGTAATGGAATCAAAGGACGACGCTTTTGCGCCTGGGGACCAGGTACTGGTCAACGGATTCGGTTTATCGGAAACACAAAACGGTGGCTACAGTCAGTTTCAACGCCTGAAGCCCCAATGGCTGGTGAAAGTGCCCGCTGCTTTTACACTTGAACAGACTATGGCAATTGGAACAGCGGGTTACACTTCTATGCTGTGTGTTCTAGCAATTCAAGATCACGGCATTCGCCCTGAAGATGGCGCGGTGTTAGTGACAGGAGCGGCTGGGGGGGTGGGCTCTGTCGCCATCTCTTTGTTGCATAAATTGGGCTATAGCGTCACTGCCTGCACCGGGCGTGTTGAAGAATCCACAGACTTTTTGAAAAGTCTGGGTGCGAGTGACATTCTTGCCAGAGATCAACTGGCCCGCGACTGCAAACCGATGGAGAAAGAAACCTGGGCGGCGGTAGTCGACACAGTGGGCGACAAAGTGCTGGCAACCGCGTTAAGCCAAACAAAGTATGAAGGCATAGTCGCAGCCTGTGGTTTGGCTGGAGGAATGGGATTGCCGACATCAGTCGCCCCCTTTATTTTGCGTGGCGTCACCTTGCGAGGCATAGATTCGGTCATGGCCTCCCAGGCTGTCCGGCAGCGCGCCTGGGATGCGCTAGCGGAGCTTACCAATATAGAGGCACTAAACAGTATCTATCGAATAGAGCCGATGTCTAAGCTACCTGAGCTAGCAGATCAAATCCTGGCGGGGCAGATTCAAGGCCGCGTGGTAATTGACGTAAACGCTTAACGGCGGCCCAGGCACAGAAAATTTGCTTGGGCGGTTTTACTCCGACAACTTTACTCCGACAACACGTCGCAGAGAGTTTGAGCCGCACTCTCAAGGCCTTTGGGATCAACGCAGGTAAAGTTCAGCCGGAGCGCGCTGAACTGTTGTTGATCTGCCGGATAAAAGGCTGAACCTGGAACAACGGCTACTTTCCGGTTCAAGCATTCCCGAGCAACAGATTCGCAATCGCCCTTTAGCAAATTGGCCCAGATAAACATTCCACCACTCACAGGATCGAAGGTCAGCACTTCACGCCCGTCTCTTTCCAACGCACTTGCCAGGGTTTGATAGCGCGCTTTGTACTGCTGCTTCAGCTGCCGCAAATGGTTCGGATAGCCCTCACAGCGTAGCAAATCTAAAAGCACTGCCTGCAACGGAACCGCTGTATGCAGATCGGCAGATTGCTTTACCAGACGCAGGTATTCGATCCATTGCGCGGGACCCGCAACAAAGCCCAAGCGCATCCCAGGCATTGCGGTTTTTGAGAACGATCGCAGAACCAGACTCAGCTGCGGGCACTGGCTTGAGACCATCGGTAATTCGTCTCCACTAAAACGTAGGTCTCTGTAGGGAGCATCTTCGATTAGCGTTACGCCGTAATGAGTGCACAGGCGAGCGACCTCTTGCCTAGTATTGGATGACCAGCATCTACCCGTTGGGTTGTGAAAATCTGGCACCGCGTAAAAGATCTTGATGTCTCCTGCCCTAAACAGCGCCTCCAACTGGTTTAGGTCTGGTCCTTCGAGATCACTGTCAACCGTTTGGATGTTTGCGCCCGCCAGGGAAAACACCTGCATTGCGCCAACATAGGATGGGGCCTCCATAGCCACCTTCTGGCCCGGCTCTATAAACGCTCGTGCAATCAGATCGAGACATTGCTGAGAGCCGTTTCCAAGTAGCAGATCGGTATTGGCATCGAGGTTGTGATAACCGTGTAAAAAGTCGAGCAAGGGCTGGTAGCCACCTGTAGGTCCGTACTGAAAAAGTTCAGGCCGATCACTCAAGCTTGCGAAGGAAGAACGCAGAAACTCTAGAGGGAAGCCTTCACGAGGTGGCAGCCCGCCCGCCAGAGATAGTACGCCCTCGGCACTGGCCGCTTTCAAGATATCTCTGATATACGATGACTTGATCTGTTGTATTTGAGCGGTAGCTTGCATGGCTTCATCCTCATGAGGAGCCAAAGCATAAAGCTTGTTACCGATTCAAATATGTCTGTTTATGCTCTATAATTTGTCCAAATATGCTCAGCGCGTCACTCTATGCAAATATCTGACTACCGAATAGATCAAGCGCTGAACGCAATACATCGAGATATTGGCGGAGACTTGTCGGCGGCAAAACTCGCTGGCATCGCGGCTTGCTCGGAGGCGCATTTTCATCGCATTTTCAGGAAAGCTGTCGGCGAAAACGTGCATGAATACGTGCGACGCACACGACTTGAACAAGCGGCCAACCAGTTAATGTTTGTCCCGAATATGTCAATTGAAGAGATAGCTGCCCTTTGCGGGTTCTCCTCACTCTCCTCTTTCAGCAGAGCCTTCAAACATCAGTTTTCAGTTCCTCCGGGCCGCTGGCGATTGCGTGAGAAAAATACAGGTACAGCACCTTGGCGCACTGACACAGCTGTAGCAGCTGGCTACGAAAGAATCAGAACGCTGGAGTTACCCCACGCCAGGTTAATCGAACGAGAGGAACAGGCAGTAGCGTATGTGCGCCATAAGGGATACGGCAGAAGTATCCGCAGACCTTGGCAAACCCTGCAGGCATGGTGTCTAACCCAGAACCGTAGTTTCGAAAACCAAATTGGCTTGCACCATTCAAACCCCGCCTGGGTAAAATTGGATCATTGTCGCTACGTGGCTTGCGTACCCATAACTGAACCAGTGATTCGAAGAGGACCCGTTAGCGCGATGATGCTTCCAGGCGGTTTGCATGCGGCGTTTGAGTTAAAGGGCAAGTACGGTGAGTTGCTGCCATGGCTGAGTCGAGTTCAGGATGAATGGCTGCCCGCTTCAGGATTCAAAATGTCGACAACCCCTGCTTTTGTGCAATACAGAAAAAACCATTTTCTGGAAGAGGACGAGACTTTTGAACTATCGTTGTTTCTGCCAATATCAATCTACTGAAAAATCAATTTTGATAGCCGACGTTGCAATAGACTCTAAGCAATAACGCCGAACAATCGGCCAAGACCCGCGGTTAATGCCATTGCCGATGCACCCCAAAACAACACTCTCACAGTACCGACGAAAATAGACGCGCCACCAACGTAAGCCGCCATACCACCCAGAAATGCCAGACACATAAGAGAACCTATTGCGACCCCCAGGATCATCTGGTCCAGAGGTAGCGCCCACGCTAAAGTTAACGCCAGCGCGGCAAGACCCGCCAACAGAATACTGTCGTAGCTGCTGTTCGATGCGGCGACGCCGGTGATGAGACTGGCTGTAGAAACAGTACCTTCATTGGCTCCCAGTACTGCGGCTCGAAGCCAACCTACACCGTGTATTGTGTGTATTCCATATCGACTCAAGTTTGACTCTCCGTATCATGTTCTGCTGCATATGACTGTGCGATTCATCACCTACTTTGATCGGTATCAAGTAGTTGTAGCGCTTTTTCGCTTAGTCTTCCGGGGTAGGTACATTGTCTACTGTATTCAGGAGATCAAAATGAAATATTTGATGTTGGTTTTTGTAAGCGTATCGATGGTTCTGCTAGGCGCCTGTGATGAACAAACACGCGCTGCGAGAGAATTTAGTTTACCTGAAGGTAACCCGGAAACGGGTAAAGTGGTGTTTATACAGATGCAGTGTAATGCTTGTCATCACTTGGATGATATTGCGCAGTTACCCGTGTCAGACGGTAACAATATATCGATAAAGCTCGGTGGACAGGTGACGCGAATCAGATCCTACGGTGACCTCGTGACCTCTATCATCAATCCTTCACACAAGATTGCACAAAGCTACGAGCCTCAAAATACCGATGCCGAGGGACACTCGACGATGCGCAACTACAATGACATGATGACAGTCACTCAATTGGTAGATCTCGTCCGTTTTTTGGAACCACAGTATAGCTTGAAGCCCTATGAGCCAAGCCGCTATCGGCCCTATCATTTTTAGGGTGAAGCCAAAGCCGATACCGGACAGATAGGCGGATCACAGTGGTATGAGCAACTCTCAACTTTACTAGACATCAACCATTAAATTCGGCATTCAGGACAAAGATTTCTGAAAGCGTTCACGCACTGGTTTGGCCTGGTGGATAAAAACTACTGATCAAAACACTACTTAACGTTCCGACCTAATTCAAATAGCGAGTAGTTCTTTGTACCACTGTTCATCATTTTTTTACTGTAACGAATACGCTCCTTCGCCCGACGCCAACCAGAACGCCAAAACTCAATTTGGTCGGGCTTAATAAGAAAAGCATGCCAATCCATCGGGCGATCAATGGCCGTAAAACCAGACTGCGACCACTGTTCCGTAACGGCGTCTTTTAGGCCGCCGTAGCGCACTAAATTAACAGCCTCTTTCTCAATACTCTTGTAAAAATGTTTCTCACGGGGCACTTTTTCCCAGTAGGCACCTGATGCCTCATTCCCGGCACGCTCAACACGCCCCTCGACAATCGCCTGCTCTTGTAATACTGGCCAATAAAAACACAGGCTAGCTCTGGGGTTTACATCAATCTGCTGAATCTTCCCTGAATTGGAGTTTGCGAAGAACACCATACCCGTCTCTTCTATGGCAATAAAATTGACTATGCGAACGGAGGGGCTCGCGCTTGAATCCGCAGTGGCAAGAGCAGCCCCATTGACTCGTGTAACTCCCTGCTCCAACCATCTTCTAGCAAGCCATTAAGCCGGTCCAGAGCAACGAGGTATAAGTCCTTGGACATGATATTCTCCGGGTTTAACCAAGGTCCTTGCGGCTGCTATCAAAGTATAGAACTACAGCTTCTATGCCAAATCGACGTTACGTTTTGATCGAGGTCAAACTTAATGAAATGAGATGCCCTAATAAGCAAGGTCTAGTGGCTAACGGTGTCCGAGAAAAGATGAATAACCGCTACGCCAGAAATGATGAGCATCATTCCCAAAACAGCCGGTACGTCAGGAATCTGTCTGTACAAAAAAGCGCCCACCACTGCTACCAAGACAATTCCCACGCCGGACCAGATAGCATAGGTAATGCCAATGGGCATTGTTCGCAAAACCATCGCCATCAGGTAAAAAGAAATTCCGTAGCCTATAACAACGATTATACTTGGAACCAGCTTTGTAAACTCAGATGAGGCCTTCAAAGCACTCGTTGCGACAACTTCTGCCACAATCGCAATTGCTAGATAGATGTAAGTCACGCTGCATTGCCTTTTCTTCTGGGTGTCTATTTTTCGATTTTAGTTCTCTTACATTTTCCGCCTGATTCATCAACCAACTGCAATGAAGGATTGCGAACTTGCAATACCCCGTCGGCTTGATGCAAAAAACTAACTTCTACAGTGCTGGTTTTCGGTGGAAACTTCACAACAACCTGCACTTTTTCCCAATCGGTTTTCCCCATGTGGGGAGTGTGATCTAAAGTTGATTTGAGCAATAGCCTCGAAGACGAACTAGGCGCAGCAGTCAACTGCAATCCACCGCCTTTCTTAAAACCGTGAAAAATGGCCGGTTGTTGCAGATCCAACTTTATTTCTGCAGTGAATGCCGCCTTTTCCCCGGCCAAGTCGGTGTCCCTCAGCCTTTGCTTAAGCATCATCCATGGCTGCGAACCAATTTTATCAATAGTAACTTCTACCCCGTCATAATTGACCTCGAAGGAGGTTTCGCCTGCATGCTGTGTAGCCGTCCAGTGCTTAACGCCACCGGAGGCTGTCTTGGTCGAAAAGTCGGAGTTTTGAAGATAGTTACCTCCAGTCACTTCGCAAAATTTCGCATTCGCTGAGCAACCGTAAATCGCAAAAGCGACGGCCGCTAAGACATATCTTAATTTTCCGGTGGTAGCCCACCCACTTCTATATACCATTGTTATACGATCGCCTTTGTGACCTATTCAGAAAATGCTAACTTTTCTGATCATACATTATTCATTGGCTAGCCGCGCATTGTCACGACAGGATGTGGATCAAAGAATTCCATAATATCCTCTTTCTGTGCCATTGCATCGTGATATCCACAGTCTATGAGCTCTTTGCAGAAGTTTTTCTCAAACAGGAGATAACTTGCCAAGCTGATGCCACCACCTTTACGGGTAGCGCCGATCACCTTCATTGCAAGGCGCATTGCCCAGGGAAGGTCTTCAATATGTTTGGCCGCTATTTCATCAAATTCAATACTAGGATATATCACCAATAGATCAATGTTTCTCATGCCGTCGGGTGCAACATGTGGATTTTCGTTGTGAACATAGCCTATCAAATCGTTTACTTTTGTCAGCGTTTCTACATCGTGTTCGAGACTATCAATAAACGCGCTGTTAAAAATATGCCCCACTATTTGGGCCAATGAAGGCGAGTGTACTTCCTGCCGTCTTTTCGGCACATTGGTCGAATTACCACTGACACCTATTACCATTACTCGATCGGCACCCATTCGAATAACAGGGCTTATGGGGGCAAGCTGACGCAATGCTCCATCACCAAAGTACTCGCGGCTAATCTTCTCCGCTGGCAGCACAGCGGGAATAGCAGATGAGCCTAAAATGTGGCTGACATTCAGCTCGGTAGGTATACCCACTCGCCTACCCTGCCGCCACGTTACAATATGATCTAGACCCTGAAAAAACGTCACATTTTCACCGGAAGTGTAGCCCGTGGCAGAAACACACACCGCATCAAGGTAACCCTTGTCGATACGCTTTTGGATATTTCGAAACTGAATAGAATGGTTGAGCAGCTCGCGCAATGGGTCATTATTTAGCAGAGAAAGCGCTTGTCCACGGCTTATACCCTGATTAAAGAGCGAAGCAATCAACCGCCCAAGGCCTTTTAGCAGATCCCAGCCACCGGCTTTATAGACTTTATGCACATGTATCGTGCTCCAGATTTTCTCCACTTTTTTTACCGCTAGCCGAAAGTTATTTGCAGATGCAGCCAGCGCAACGGCATTGACAGCCCCCGCAGAAGTTCCGCTGATAATTGAAAAAGGATTATGGCTATCTTTGGGGTGCATATCAGCAATCGCCTTCAGAACACCTACCTGATATGCCCCTCGGGCACCACCGCCAGAGAGAACTAGTGCTGGTTTCATATTGTTTTTCAGCGTTAAATAAACATCGCATTATAAACTACCCGCGGCAGACTTTCACAGCTGTGTTGTGTCTGCTCTGGCTATGACTCATACCGTTCCCAAAGTATTTTTATCCGGATATCGGATTTGTGTAGGCATAGTTGGATATAATGTGCTTTCTAAGTCTTTAAGACCTATCACGCGGAGCTAGAAAGGCATATGAGATACAAGAAATCGATGCGAATTGTCTCCGGCGTTGCGGTAATAGCGCTTATCGCAGTGCTGGCGTGGCTAACCATGTCTGAAGAAGACCCCTGTGCAAACCCTCAATCTGACATCAGTGCAGCTGTTCTAGCTGAGGCTAACGGCGATCAGGATGCTCTGACAAACCGCGCAATCGTAATGAAGGAAAGCTGCACAAAGGAATAAGCATGAACAATGTTTACACCGTAATCGACCCCATTGTGAAATGGATTCTTAGATCGCCTCTGCATAGTCTTCTCAGTAGCAATACTACGTTGCTGGAATATGTGGGCAACAAGAGCGGGCGTCGTTATATCCTCCCACTGAGCTATCTTCAGTCAGATAATCAGGTCCATCTGTTCACTGGCAGGGAAAAGCGTTGGTGGCGAAACCTGCGCGGCGGCAAGGATGTGACGTTGTTAATTCGCGGTAATCGTATTCAGGGGGAAGCCGATGTTGAGTTAGAAAATCTCGAACAAATAGCCGCGACCTTGAGTATGTTCCTGAAAGCTTCACCGCGAGATGCTAAACCTTCAAAAGTGCGCCTGGACGAGGGGCGCAACCCCAATCAGGATGATGTCCGCGAAGCTGCAAGCCGTCTGGTCAGTATTACGATCGACACGACAACTCAATAGTTGTTTCGATTCTGGGCGCGCTGCCACAGTTTAAGAAACACTTTTTCCATTGCTCCTTCAGCGGCGAATCCCATTTTTTCCTGCCAGTTTTTCTTGTGCACAAATTTCACCTCAAAAACGTCCAGGTCTTTGAGTTTTTCCTGAACAAACGCATCGCTGGTTTGCAGGCTATCAATCAACCCCACTTCGAGTGCCTTTCGGCCATACCAAACTTCACCGGTTGCGACCTTTGAGATATCCAGCTCGGGCCTATTCTCACTGACAAACTCTTTGAACAAATCGTGTGTTTGTTCTAGCTCCTCTACAAATTTTTCTCGACCTTTATCGGTATTCTCACCAAACATCGTCAGCGTCCGTTTGTATTCCCCGGCAGTGAGCATTTCGAAATCAATGTCATTCTTCTTTAACAGCCGACTAAAATTGGGCAACTGCGCTATCACACCAATAGAGCCTATAACCGCAAACGGCGCGGCAACTATTTTGTCAGCTACACAGGCCATCATGTATCCGCCGCTGGCCGCTACTTTGTCAACGGCAACCGTCAGTGGCACTCCGGCTTCGGTAATGCGATGCAGCTGACTCGAGGCCAGACCATAGCTATGGACCATGCCGCCAGGGCTTTCCAGGCGCACTAGCACCTCATCGCCCTCGCGAATCTGCGGCAGAACTGCAGATATTTCCTCTCTGAGATTGTCCGCTGCGCTGGCCTTTATATCTCCGTCGAAATCCAGCACATACAGGCGCTTGCGACTTTCATCGCAATCGTCGCCCGCCGCTTTCTTTCTCTTTTTCTTGGCCTCCTTGGCCTCCTGCTTATCCTTCTTCTTCTTTTCCTTAGCGTGCTGCTTTAAAGCTTCTTCGTCTGAAACAACCTCTTCTATCGACTCGCTGATCGCGAGATACTTTTTGTTGAGGTGGCGAATTTCGATGTGGCCTTCTTCCTCCCCTTTTTGCCTGTGGCTCATTGTGAAGATGCTGGCCAAAACAATGAGTATTGCAGCCACTATGGTGCCTGCCTGGGCAAAGAACAGCCCGTAGTCGTATAAATATTCCAAGAAAAACTCCAGATTAGCTAATGCTATTAATGTAGTGCTGTATGAGTTGACCCGAAATTGAAGATACCGGCGGGATCATCGGCAAGTCGCTGTAATGAAACCACTGAGCATCGGCTATCTCTTCCATATCACAGACAATATCTCCATCAGCGTATTCGGCGAAATAGCCCAGCATCAACTGGCTGGGAAATGGCCAAGACTGGGATTGAAAATAGCGGATATTTTTCACTGCCACACCCACCTCTTCTTTCACCTCTCTGACCAGAGTTTCTTCGGCTGTCTCTCCGGCTTCGATAAATCCGGCCAGAGTGCTGTACAGAGGCCTGGGGAAATTAGCATTGCGTGCCAATAACAGCTCTTCGCCCCGAGTGATGAGGACAATGATACACGGTGCAATGCGCGGGTAGTTGATAACAGAACAAGGTTCGCACTGCATGGCCCGCTCTTTGACATTCATTTCCATCGGGGACCCGCAGCGACCGCAGAACTGATGGTCTCGCTCCCAGGCAAGCAACTGCGAGGCTCGCCCTGCCAGGGCAAACAACTGCTCGTCGATTCGTCCGAGCACTTGGTAAAGATTTCCTCGCTGAAACTGCATCGGGTCCAATTCGTCACCGGGCTCTATCTCCACCGCGAAACAGGCTTGATTGTGCCAAAACCCCAAAAAGAGCCTTTGACTTTCTCTCCAGCCGCTTAGCGAAAGCTGACGCGCATCTATCATGCATGGTTCCGAAGATCGCAGGTCCGACACCAACTCACCCCGCTGGAATACGATGTGTAGCCCCCCTTCATAGGACTCCGGGGGCAAACTGGCAGGTTCGAACATGCAGGCTCCATAAAATTACGTAAAATCGACGGGCTATAATAGGCTCAGCCCTTTGTCTGGGCAAGCTGGGATCGATAGAGCAGTAATTTTTATACTTATTCGCTTCGAACGAGGCATTTAATCCCGTAGAATGGCGCACTTCAATTCAATAATAAACTGCGGACTTTCCATGACCGAACCACTTGTGCACGCCCTGTGGAAGAACTTTCTGGGTTCTTCTCCCAATTGGTACAAACAGACGATTGTTGCGTTCCTAGTCCTCAATCCGTTCTTGTTGATCATTGCAGGTCCATTCGTGACCGGCTGGATCGTTATTGGCGAGTTTATCTTTACCCTGGCACTGGCGCTGCGCTGCTATCCGCTTCAACCAGGTGGCTTGCTGGCTATCGAAGCCGTAGTAATAGGATTGACTTCACCCCACATGGTCTATGAAGAGACCCTGGCTAACTTCGAGGTCATCTTGCTGCTGATGTTCATGGTCGCTGGAATTTACTTCATGAAGGAGCTTCTGTTATTTCTGTTTACGAGAATTCTACTGGGAGTCAAGTCCAAAGCGGCATTGTCATTGCTATTCTCCTTGGTGTCCGCTGTCCTCTCGGCCTTTCTGGACGCCCTTACTGTGACCGCTGTATTGATTAGTGTCGGGATCGGTTTTTATTCTGTTTATCACAAAGTCGCCTCAGGTAAAATTCTGAGTCCTGATCTCCACGATCACTCTGACGATAATTCGGTGGAGGAAAGCCATCGCGAAGACCTGGAATCCTTTCGGTCCTTTTTGCGCAGCTTGATGATGCACGGCGCCGTAGGTACTGCACTCGGTGGCGTTTGTACACTCGTGGGTGAACCTCAAAACCTACTAATTGCGACGGTCGCGGGTTGGGATTTCATACAATTTGTTAAAGTTATGGCGCCCGTAACAATTCCCGTTTTGTTCTGCGGGCTATTAACCTGCTATCTGCTGGAACTTACGGAGAGCTTTGGCTATGGCGCTAAAATCCCCGAGAATGTGCGGCGAGTTCTGGAAGAATACCAGGAGAAACAGGAAGGCTCTCGCAACACGCGAGCCAACGCGCGCCTCATTATTCAGGGTCTTGTCGCTATCATCCTGGTCGTCGGCCTGGCCATGCATTTGGCTGCCGTAGGCCTCATCGGTCTGTTGGTTATTGTCCTGCTAACTGCCTTCAACGGGATTGTAGAAGAACACCAGATCGGCCACGCTTTCGAAGAGGCACTGCCCTTTACGGCTTTGCTAGTCGTGTTTTTTGCCATCGTGGCAATGATTCATGACCAACACTTATTCAGCCCGGTTATTAATTACGTATTAGCCATGGACGCCGATATTCGCCCGGCAATGTTTTTTGCGGCAAACGGCATACTGTCTATGATTAGCGACAATGTATTCGTAGCGACCGTCTATATCAATGAAGTCAAAGCGGCGCTGGATGCTGGTACGATCAATCGTCAGGAGTTTGACGCCCTGGCTGTTGCCATCAACACCGGCACCAACTTGCCCAGTGTTGCAACACCCAACGGACAAGCTGCATTCCTGTTTCTGCTGACCTCTGCAGTGGCACCGCTTATCCGCCTCTCCTACGGAAGGATGGTCATCATGGCTTTGCCCTACACGATCGTGATGGGCGGTGTGGGCGTATTATGCGTTCGCCTGTTTATATAGGCTCGAGCGAAACTAGCGCGGCTATTCTATTTTGATAGTTCGCGCCACAAAACCTTACCTTCACTTTTCTTCGCAATCACATCCAATTGCAGCTCGTGCGCAGCCACCTCCTTACTTGAAGCCGCAATAACCGGCAGTGGTCGTCGATTCGCGGGAAGGCGTTTTACCAGATGTCCGCTAGAACCGCCGTCCTCGCCATTGGCGGCGTTGTCAGATAATAGCAGTGCTGTTTGCCCCCCAGTCATTGTCAGATAGACGTCGGCCAGAATCTCGGCGTCGAGCAGAGCTCCGTGCAGGTCGCGTTGGGAGTTGTCCACCATATAGCGCTGACACAGTGCATCCAGGTTATTGCGCTGCCCGGGGTGCTTCCTCCGAGCCAACACTAGTGTATCTATGATAGAGCTAACATTATCCACTGGAGCATAGCCTCGTTCCAGCCGATGGAGTTCACTGTTTAAGAAACCTATATCAAAGGGCGCATTGTGAATGATGAGCTCAGCGCTTCCGACAAAATCTATAAAGTCTTGCGCAATGAGGTCGAACTGGGGTTTGTCTTCCAAAAACTTGTTGGTAATACCGTGAATTTCTATCGCTCCCTGGTCGATCTCCCGATCCGGGTTGATATAGCAATGAAAATGGTTGCCCGTAAGCTTTCGATTCAAAAGCTCAACGCAACCAATTTCAATAATTCTATGGCCTTGATTGACTTCCAGGCCAGTGGTTTCAGTGTCCAGTACTATCTGTCTCAAAATAATTCCTAAGCCCTGCTAAAGTGAAGGCGGTCTTAACTTAACTGATCGATACCACGGTTTGCCAAATCATCCGCAATGTCGTTCTCGCGATGACCGCTGTGTCCTTTCACCCAAGCCCAGGTGACCTCATGGCGCTGATTCTGCTCATCCAGCAGCTGCCATAAGTCCGCATTCTTCACCGGTTTGCGCGCTGCTGTCATCCAGTTCTTTTTCTTCCAGCCTGGGAGCCACTCCGTAATACCCTTTTGAACATAAACCGAGTCGGTGGTGAGCACCACAGAGCAACGCTCTTTAAGCGCTTTTAAACCTTCTATAGCGGCCTGAAGCTCCATTCGATTGTTGGTGGTATCTTTTTCACCTCCGAACACCTCGTTCTCCTTGTTCTGGTAGCGCAATAACGCGCCCCAGCCGCCTGGGCCTGGGTTACCGCGGCAAGCACCATCGGTAAATATCTCTATTTTTTTCAAACAGTTGTTTCTCCGTGTTTCTCTGTGTGCACTGTCGTAGTACCGCTGCCTAAACGGGTAGAGGGAACCGCCAGTCCAATTAATCTATCGCGGACGGGCAACATCCGCCTTCGGGGACGATTCAATCTGGGAACTTGATTGATCGCATGCATGATATACAAGCCTCCCAGAGGAACGTTGTGCTGGCTCAACCACGCATCACAGCGAACCATCGCATTGCGTAATCCATTGCCACCCAAAGGCGGTAAAGTGTACAGATGAGAGCAATTTTGCACTTCACACCCCAACAGGCGCAGCCAATCCGTTGCTCTTACCGGGCTAACCGGCTGATGATGGTGCCAACTGGATTTGCGAGACCGCCCTCTGAGAAAGGTCGACGCACCAAATGCACTGTAGCGATTAAAACCGATAATGATTAAATGACCCTGTGGAGCCAGTACCCGCTGTATCTCTCGCAACGCCTGATGGGGGTCGTCTTCAAACTCCAGGCTGTGGTGTGCGATAAGTACATCGATGCTGTCACTCTCAAGCGGTAGCTCCCCATTGTTGGTAATAAGACTCACTTCGTCGCCATTGCGCTCGGCACCGTAAATACGGTGGTTGATATTACAGCTGCCGAATAATGCGTGACGAGTCACCCCCAGCTGCAGCAAATGATAGCCGAACGCGGTTTCCAGTGACTTTTCAATATTCTGCTTAAGATTATCCAGCAGATACTCACCATTACTGCGGGAATACCAGGTATCCAGCTCCTTATAAATGTCTTTGGATCGTGTAGTCATCGGCCGGATGTGCCCAAATTGGTTAGTTCGAGTGATTATCTGCATATTACTGCATTTAATTGCGATCAGCAGAACAAAACACTGCTATCCTCAAAAAATATCGACCAGTACCCAAAGAAATGGCACTCGGTGCCGCTGAACTAGCAGGCGATTGCAAACCAACTAAAAAAGACAAATAAACGTTGTATTACATGAAGTTAAGAACACTAATTATAGTATTTTCTACATCGTTTATCTTATTCGGTTGCGGGACGCTAGAGACCGATTTGCTAGGCAAGAGCGCTGTCACGCCCGTAATTCCCCTACCAGCACCTCTGGCCGCCGCGGCGCTTATCAACGCGGAGCAAGCGCCGGAAATTCAACCACCCGTTGCAGATGTCGGACCAGAAGACTTATGGCTGAGGATTCGTGAGCAGCTGAGCTTCCACACCATAGAGCACACCAGTGTTGTCGCCGCTCGCAAGCACTACATGCGTCAAACAAACTACATGCCACATGTGTCCCAGCGCGCCGCCCCCTATCTGTTCTATGTCGTCAGTGAGGTCGAGAAACGGGGCATGCCTGTTGAGATAGCCCTGCTGCCGATCGTGGAAAGTACCTATAACCCCTTCGCCCTGTCATCTGCACACGCTTCTGGCCTTTGGCAGATTATGCCAGGCACCGGCGCAGATCTGGGCCTGAAACAGAACTGGTGGTTCGACGGTCGACGAGACGTGCGCGAATCTACTGCCGCTGCACTGGATTATCTGGAAGAACTGCACGGTGATCTCGACAATGACTGGCTGCTAGCCCTGGCCGCATACAATTCTGGAAAAGGGCGTGTTTTACGCGCCATGAAGGACAACCGCCGGAAGGGCTTGTCGACAGATTATTGGTCCCTGAAGCTCCCCAGAGAAACCCGTCGCTATGTACCTCGTCTTATTGCCCTAAGCGGTTTCGTGGCCTTTCCTGACATCTGGAAAACAGAACTGGAGCCCATCCCCAATGAGCCTACCTTCGAGGTTGTAGACATTCTAGGCCAGATTGAGCTGGCCAAGGCTGCAGACTTGGCGCAAGTTGATTTGATCACCCTGCGAGCCTTTAACCCCGGCCATTTACGCTGGGCCACCGCTCCAGCGAGAAGCCGGGAACTACTGGTTCCCGTTGGCGCCGGCGATCGATTGACGCAGGCAGTGGCCAAACTCACACCCGATGACAGGGTCGAATGGCAGCACTATCGCATCAAGCGAGGAGACAGTTTGATTCGTATCGCCAAGTCCTTTGGCACCCGGGTCAACCTAATTCGAGAGGTAAACCACATTAAAGGCAGCAGAATTCGCGCTGGAGATACCTTGATGATTCCCAACGGAGACGCCTGGTCACACAGCCTGGCACTGGCTTCCACCTCGAGCACACGTACCCGGCGCGGATACAAAGTCAGAAGCGGCGATTCCCTGTATCGAATTGCAGGGAAGTTTAAAGTATCCATCGATGAGTTAGTCGCCTGGAATTCACTGAACCCGCGCGCTTATTTGAAACCTGGGCAAAAGCTAACGCTCTATGTGGGCGAAACCTAAGAGCTACCTCAATCGGTGACGAAATCCATCCCAAGTGACACTCACTTCATAACGTCGGCGGGAAAGTTCGAGCTACAACGCTACCCCTCGCGAAAAGAAGAACCCCTAAAAGCCTGGAACTCGGCCGACACCTTACTGGTGGAACAGGTACTGGAGCTCGGCGCTGAACGCTTATCAATACTGGTTGTGAACGATGACCACGGGGCCTTGGCAGCAGCACTGCGCCCGGCCGGTTTGTGGACGGATTCGGCTTTATCGATAATCGCCATACATCAAAATTGCGTGCGCAACCACTTCGAAGTTCCTGCCATCATCAGCAGCATTGATACGCCATCGGAAAACTTTACGGTGGTGGCGATTAAGGTTCCAAAGCAGCTCTCCTATTTCGAGTATCAGCTTGCCCAACTGAATACGGTTTTGCGCCCCGGGGCGGTTGTTGTTGCCTCAGGCATGGATAAACATCTCTCACCGAAAGTGGCTGGCCTGCTGGAACAGTATATTGGCTTGACGATACGCCATCGCGGAAAATCAAAGGCCAGGTGTTTCTCTGCCACGCGGGACGCTCGGGCACCCAACAATGCTGATCAATCCTCCCACCACTATTACGATAAGGTATTGAATGGAGATTTGTTGTCGCTGCCCAACGTATTTAGTGCAGACAAGATAGATGTCGGCTCTCGCGTCCTGATTAAATCTTTTGAAAATCTGGAGCGATCGGTACACACCATTGATCTGGCCTGTGGCAATGGTATTTTGGGTTTGTCCGCTATGAAAAAAGGCCTGTGCAGCAATTTGTTGCTGTGTGATGAATCTGCAATGGCCGTTGAGTCTGCGCAGCGTAATGCAGCTACCTTGTTGCCTGAGAACATTGAACGCATTAACTTCCACCACGGTGATGGCCTGGTGAATTATTCGGGGCAGCAGGCGGATTTAATTCTGTGCAACCCGCCCTTTCACGCCAATCATGCCGTAGAAGAATATGTGGGAAAAAGGCTGCTTATGCAATGCGCAGCTCACCTTGGGAGATCGGGTAGGCTATGTCTTGTGGCCAACAGGCATCTGAACTATTTGCCCACACTAAAGCGAGGTTTTTCCCGGGTGGATAAACTATCAGACAACGGTAAGTTCATTGCCTGGTTAGCGCAGAAATAGCTTAGAGAAACAATAAGGCAGCGCTTACAGTTAGCGTTTGAATTTGCCATGTTTCCAGCAGTACGACAGGAGTAACCCAGTGAAGTTCGTCATATCCACTTCCTTTAGTTCGGTATCCCATTTAACAGCCCTGGCCCCTGTCGCTGACAGCCACGGCTGGCACGCCATGTCGTTTTCCGATCATGTGGTAAACCCGCAGGAAATTACTACGCCCTACCCTTACACCGAAAATGGAGAGCGGCGCTGGCAGTCTTTCACTGACTGGCCTGACCCCTGGGTGATGATCGGCGCACTGGCGGCCATTACCAAACGATTGCGTTTCACCAATAATATATTTGTGCTTCCCATGCGCAACCCCTACTTAACCGCCAAGGCGATTAGCACAGCTGCTATCATCTCCAATAATCGGGTGACACCGGCCATTGGTGTCGGTTGGTCGAGCGATGAGTTTGAGCTGATGCAGCAAGACTTCACAACTCGCGGTAAACGCACTGACGAAATACTGGAGATTATGCGTCTACTCTGGACGGGGAAAATGGTCGAATATCACGGCAGTTACTATCAGTTTAACCCTATGGAAATGAATCCAGCTCCATCCGAGTACATTCCCATTTGGATCGGCGGTATTTCTAACCCCGCAATGAAGCGCGCCGCTCGACTGGGCGATGGCTGGGTAAGTGATTTACAAACCGGCGAGGATATCGTTGCATCGATAAACCGGATTCAAATCTGGAGAAAAGAACTGGGCCGCCAGAATGAGCTTTTCGAAGTGATGGCGACACCCAGCGATGTCTACGATGTCGATGGCTATAAGCGGCTAGAGGATGCCGGTGTGACCCATATACTGACGATGCCCTGGCCTTTTTATCACGGAGAGACCGACGAGTTGGATAAAAAGATCGACGGCCTCAAACGTTATTCTGACGATGTGATAAGCCATTTTATCTAACCGCTATTATTGATCGCGGCTTCAGATGGAAAGCTCGTGAAAACGCCCAAGAGCGGTAAAGTACAAGGCGCATTTAACCGGCTCCTCGTAAAGTGTTTGCAGCGCTGTCTTATATCTGGATAACTGATCGGTATAAATCGCTGCTTCTTTGAGCGAAAAATCCCCGAGAGGCTCACCCTCTTCGGGCTTACTGTTCTTGTAGTCGATAACCCACCGCGTACCGCTCAGCGTATCTACGAATGTTCTGTCTATAACGAGATCAGACACTTTTCCTTCTGCGTCCGCGATAGTGATAGAGAGCTCACTCGCGCCTGCCCTATTGTCGGGTGAAAGAACCCAGCGCCCATCGGGGTCAGCCAACACGCAGGCAACTGATTCGTCTACCCGCCGAAGTGCCAAATCAAGAGCCTCACCGTGCAGTCCGTGGTTTGCAAGAGCGGCTCGCCAACGCGCACTGTCCATAGGTGTGACTTGATCCGGAACAGCATCACGACGACTTATCTGTTCCAGAGCGAGATGAACCACAGTGCCGACATAACGGTCTACCGTGTTCAGCGAAAGCTCAGGGATGTTTGCCCCGCTTTCGAGCTTGTCCAAATTGGCTTCAATAATAACCGGCTTCATAGTAAGAATAGATTTCTCATCGAGTCGGAGCAGTGCACTGGCTTGCTCAGACGTCCCTTGTTCGGTCTCTTCGGCAATAGATTCACGCGCTGCCATTTGCTCCTTGTAGAGCGGCCAGATACACCCGAGCAGTGAACGATTTGACGGTTCACGAAACTCTTCCTTGCGCGGGTCAAATTTCAAACCGGTGGTCAGGTACAAGCGCTGCACTGCTCGTGTCACACCAACATAGAGCAAGCGAGTTGTCTCTAGAACTTCCTTGTTTGATCGCTGTACTTTTAGCCAGTTGTAAAGCGTCGGCTCGTCATCGGCGCTGTGATCGTCGGCGGCCAGTAAAAAACCTCTCTCGCCGCTATGCGCGCTGTGATCATCCCAAAGCAGTAAAGGCTTATTATTTGCCCGTGTGGTTTTCCCAAGACTTGGAATAATAACCCAGTCAAACTCCAAGCCCTTCGCTTTGTGAAGCGTCATTACCTGAATCTTGCTGTCCGGATTTTCGGCCTGGACATACAGCTTTTCCAATTTGCTTTCCAGCCACGACAGATTCAACCCGTGATTTTCTCGATCTGCTTGCTCCAGCAATTGGAAAAATCGCTCCGCATCGTGCAGCATGTCTAACTGTATTGTGGTGCGGGGCCCTCCCAGCGCGAGCCACAAACTTTCTATCCAGGTACGAAGCGGGAGACGATCTCGAGCGAGCTCTGCCCGATGCATTGCGCACGACAGATGCTCTACTCGCAGCCTCCCCGCAGGGGAAAGTTCAGCATGGAAATCCCTGTTTTCCAATACCGACTTGATCGGCGTGTATGCCGGAAAGTCGCCCGTTGTACCGATAGTATGAAGATCCTTCAGTGATAAACCGCACCAAGGGGCACGCAATACAGACATCCAGGCAAGCCGATCTGCGGGGTTCGCCAAGGCACGACATAAACTCATCAAATCTACGATCACTGGCGAGCTCGACAGGCTGTCAA
>JBLGAR010000026.1:0-43831 GCA_047612385.1 Cryomorphaceae bacterium | reverse complement strand
GGAGTTACGGCAGAAATTTCCGCAGTGGCAAGCTGATAATACTGACCAGGCTGCCCAGTATCGCGCGGAAGTAGCTCAGTCAGCGACAGAATCTGCACCCGTGGAATACGCGAAATCTTTTTTCCCGGTTCTGTTCGTGGTGTTTTTTCTCCGGTCGTTTCTGGTAGAACCTTTTCAGATTCCTTCTGGCTCCATGATTCCCACCTTGCAGGTCGGGGACTATATTTTGGTCAATAAATTTACCTATGGCATTCGATTGCCGGTTATCCGCACCAAAGTGTTGAATTTCAACAAGCCCGAACGCGGAGACGTAATGGTTTTTTTCCCGCCTCACAAAAATGATACCTATTACATCAAGCGAGTTGTGGGTTTACCGGGTGACAAGATTCTCTATCGCGGCAAGGAAATCTATATCAACGGGGTAAAAGTGTCTCGAGAACCGATGGCGACGCTTCCCGACGGTGCAAACCGCTATCAAATAGGTATTGAATCTTTGGGCGAGGCAAATCATCTGATGCAGGTGAATGATGCCAGGCCCGGGAGAATTCATACTACCGAGGTCAAGCCGGGACATTACTTTATGATGGGCGACAATAGAGACAATAGCCAAGATAGTCGCGTTTGGGGTCAGGTACCAGAACAGGATATAGTAGGAAAAGCGTTCGCCATCTGGATGCACTGGGATAGCTTTCTGAGCCGTCCAAGTTTCAGTCGGGCCGGTGGTATCGAATAATGAATACAATAAGATAGCGGGGAGAAATCGAATGAAAACGCGTCGTAGTCAGTCGGGAATGTCAATGCTGGGTACTCTGACCATTGCCGTTATGGTGGGGTTTTTCGTCATGTGCGGCTTGAAAATGGCGCCGAGTTATATGGAATACATGACAGTGAAGGGCCTTATTACTAAGGTAGCCACCGAATCTGGGGCAGAAGCGAAGACCGCTCGGGAGTTGCGGCGATCTATCACTACCAATCTTAATACCAATCAGGTATACGGTGTAACGTCTAAAGACATTGAAATTTATAAGAAAGAGGGGAAAACCTTCATCGATGCGAATTATGAAGCTCGTATCAATGTTGTAGGTCGTATTGATGCCATTATAAGCTTCGACGACCTCAAATTTGAAGTCGGCAAGCCTGTTCAGTAGTCCTTTTGTGAGCACCGCCTTATGAATGGCCTCGCGCGCCTGCAACGGGTCATAAAGTATGAATTTTCCGATATTGAATTGCTGTCATTGGCGCTTGCACACCGCAGCGTTGGGAGCCGTAACAACGAGCGGCTTGAATTTTTGGGCGACTCCATTGTCAATCACGTTATTGCCGAAGCCCTCTATCAGCAATTCCCCCAGGCTCGCGAGGGGGAAATGAGCCGAATGCGCGCCGCGTTGGTCAAGGGAGACACCCTGGCCGAGTTGGCCACTGAGCTGGGCTTGGGTCAATTTCTCACCCTGGGTCCCGGTGAGAAGAAAAGCGGCGGACATCGTCGCGACTCCATTTTAGCGGATTCATTTGAGGCACTGTGCGGTGCTATTTTAATCGACAGCAGCGTTGAGGTGGTGAGGTCTTGCTTACTGAGATGGTTTGCTTCGCGCCTCACGCAATTGAATGTTTCGGCGACGATCAAAGACGCCAAGACTCGCCTTCAGGAGTACTTGCAAGGTCGACAAAAGCCATTGCCGGAATATGAAATGCTCAGCGTGTCCGGAGAAGATCACAATCAAATATTTGAGGTGGCCTGCAAGATCGTAAAACCTGCGCTGCAGGTTCACGGGAAAGGTGGAACAAGGCGTAAAGCAGAGCAGTCCGCAGCCGCGGCTGCATTGGAGAGTTTGAATGTCGTCGTCGATTGAGATAAAGCGCTGTGGTTATGTGGCCATTGTAGGGCGGCCCAACGTGGGTAAATCGACCTTGCTCAATCACATCCTGGGCCAGAAAATCAGTATCACGTCTCGCAAACCTCAAACAACGCGACACCAAGTTCTGGGTATTAAAACTGAGGGAGACAGCCAAATTATCTTCGTCGACACTCCCGGTCTGCACAAGCTCGAGAGCAAAGCGATTAACCGCTATATGAATCGCGCTGCGAGTTCAGCGATCAAAGACGTCGATGTCATTGTATTCGTAGTAGATCGAACCGCTTGGACAGACGAAGATGAGCTGGTATTGCAACACGTGAGCCGCGCCAAAGTGCCTGTAATATTGGCAGTGAACAAAGCGGATCTCCTGGAGGACAAGAACCGACTTTTACCACACCTGCAAGATTTGGCCACTAAAGGTGACTTTCTTGCAATCATGCCTATGTCTGCGCTGACCAACCATAATGTTGCTGAGTTGGAAACCGAGATTCTGAAAACCCTCCCAACTGCCACCCATTTTTTCCCGGAAGATCAGATTACAGATCGTAGTCAACGGTTTTTGGCAGCAGAAATAGTGCGTGAAAAGATCATGCGTCAATTGGGAGACGAACTACCGTATTCGGTTACTGTTGAAATCGAAGAGTTTAAATCCGAAGGGGCTGTGCTGCATATATCCGCCGTGATATTTGTCGAGCGCAAGGGCCAGAAGAAAATCCTTATCGGCGAAGGTGGCTCTCGCCTGCGCTCCATTGGTTCCGATGCGCGAAAGGATATGGAGCCATTATTCGACAGCAAGATAATGCTGCGTCTGTGGATTAAGGTTAAATCGGGTTGGTCAGACGATGAGCGTGCCCTTCGCAGCTTGGGGTATGATGACCGATAGCCCATGTTCGAAGAGATATTATCAAGAGAGTAACCCTTGCGAGTCCAATTACAACCAGCCTTTGTGTTACACAGCCGCAATTATCGCGATAGCAGTCATCTGCTGGAAGTTCTGACCGCCGAGTACGGTCGTTTGGCGCTGGTATCCAAAGGCTCCCGTCGAGCGGTCCGGGGCCGATCCAAAGGGGCAATTCTTCAGCCTTTTATTCCTCTGTTGATCTCTTTTACGGGTCGCAATGAGCTGATGACGCTGACGGGAAGCGAGGTGGCAGGACCGGCGGCGACTCTGGCAGGTGAGCGCTTGTTCAGTGGTATTTATCTGAATGAACTCGTGGTTCGATTACTGCACCGTAATGATGCTCACACGGGATTATTCATCGCCTACGGTGATGCAGTGGCTTCGCTGGGCGGTGATGAGCCCCTGGATGAGGTGCTGCGCCGCTTTGAATTTAATCTGTTGGATGAACTAGGTTATAGCTTTGACCTGCGAGTCGATGGCCACAGTGGCGAGCCGATTGAAGAGAATTATTGGTATCACTACCATCAGGAGTTCGGATTGGTGAGGCAGCGCTCATCTTCGAGCCCCGATAACAGGGTTTATGCCGGTCAAGATTTGCTGGGTATTGCCGCAGGTGAGCGCAGTGAAGCTGTGCGCCTGACATCCAAGCGACTTCTTCGAGAGGCGCTTGCGGGACATTTGGGAGAAAAGCCATTGATGAGTCGTGATTTGTTTCGTCGTTCGAGCAAACCAACGCTTACTAGTCGAGAAAAAAGTTGATTGCACTGGGCACAGATATCCTCAAGGTGGATAGAATAGAGGAAATGGTGAATCGACTGGGCGATCGTTTTGTGCGCCGCATTTTGACAGAAGCTGAACGCGAAGAGTACGCAGGTAGTGCTAAGCGGTGGAGTCGAACAAGTCGCCTGAACGCGCGGCGTCAGCAGTATGCTGCTGGGAATCTCTGATGAAGAAGAATATGCGGTCGCCTTTGCCGCTCTGATGCGATAAATCAAAACCGTCATTGAGACTGAAAGCGTCTCTCGATTTCTATATACTTTGTTCCTGTTTTTCGCGGTAGCCCAATATGCCCCACCAATACCCCACCATTGAAGCTTGTATCGGCAACACGCCTCTGGTTCGATTACAGCGCCTCCCCGGCGCAACCAGTAATACCCTTTTGGTCAAACTTGAGGGCAATAATCCAGCGGGTTCAGTTAAGGACCGGCCTGCGCTCAGTATGATTGCGCAAGCCGAAGCCCGCGGAGAAATTACGCCTGGAGACACGCTTATCGAGGCGACTAGCGGCAATACCGGTATCGCGCTGGCGATGGTCGCAGCGATCCGAGGCTATCGTCTTATTCTCATCATGCCAGACCACATGAGTGAAGAACGCAAGTTGGCTATGTCGGCCTACGGTGCAATTTTAGTTGGGGTCAGTCAATCAGATGGCATGGAAGGTGCAAGGGATCTTGCCATGCAGATGCAAGAACGTGGAGAGGGCCGGGTGCTCGACCAGTTTGCTAATACGGACAATCCGCTCGCGCACCTTGAAGGAACTGGCCCCGAGCTGTGGCAGCAGACCCGCGGGACGATTACCCATTTTGTGGCATCTATGGGAACTACGGGCACCATAATGGGGACTTCTGCGTATCTTAAGCAACAAAATGAGGCAATCCAAATTGTCGGGCTACAACCTGTAGAGGGTTCGAGCATCCCCGGTATTAGACGTTGGTCGAAGGAATATGTGCCGAGTATTTTTGATGCAGCTAGTGTAGACAGGGTTATCGATATATCGCAAACAGAGTCAGAACAGACCATGCGTCGTCTGGCCGCGGAGGAAGGGATTTTCTGTGGGGTGTCCTCAGGGGGATCTGTGGCTGCGGCATTACAGCTCTCCGAAGAACTTGAGAACGCAGTTATAGTCTCGATTATCTGTGATCGAGGGGATCGTTATTTGTCGACCGGTGTTTTTAATCAGCCCTGAGGGGACTTAAGCCAACATGGTTCAGATACGACAACAAACTCATATCAATGATGCCGGTGATATTGACCTGGAGCGTTGGCTTGAACAGCTGAATATATCCATTGAGGGGCCAGAGCGTTCGCGGTTACTTGAGGCCTGTCATTTGGCGCTGTATGTCAGAGACAACCCCGGTTTGGATCTGCCCGACTGGTCCAGGCAATCAGATTGCTTTGCGGCGGGGCTGGATATCGCTCAAATTCTCGCTGACCTCCATGTTGGAACCGACGCGCTGATTGCGGGGATTCTCTATCGCGCCGTGCGCGAGGATAAGGTTTCTTTGGAGCAGGTAACCCAGCAATTTGGCCAGGGAGTGGCCACTCTTATTCGCGGTGTCTTGCGAATGGCTGCCATCAGCGAGTATCAGTACGAGAGCGAGTCGCCGGTGCTGGGCCAGGCTCATGGACAGAAAGACAATATCCGTAAAATGCTGATCTCTTTAGTGGATGATGTGCGGGTAGCGCTGATTAAACTTGCAGAGAGGAGCAGTGCAATTCGCGCGGTGAAGGATGACGAGCAGCGTCGCCGCGGTGTCGCGCAGGAAGTATTTGACGTGTATGCCCCGCTGGCCCACCGACTTGGAATTGGGCACCTGAAATGGGAGCTGGAAGATTTATCTTTTCGCTATATTTATACGGATGCTTATCGCAAGATTGCGCGGCTGCTCGACGGCAAGAGACTTGAGCGCGACGAGTTTATAGCCCGCGTACGAGAAGAACTCTACCGAGTGTTGAGAAACGCAGGGCTAGAGGTGGAGATCGCGGGCCGAGCAAAGCATATCTACAGTATATGGAGAAAAATGCAGCGCAAGGGCATCGGCTTTTCCCAGGTCTATGATATCCGCGCTGTGCGCATTCTGGTTCCCGATGTGAAGGATTGTTATGCCACCTTGGGAATGGTTCACGGTCTTTGGCGAAACATTCCCAATGAGTTTGATGACTACATCGCCAATCCAAAAGAAAACGGTTATCGGTCCTTGCATACGGCTGTTATTGGGCCAGAGGGCAAAGTGCTGGAGATTCAGATCCGCACCCAGCAGATGGACGACGAGGCGGAGCTCGGAGTCTGCGCTCATTGGCGCTATAAAGGCAGTGATAAAGAAGGCGGCATGGCAAGCACGTACGAGGAGAAAATCGCCTGGTTGAGACAGGTCTTGGATTGGCACGAGGAGACCGGCGACGCCGAGTCGGTGGTGGAACAATTTAGCTTCGATGTGGCTCAGGATAGGGTATATGTTTTCACGCCAAGCGGTGATGTGGTTAATCTGGCGCAGGGCGCTACGCCTTTGGATTTTGCCTACCATGTTCATACGGAGGTAGGACACCGATGCCGGGGAGCGAAAGTGAATGGCTCTATCGTACCGCTTACCTACGCGCTAAAGACGGGGGAGCGGGTTGAGGTTCTCACTAGCGTCCAAGGTATTCCGCGACGCGATTGGCTGCAGTCTGGCTTGGGTTATCTGCGCACCTCCAGAGCCAGAGCTACGGTCCAGCACTGGTTCAAGGCTCAAGCCAGAGAAGATAACGTCGATGCAGGGCGTCATTTGCTGGAGCGCGAGTTCAAACGCCTGGCGCTCACCAGTATTGATTATCAACGAATTGCTCGAAAGCTGCAGCAAACCACGGTAGATGATCTGTATGCCGCGGTAGGCTCTGGCGATATCTCTTCTGCTGCAGTGCTAAACGTGGCTCAGGGTTTGGTAGAGAGCCGACAGGGCCCGCAGTTAAAACTGGCCAAGTCTGGGAGCAACTCCTATCGCGGACAGGTTCATGTGCACGGTGTGGGAAATTTGCTCACGTATCTTGCTGGCTGCTGTAAACCGCTGCCGGGAGACGGCATTGCGGGCTTCATTACCAAGGGCCGTGGTGTCAGTGTGCATAGAAACGATTGTGGTCGCGTGATCAAGCTCCAAAAGCAATCCCAGGATCGAATAGTAGAGGTCGAGTGGGGTGATAAAGCGCCCAAAGATAACTTCGAAGTTGATGTTGCCATTGAGGCTTATGATCGACAGGGCTTACTCAGGGATATTACCGAATTGTTTGCCAATGCTCGGCTCAACGTACTTTCCATTAATACGCAAACAAACAAGAAACGTCATACCGCTACCATGCGCTTGCGAGTCGAGGTGCCTGACCTCACCGCGCTGTCCCGTCTGCTGGAGCGTTTAAACCGGCTGAACAACGTAGTGTCGGCTGTGCGTTTAATGGACGAGAGCAGGACAAAATGACCTCCACATCGGACCGCTACACAACGACTGATCTACTTCGCGTCATGGAACGCTTACGAGACCCCCAAACGGGGTGTCCCTGGGATGTCTCACAAACCTTCGATTCTATCGTTCCCTCGACGCTGGAAGAATGTTATGAACTGGCCGCAGCGATAGAGCAAAAAGACTACCTCCACGTTGCTGAGGAGTTGGGTGATGTACTGTTTCAGGTGATTTTTTACGCTCAGTTGGGAGCCGAACAAAAGTTGTTTTGCTTTAATGATGTTGTTCACACCTTGGTCGATAAGCTGTTGCGCCGTCATCCCCATGTTTTTGAAAATGGCGCTATAGAAGGCGTTGTATCTCAGTCCTCTTCAGTAGAACAAGTTGAGAGCACCTGGGAGACCATCAAACAACAAGAGCGAAACACCAAGAGGCTCACTGGCGTGCTGGCAGATGTTCCGCGGGCATTGCCCGCGCTCCCGCGCGCGCAGAAACTTCAAAAACGTGCGGCGAGCGTTGGTTTTGATTGGAGTAGTTCAGTAGACGTTATGGCCAAGCTGCAGGAGGAGTTGGGAGAATTACAGGCGGCTGTACTGGCCAACGCGCCTGACGCCATTGAAGACGAAATGGGAGACGTGCTTTTTACCTGCGTGAACCTGGCTCGCCATTTGCAAGTTGATGCAGAAACCAGTTTACGCCGCTCCTCGGCCAAATTTGAATTGCGCTTCAGGGCAATGGAATCTCTGGCGGAGGAGCGCGAGGTGGGTTTGGGGGATATGAATACTCACTCACTTGAAGCACTGTGGATTGAAGTCAAACAACGATTGGCGTCTCCCGACTAGGGGTTGAACATTTTCTGTACGCTGTGTATCGTTACCGCCCTTAAAAATACCTTTAACACGTACCAATATACTGGCGATGTTGACCATCGTTTTTCTTAGAATTCGTGAGGACACTTCCCGATGCGATTGATTTTATTGGGCGCTCCCGGCGCCGGAAAGGGTACCCAGGCACAATATTTGGTTGGAAAGTATGGCATTCCGCAGATTTCCACCGGTGATATGTTAAGAGCTGCCGTAAAAGCCCAAACCGAGCTGGGTTTGCAGGCCAAGCAAGTGATGGATTCTGGTGGCCTGGTTTCCGATGAAATAATAATAGGGTTGGTAAAGGAGCGCATCGCGGAACACGATTGTAAGGATGGATTCTTGTTTGATGGTTTTCCCAGAACGATTCCTCAAGCGCAAGCAATGGTGAATGGCGGAGTTCATATCGATCATGTCATCGAGATTGCCGTCGATGACGATCAAATTGTTACTCGCTTAAGTGGAAGAAGAGTTCATCCGGGCTCTGGTCGAATTTATCATGTGATTCACAATGCACCAAAGCAAGAAGGCCTTGATGATGAAACTGGCGAGGCGTTAGTGCAACGAGAAGATGATCTCGAGGAAACGGTACGCAAACGACTGGAGGTTTATAGTTTGCAAACGCGCCCTCTAATTGATTTTTACCAAAGTATGTCAGGCGAGAATGCTCCTACTTACCATCGTGTTGAAGGCGTTGGTAGTATGGAAAGTATTCGCGATGAAGTCTTTGCTTCGCTGGGTTAGAAAGTTCTGATTTTTTGATAAAAGGGAGCTTTGCTCCCTTTTTTAAGTTTTTATGCAAAATGCACAAAAAATTTTTTCCCCCAAATTTCGTGCTTTTTCTCAATAAATAGCTTCAATAGTGCAGTGAATTATTTCTATCAATAAAAACCGAATCGGTTTAAGCCTATAAAAATAGGTTTTTTTGATCCCGCCGCGTATCACTTCGCTGCGAGTAAGCTGAAATTTGGTCTCCGACACACAAAATAAACAGCTTTTTTGAAAAAGTAGTTTGCGGTTTAGTGTATTGTGCCGCCATAAAATTGTTGTTACTTTTGAACTGTAAAACCTAAATAACAAACGTGGAGCACGGCGAAATGGCAACTGCTAAGAAGAAAGCGACAAACAAACCCAGAAAGGCTACGAAAAAAACTGCAGCCATAAAATCAACCCGCAAAGTATCAGCAAAGAAAGCAGCTCCAAAAGTAGTGGCTCTTTCTCCCGCAGTGACAAAAGCAACTGAGGTTCTCGTTAAAATCGAGAAGTCGATGACTGCCGAGAAAAAAGCAGTCGCGGCTGCTCGGAAAAAAGTTGTAGCAGCTCGCAACAAAGCTAAAAAGCAATCGACTGCAGCAAATAAGCGTGCGGTTAAATCTGCTTCTACAGCTGCGGCCAAAGTGTCTGCCAGAGTCAAGTCTTTGCGAGAACGTGCATCGGCTGGTAAAGCGCGTTTGAATGATGTCTCAACCAAGGCCAAAGCTAAGGCTACTGAAATGGCTGCAAAAGAAAAATTAGCTGCGGCTAAAGCTGAAGCAGCTGCTAAAGCAGAAACTGATAAAGCGACAGCGCTGGCCAAGTATGCAGCGAAGTGGGCTAAGACTCGCGCTAAAGCCGACGCCAAGAAACTTGCTGCTGCCGAAAAGAAACTAACTGCACAATTAAGTGCCGCTGCGAAGAAGTTCGCTGCAAAAGCGAAAGCAGCAGAGAAGAAAGCCGTCGCCGCGGTGAAAAAGGCAGCCGCCAAGGCCAAGGCCAAGGCTAAGGCTAAGGCTAAGGCAAAGCCAAAAGCTAAAGCAAAGCCAGAAGCTAAAGCAAAGCCGAAAGCTAAAGCAAAGCCGAAAGCTAAAGCAAAGCCGAAAGCTAAAGCAAAGCCGAAAGCTAAAGCAAAGCCGAAAGCTAAAGCAAAGCCAAAAGCTAAAGCAAAGCCAAAAGCTAAAGCAAAGCCAAAAGCTAAAGCAAAGCCAAAAGCCAAAAGCTAAAGCAAAGCCTAGGGCAGAGTTAAAAAGGGAATCACACAAATTTTTTGTGGAAGAAAAACCCGTTGAAATAACTTCAACGGGTTTTTTTTAAACCAAGATTGCCCTACGTCAGCCTGGCCCAGTTGAAACTAGTGTTTGGAAAAAGCCTCCAAGGAATTGAAGTTCACGAATGCTTCCGGCTGATCGGAGAAATCAACGGGCGCTGCCAGGTGTTGTCCAAACCAATCTCGAACAGCCCGGTTTCCATCTTCTAGATAGGAAGTCAACGATGGATAAAGTGAGGTGCGGATCGCACAGCACAGATAGTGCTCGCGTTTTCCATCATGTGCATAGGATATTAAGGCGCGCGCGGTGTTGTTCACCGGAGGTGCTTCGTTGAGACGCTCAACCAGATCTAACGGTAGCAGTGGATTATCGCAAGCCACTACGACCAAAACATCCGTTTTGACATGTTCCATGGCGGCTTCAATGCCGGCCAGAGGGCCCTGGAAGTCTGCTCGGCTATCCTGGACTCGTATGTCCCCAATTTCGCTATAGGCCGGTATATTTCTGTTGCAGCTGATAATGAGTTCTCCCACCTGGGGTGCAAGCCTGTCAGCGACATGCTCGATGAGTTTTTTTCCGCGCCAGCTCAGCAAACCTTTGTCCTGGCCCTGAACTCGACGTCCTTTGCCACCAGCCAGTATAAGCCCTGTTACTTGGTTTTTTTGTCTCATGGTGGAGCCTGATAATAATCGTTTAGTTTAATCTGCAATTGTATTTCTTGGTAGTGATCAGACTGTGTGATAATCATGAATCTCTGCCGCGATAGCGGTTAGGGGGTAAAGTAACAGCGATTCCGGGGCTTGGTTTACACATTCTATGGCAACTATTTTGGCAATTGATACTTCGACGGACGCTTGTTCCGTTGCCTTGTATTCCCAGGGTCAATATACCTATCGGCATGAAGTTGTGCCTCGAGGGCACTCAGGGCGATTGATGCCTATGTTGCAAGAAATTTTGCCTAGTGGAAATTTGCGCGCCATTGGTGTTGATGCAATAGCTTACGCGGTCGGGCCCGGTTCCTTTACCGGTTTGCGCATTGCCGCCAGTGCAGTTCAAGGTCTCGCGTTTGCCAACAATATTCCCGCCATTCCTGTTTCGACCCTCGCCTGTCAGGCTCAAACAGCGTTACGCCATAAATTGGTAAATACTAACAGCTGTGTTCTGAGCACACTCGATGCTAGAATAAACGAGCTGTATTGGTCGCTGTTTCGCTTTGAAGGAGGTTTGGCGCACCTTGTGATAGGACCCCAGGTTTGCCATCCCTCAGAACTCGTTATCGACAACAGTACAGGCGTCTTGCAGGGCGTTGGCGGTGGACTAAAGTATTTTGAGTCTCTGCCAAGTTCCATCCGTGACCGTTTGCAGTGCGCTGCCCCCGAGCTATTGCCAAGTGCAATCGACCTGATACCACTGGCCATCGAATTGCTGAACGCAGGCAATGTTCAATCTGCTTTGGAGGTTTCGCCCATCTATGTTCGAGATGAGATTTCCTGGAAAAAGCTGGCCGAGCAGGGGAAACCGCAATGATCGATTGGTATCAGGCCTTTGTGTTGGCTGTGCTGCAGGGCTTAACCGAGTTCCTGCCGATATCCAGTTCCGCCCATCTGGTTATACCTTCGCTAATTTTGGACTGGCCTGATCAGGGGTTGGCTTTTGACGTGGCAGTTCATGTTGGAACGCTGTTAGCCGTAGTGGGCTATTATCGGAACGATTTGTCGAACATACTCTGGGCGTGGACGAGCTCGCTCACGGGCGGGACATCGACCGACGATAGCAAACTGGCGTGGTATATTATTTGGGCAACGATCCCCGCAGCGTTTTTGGGCTTAGTGGGGAGAGATTTTATCGCAGCGGAATTTCGAACTCTCCCCGTTATTGCTACCACAACCCTGATATTTGGTTTGCTGCTGGGTTTCGCTGATCGCGGTTCCAGAATCTCGCAACGCCCTGCGGTAAGAATATCCTTAGCAGTGGCTCTGATTATTGGTTTCGCTCAGGCAATAGCGCTGGTTCCAGGTGTATCACGCTCGGGAATTACAATAACCGCTGCTCTGTTAATGGGGCTGTCTCGACAAGATTCCGCCCGTTTTTCCTTTTTACTCTCTATCCCCATCATTGCCTCCGCTGGCGCCTTAAAATCCTGGGATTTATACCTCAGCGCTGTCAGCGTAGATTGGCTTATGCTTGCCGGCGGGGCGTTGATCTCCGGTACTACAGCGTATCTTTGTATTGCTGTCTTTTTACGCCTACTTGACCGTATTGGTATGATGCCATTTGTATACTATCGAATCGTCTTGGCACTGGGCCTGTATCTGCTTTGGCTAGCTTAATTAGGAAAATGGGAAAACAATGACTCAAGCGTTATTTAACCAACAGCTTTGCGACTTTATCAGTCGATCTACAACACCCTTTCACGCCGTTGAATCTATGGTTGCTGAACTCGCTGGTGCTGGCTTTGAGGAGCTTGACGACCAGTCTAGCTGGAGCGTCAAGCCCGGGGGGAAGTACTTTTTGTGCCGCAACGGCAGCTCTCTAGTCGCCTTTGTAGTGGGAACTGCCAGCGCTCCTGTGGAAGGAATGCGTATGGTTGGCGCGCACACCGATAGCCCCTGTTTGATGGTTAAACCATTACCTGAAAATAACCGGGAGGGATATTTTCAACTAGGTGTTGAGGTTTACGGCGGGGCACTGCTCAACCCCTGGTTTGATCGTGACTTGTCGCTGGCGGGTCGGGTGACCTTTGAAGCTACTGGGGGTTTACTGAAAAGTGCGCTAATCGATTTTCACTCGGCGATTGCAACTATCCCCAGTTTGGCGATTCATTTGGACAAAGAAGCCAACAAGAATCGGAGTATTAATCCACAAACCGACATTCTGCCTGTGCTGTGCAGGATATCCGATGGGGATACCCCGGATTTCCATGAGTTGTTGAAATCGCGCCTTTTACTGGAACATCCCCAGTGTGGGGTGGAGCAGGTGCTCGAATATGAACTTTCTTTTTACGATACCCAGCTTCCGGCGGTTATCGGTTTGAAGCAGGAATTTATCGCTTCCGCACGCCTCGATAACCTGCTGAGCTGTTTTACGGGTATGCGAGCTCTCATTGAAAGTGATAGGGAGGTCAGCTCATTATTGGTCTGCAATGACCACGAGGAAGTTGGCAGTATGTCTGCGGCTGGCGCCCAGGGTCCGGTACTGCTCTCTGTTTTGAAAAGGCTAGCCGGTTCTGAGACAGACTATCTTGCTCTGGCGGAACGCTCGATGATGATATCGGCAGATAACGCTCACGGTATTCATCCCAACTACTTAGACAGGCACGACGAAAATCACGGGCCCATCCTGAACGCCGGTCCCGTGATTAAGAGAAATGCCAATCAGCGTTATGCCACCAACAGTGAAACCGCAGGATTGTTTCGATTGCTGGCGACTCTGGAGAACGTGCCGGTTCAGGCTTTTGTGGTGCGCAGCGATATGGGCTGTGGTAGTACTATTGGCCCTATTACAGCCAGTGGAACAGGAATTCGCACACTTGATATTGGTGTCCCCACCTTTGGAATGCACTCTATTCGCGAGCTTGCTGGCAGCGATGATGCCTGGAATTTGAATAAAATCCTGCGACGTTTTTATAATCACCCAGGATCGCTCAGCGCCCAGCAATAGTCTCACAGTTGAACGTTCTTCTGCTCTCTGCCTACGCGGCTCAAAGCCATGTGCATTGGCAGAATCAGCTAGTCAAGCTGTTCCCCGAATGGAAATGGCAAGTGTTATCACTCCCTCCACGTCATTTTAGCTGGCGAGTGCGCGGCAATCCTTTGTACTGGTCTGTAGTCGAACGCGAAGTTCTTGAGAAGCGCTATGATCTCGTAGTGGCGACATCCATGGTGGATTTAGCAACCCTGCGGGGCCTGGTGCCAAATCTGGCGACCATTCCAACTGTCCTTTACTTCCATGAAAATCAATTTGCTTATCCGCATGGGGCGGGGGATCGAAACTTTCTTGAGCCACAGATGGTTAGTTTGTATTCGGCGATGGCCGCCGATCATCTGCTGTTTAATTCTCGATACAATCGCGATAGTTTTATGAACGGCTGTGAGGTAATGCTTGATCGATTTCCAGATAAGGTACCTGCCGGTGTTGTGGATTCCCTGGCAGAGAAATCCACAATCATACCAGTGCCACTAGAGCACCTGGAGGATGTATCGGCCAGCGCCAGTATTTGGCCTACGGTAGAAGACGGTCGTCCAATACGGCTAATCTGGATTGGACGTTTTGAGTTTGATAAGGGTGGCGACGGCTTGCTTCTTGCGCTGCACCAGTTGGAGAAATCGGGAATTGATTATGCTCTGGCGGTGATAGGGCAGCGGTTCAGAAATTCACCTGCAGCATTTGGGGCGATAGAGAAGGCGTTTGCTCATCGGTTGGTGCAATTTGGTTTCGTGGAAAATGTGGCCACTTACCGTCAGATTCTCGTCGAGGGCGATATTGTTTTTTCGACTGCGCTGCACGAATTTCAGGGCTTGGCCGTACTTGAGGCCGTCTCCGCCGGCTGTGTGCCTGCTGTACCTGATCGCCTGGCTTACCCCGAGATCTATCCCGGTGAGTTTCGGTACGCATCGCACCCTCAAAACCCAGAACGCGAAGCAGTGGCCGCATGTGCGTTAATCATGTCACTGAGCTCGGGCATACGAACCGGTGCCGTGGTCTCCCCGGATGTATCCCTTTATTGCGGGGCGGCAATTGGCCCGCTGTATCGGCAAGTGTTTGAATCTACCATGGGGACATGACGGCCGTTGAGCCCGTAGCCATTACCAGGCAATCCCCGTATCATTAGCGGCTTTTTAGGGTCTGGGAAGTTCATGGATAAGCAACGCGTACTAACTGGAATTACCACTTCGGGTACCCCTCATCTGGGTAATTATGTCGGCGCTATCCGACCGGCGATAGCCGCCTCTCGAGGTGAGTCTGTGGAGTCATTCCTATTCATGGCCGATTATCACGCCCTGATCAAGAACTACTCTCCGGATCTGGTGAAACAATCCAGTAAAGAAATTGCTGCGACATGGCTAGCCCTGGGTTTGGACACTGATCGCGCGGTGTTTTACCGACAATCTGATATCCCCGAGATACCGGAACTTACCTGGATACTAAGTTGTAATGCCGCCAAAGGACTTATGAATAGAGCTCATGCTTATAAAGCGGCAGTTCAGCAAAATGAGGAGGCGGGTGACGATGCAGATTTTGCTATCACGATGGGGCTCTTTTCCTACCCGGTGCTAATGGCGGCCGATATTTTGATGTTTAATGCTCATAAAATTCCCGTCGGCAAAGATCAAATTCAACACGTTGAAATGGCACGTGATATTGCTCAGCGGTTTAACCATAATTTTGCCGATGTGTTCACGCTTCCCGAAGCGGCAGTTGATGATAACGTCGCCGTTCTGCAAGGTTTGGACGGGCGCAAGATGAGTAAGAGCTATAATAATACAATTCCATTGTTTACTACACCCAAGGCGCTCCGGAAGGCGATTAATAAAGTGAAGACGAATCTCCTGGAGCCTGGTGAACCTAAAGATCCCGATGATTCTACCGTGTTTCAATTGTGGTCCGCATTTGCCTGCGAATCCGAGATAGCGAGGATGCGGACGGAGTTTGCCAATGGAATCGCATGGGGCGAAGCTAAAAAGCAGTTGTTTGAAATGATTGATGCAGAATTGGCTCCATCACGGGACCGCTATCAGGAGTTGATGGATGATCCCGGGCATATCGAATCTGTGCTAAAGAAGGGCGCCGAGCGTGCGCGCGAGCATAGCGTTCCACTCATGAAGAAGGTGCGGGAGGCGGTGGGTATTGCCGCGATGACCTAGTCTAGCGTTTAGCTGCCACCAAGCTGATAGCTCAGTTCAAAGTAAGCGCCCATGGGTTGACCCACAAAATATCGATAGTTGCCGAAACCAAAGTCCGCGCGTTCTGCGTAGTTTTCATCGGTCAGATTAGTCACTCGCAATGCCCCCGATAGACGTTCGCTGAGCTTAGTGCTGATTCTCAGGTTTAACAGCGAGTGGCCTTCATACTCGTGTTCGTTGTCCGGTTCCAGGTAATAAGAGTCCAGGTAAACCCACTCCAACTCCGCTCGGCTTTCTTTTTTACTTAGCGCTGAGAAATCCCAAATGATTCTTGCAGATCCAAAAAGATTCGGCGCGGTATCGATGTCGTTTCCTTTGATATCTCCGCTGCTGCCAATTAAGGCTATCCGACTGTCGTATTTATGTTGGGCATAGGTAGCGTCAACAGAAAACTGCCAGCTCGATGCAATGGCATAGTCTATGGAAACATCAATGCCGCTGTGGCTGGTTTTGGCTCCGCTGACGTTTTGTCGGTTAGAGTCTTGGAAAATGACCTCGTCTTTTTTCATTGAGTAGGCTGAGATATCGTATTGCAGCCCCCCGCTAGTTTGGCCGCGGACTCCCAGTTCTGCGCTCGCTATTTCTTCCGAATCGAGATCGGCGACCTGCTGCCCAGATTGCAAGCGATACAGCTCGGTGGTTTGTGGTGCCCGAAATCCCTTAGCAAAGCGAAAATACCCGTAATGCTCCGCTGCGAAAGCGTAGCCGACCCCCGCGTTTAAACTCCAGTCCGAAAAATCGTCATCGCGATCGGCGGGCCTGAAAAATCGGCAGGCTGAAGCCTCCGGTGCACAGGCAGAACCATCTTGGCTGCGGTTGTCGTAGTCGTAGCGCGTGTGTTCCAATCGGGCCCCTACGTTTAAATCGAAGCGATCGCCCAGAGATTTCTGTAGCTGGCTGTACAGGGCCGAACTTGTTGCGTCTACCTGGTAATCGTAGTGCACTCCCGGTGGCTGATTCGGGCTAAATTCACCTGCCTGCGTCTCTTTCAGCCAGCCATCGGTATATTCCAGATCGATACCATTGACCCATGTATAGGTATCGCCAATGGTGTGTAACGAACTGCGCAGACCGACACTTTGATGTCCGTTTTCTTCCAGCGGCTGCCAGGGTAAAAAATGTTGGAGGAATTGCATTTCGTTATCGCGAAGATAGGGGGTTATCGTCAGTCGATGACGCTCGTTCAGATCCCAGCTAAAGCTGCTTTGCAGGCGCAACGACTTAGCATCGCGAAATGCCTCTGGGTTGGGGTTGCTCCGCTTTAGGCTATTGTCCTCGAAGGCGTCTTCTCCCTGCACAAATCCGGAGGTTTCCTGATTGAGGTTGGAATAATCGAAGATGGTTTTCGTGTCTACCCGCTCACCGGTATAATCGTGTCGCAATGTGACTTTTTGCTGACCGTATCCGGAGTCGTCTTTATAACCGCCGTCAGTGGTGCCGTTCAGGTTGACGCTAATGCCATGACGGTCGAAGATATTACTATAGCGATACTTGGCGCGGTAAAAATCATCAGGCCCTGCCTCCACCGCAACGCTGTGATCTTCCAGTTGGGTTGGCGCTCGCGACAAAATATTGATAACACCGTGCATGGCATTGGAACCATACAGCGCGGTTGCTGGGCCTTTTATGACTTCGACACGGCTAGCTTGCTCAGAGTTTGCATCAAACAACTGATTCACGTTGCAAAACCCGGGAGCTCGCAAACTGATGCCATCGCCGGCCATAAAGAAAGCACCACAGCTTCCGGAACCGGTGAGTACGGGGGAGCGCAGTGACGTCAGGCTTTCTTGCCCGTTACCCCGGCTAATCCATGCCCCCGAGACCTGCTGCATGAGTTCATTGATGTGAACCTGGCCCGCCAGGGCGAGTGCATCTGCGTCAACAACGGACCAGGACAGGGGCAAGCTCGCTGCATTAATGTCCGCTCTCGTTGCAGTTACAATAGTCTGTTCAAGAAAATTTTCCTGTGCGAAGCCTGTCATTGAAAACGTAAGCAGGAACGCCGCTATTCCCAGAAGAGGGCGGAAAGTGGTGCGCATAGTGATAATATCCAGATTTTAAATTAGTCCGGGATTGTACAGTGTTCGGGACAATCACCCAATGAAGATTGCGTTCTAGCCCGCCGCAATAATATTTGAATCCACAGAAGCCGAACTGACACCCTCACGATTGCGAACAGCGTCGGCAATTCGGAACATGGGTACTTTAAGCATGTCCAACAGTTCATCACTGGCGCCTATCTGTTCCAGCGCTTTGTCCATGCACAACAGCCACTGGTCTCTTTCTTGTGGGCCGATATGGTAGTGCTCATGAGGGGTAGTCATGCACACCGTGCCGTACTTCTCGGCGTAAAGCGGAGGTCCTCCCATCCAGCCTGTAAGATACTGAGCAAGCTTGATCTTCATAGGCTCCAAATCTTGGGCGTGCATTGCTCGCACGTCTGCAGCTTCCGGCAGAGTGTCCATAATGTCATAGAAAGCCTTGCTGAGCGCTTGTATGCCATCTTCTTTAAGGATTTGGTAGGGGCTTTGTGCCTGTGTCATATTTTAGGTCTCATTCTCTGTATCGATGTCGGAGGCCTTGCTTGCCACCGAGCAATAATTTATGCCTTTTCCGGTTGCTGTAGTGGTGCGGTGTTAAGCAGCCTAGCTTTTTTGTCGACTATAATAAATTCGTCATGGGAACACCAATCTCAATGCGATTGGTCACTTCATCATAGTCGATACATAGCCCTTGAAATACTGTATATGGCCCTTGAAGCGCTTGCTGAAGGGAAGGGTCCAGTCGATTTGGATCGCCCCTTTGTTGTCGCTGCGCAAATTGTTGCGCAATGTTAATGCGAACTCCTGTTGGTTCCACTTCCACACGCTCTTTAAATCACCGTAGCCGTAGTAGTTGTACAAATGGGGATTGTCGTCGTCTTCCTCATTTTCCGGAATTCGATACCAGGCGCGCACTCCCAGGCTCATTCTGTCTCGCTCAAATATAGCCCCCGCGATAACCCTGTTCCAGCTGTGACAGAGCAATTCTCTACGCCCGTTAGACTAGTGATTCAGGCCCAGCCGCAGCTGGGTGTTGGTAAAGCCCCAAAACTCCCAGTCATTTTCCAAGGTGAGAATGGCTTCAGGTTGTTAGTTGGTTTCGTGGAAGGGAGATGAGGCGTCAGTGTTGTGCAGCTGCGACCAATTTTCCTGGGTATAGGCCACCCACAAATCAGTGCTTTGCCCCAAGATATAAGCCCATGCGAGTGCCTTGAAACTGATTTGAAATTTCGCCTCATAGTCATCCATCTCAGCCTCGGGATAGATCTCGGTCCAGACGGATTCGTTAATATTGATGTTGTAGGTAACTGGAAGCAAATAATTTCTTAGATAAGGGGTAATAACCCAGGGGTTATCGGCAGAGGCATGTTCCTTCCTTGTGCGCTCTTCAAACAGTAATCTGGTAGGTATGGGGATTTCAGAGTTAGCTTCTTGTGACTGTACCTGCTCAGTCATTAAAACGTCCACAACGGGCTTCGGGCAGCCAGATCGTTGTAACACTGCAGGCGTAAATTGTCCGCTTCGATCGCTGTGCAGCCCTCAAACTAGGCTGCAATTGCTGTGCTAGAGACCAGTAAAAGACTCGCGAAGGTCAATTGAATGGGGAGGGGTCTAGCTCGTTTTGTCGCTTTCACTCAACCGATGCTCAGGGTTATCCGTTTGAGGAGCGATTTTAGAGTAACTTGAGGGCCGGGGCAACGAAGTGTGGACCCGTCAATGTGGTATAGAGGGCGGGTATTCTGCTAGAATTCTGCCGTGGCAGTTGGTGGGCTCGCTTTACTATTTTTACTCGGTACACTGTGTCGAATCAATTTTTTAAACAGCAGTAGACCGGTATTAAATACAACAAAAACATCTAAAACAGGACATTCCTATGAGTCTTGCCGACACGGTATTGGCAGTAAACAATGATTTGCCCATTCGCACTGACGACCCGGTTCACAGTGGCAAAGTGCGCTCGGTGTACTGGCTTACGGCTGCGGATAGCGCTCGGCTCATTACCAGTCGAGGCTACGATGTGGCAGCGGATGCTCCTCTTGCCATTATGGTGATTAGCGATCGAATCTCGGCTTTTGAGTGTATTTGGCGCGCCGAAGGCGGAATGGCCGGTGTGCCGGGAAAGGGAGCCGCGCTGAATGCTATCTCGAATCACTGGTTTGAATTATTTAAGGAACAGGGTCTCGCCGAGAGCCATATTCTGGAGATCCCTCATCCCTTTGTCTGGATTGTTCAAAAGGCTAAACCGGTGATGATCGAGGCCATTGCCAGATCGTATATCACCGGTTCCATGTGGCGATCCTACGCCAATGGCGAGCGCGATTTCTGTGGCATAAAAATTCCCGACGGTCTGGAACGAGACCAAAAGCTTGACGAGTTGCTCATTACTCCATCTACCAAGGGCATTATGGAGGGCATACCCGGGGTTCCTGCCGCGGACGATGTGAATATCAGTCGCAGTGATATCGTCAACAACTATGAGGCATTTGAATTTCGCTCTATTGATGATATTGCTCGCTACGAAACCTTGCTGACTGAAGGCTTCCAGACGATTAGTAAAGCGTTAGAGAAATTAGATCAAATCTTTGTCGATACCAAATTCGAATTTGGCTATGTAATGGATAAGTCGGGAGCGGAGAAGCTCATTTACATGGACGAAGTGGGTACGCCCGATTCATCTCGTATCTGGGATGGTCCCTCTTACAAAGAGGGACAGGTAGTTGAAAACTCCAAGGAAGGTTTCCGCCAGATGCTACTAGAACATTTTCCTGACCCCGACATATTACTGAATAAGAGCCGTATGCCCGAGCGCGTGGCTCTGGCCGCAGATAATGAGCTCCCTGCATCCGTGTTAATGGCCGTTTCCGAAACCTATATGGGAATCGCCGAGAAAATCACGGGTGTGAAACTGCAGCTTTCAGAGAACCCAAAAGCTGAGATTATTCAGGTTTTGCGAGATGAGTTTGACCTTATCCGAGATTGAAGCTGTCGTTTCTAACCAGGAGTTGTTTGCGAGTACACCGAGTATGGACGTCTTTCAATCTGAATAATGACCAACTCTGTTTCATAGTATCCCCTATCTATAATGGATATTTCTTGATTTCTTGTCTGAGATCTAAAATTGCAATGCTCCGGCGGCGGAGTATAGTTTATCAAGTGCGCACATTAACTACCCAGAGGCACCTGCTATGAAGACTACTACCTACGTTGGAGCGCTGGCTGCTGCTTTTGCACTAATTTTTGTGTCCGGCTGTTCTAACATGAATACCGCATCGACTGCTGCACAGGCCGATGGTCTTACCGTGGTGCCGGATGCTAAATTCAAGGAATTTTATCGTAAGTCTGACACTGATTTTTCTAAGTTCAGCCAAATCGGTATGGAGCCTTGCGAGGTTAGTTTCAGGAAACATTGGCTGCGGGATCAAAATAGTAACCGCACAGAGCTATCCAACCGTGTTACGGAAGAAGATGTAAATAGAATTAAAAGCCGCTTAGGCAGTTCATGCGACGAGAAGTTTCGAGATTCACTTGAGTTAAGCACCGCGTATAAACTGGTAGACCATGACAATTCTGGTGAATCGGTGCTGGTCTTGCGCCCTAAGATTATCGATCTGGATGTTAGCGCTCCGGATGTACGCGGCGCTGGATTTAATCGATCCTTTACCACGTCTTCTGGACAGATGACGTTGTCCCTGGATATGGTCGATGGGTCCAGCGGCGAAGTGCTGGCCCGGATTGTCGAACGCAGGCGCGACCATGAAAATGTCAACATGCAGCCAACATCCAGTGTAACTAACCAGGCTGACTCCAATCGAATACTGAGCCGTTGGGCGAAGATGCTGCGTGAGGGTTTGGACGCAGCAAGACTCTAGTTTATTCGCCCATGACAATGACGTTTTCGGCGCTTTTGCCCTCCAGTTCACAAAGCGCGCGATAAACCTTAAGAATGGTTTTTGCATCAATCACGCTGGTCACATTACCTGCATCGTCAATATTTACATTGCTACCGAAGATGGCGAACCACACGACGGCATCCTCGGTGGCATCTGCCGCGACAGTGATAGTGTGCACTGAATGTGCTGGCTCATACAGATACGAGCCGGCTTTGTTGATTTTGTCCGGATACTCTTTGTAAAACCATTCTCCCGATTGAGTTACTGCGAAGACGGGGCCTGTGTGGTAGTGGGTGTCGACGATATCAGTTCCAGGTTTGAATCGGTTGCGCACGATCCACATGTTTTGATTGAGATCGACCTGCAGCAATTGCAAAGTTGATCCATCGGGCAGGTTCACCTGAGGCAGGTCTTCATCGTGCAGCAGAATGGCCTCGCGAGCATCATCTCGTGATATGACTGGCCCATCTTGCATCGCCATCAGCAGTTCCAGAGCATTGTTAGGGTCTGACATAGTTCCTTGCCTTCTTAAACTTTTGGGATAATCAGTTTATCCAATTAGTGCTACAACTCAACCAATACGGGAATAGTTCTGATGACGTGGATGACACGGTACAGACGCCTGAACCGTGAAGGACTATGCCGGTAATATTACTTGGGACGAACTTGAGGCTCAGGTAACGTGTAGGGATTGCCACCGCGGAGGGATTGAATGAATACTATTTTGTTTGAGAAACGAGGGCAGCAAGCCTGGATAACGCTAAACCGGCCCGAAGCCAAGAATATGCTCAACGGGGAAATGTTTGTTGAGCTCGCGGATGTCTGGGATGAGATACGTCATGACGGTAACGTTCGAGTTGCGGTTTTAACGGCTTCGGGAGATGAAGACTTCTGTTGTGGCGGCGATTTATCGGAAGTAATTCCCCTGTGGACCGGAGCACGAAAAGCCCAGACAACGGTGGAGGAACGATTGCTAGCCGATCCAATGATCGCCGACCGAATCATGCTCAAAGGCGAACCCCTCTATAAACCAGTGATAGCGGCTGTTAATGGTCGAGCTCTCGGCGGTGGCACGGAACTACTGCAGGCGACAGATATACGATTGGCTGCTTCGCATGCGCAATTCTCCCTTCCGGAACCTAAAGTGGGTGTCGTCCCTGGTGCCGGCTCGATGGTTCGCTTGGCCAGGCAGTTGCCCTGGGCACACGCGATGAAAATTCTACTCGGAGGTGAACCGATAAGCGCAAGCGAGGCATTGTCCATGGGGCTGATCTCGGAGGTGTTACCTGCGTCTGAGCTGCAGGACAGAGCGTTGCACTATGCGGAGAACATCTGTCGTCAATCGCCCTTGGCGCTTGCGGCGATAAAGCGCACTGCTTTGGAAACTCACACGCTGCCCTGGGCGGATGCCTTTGCCTTTGAAATGGAGCAAGCGGGTAAAGTGATGATGAGCCAGGACGCCCGAGAAGGGCCGAGAGCGTTTAAAGAAAAGCGTACGCCTGTGTTCAAGGGAGAGTAAACTCGCTGCCAGCCGGTTACCTGGGCTTTAGTTTTATATTTAGGATCTGATTATGAAGATTGTTAAACTGAGTGAGTCCGTTGCGGTTTCGGAGCAGATCGTAGCAACTGACGTCGCTCAGATTGCAGCGGCTGGATACAAGGTTGTTGTCAATAACCGCCCCGACGATGAAGTCGCTGATCAGCCCACCAGTGACGAATTAGCCGCGGCAGCCCATGCGGTGGGGATTAGTTATTATCATCTCCCTATTACCGCCGATAGTTTCCCCGGGCCCGACTCGGCGCTTATGGCGTCTTTGCTGGACAATACCAATGAGCCGGTACTGGCCTTTTGTCGATCCGGAACGCGCAGTGCAAATCTGTGGGTTGCCACAAGGCAAGCCAGTGTAATTGAGAGTGCGAGGAACCACGCCCGCACATTAGGTTACGATTTAGCAATGTCCATCACCCAAGTAGACTAGGTTGAAGGCGGGTGCTGGGTTTAGATCTCACACGTGCCTGCTTGCTATACTTTAGATTCCCGGTGAGTCTGGATGAGGAAAAGCACTAAGGCCGTCAGTGCAAGTACCTCTGCGCTCGACTCAAACACCTCTTCGAAGACTCGCCCCACAACAGTATGAAAAATCGGGACCTGATCAATGATCTGAGACATACCCAACATCCCGGCCCATACAAAAGTGGCCATGGACCAGGGGAGTAGTTGTTGGAGTGCAGCAATGAAATTGTCTTTTTCACGCATCACATAGCGATATATCACCACTAGTAAGAGGATCCTATCGCTGCCATCAAAAGCTTAGTCGACAGCGGTATTGAATCGTGCAGATAGAAACGTTTGATCTGAGTAACTTTAGCGTGTTCGGAGACTTTGTAATGGTCCACTGTCTTCGATGAGTTGCTTTACCGCAGTGGCGTCTTATAGGCAAAGCAACCAAATGACGCAGCCGATTACGGCTGCGACGATCAGGGAGATGAGCATCACTGCGGTAGCGCGGCTGGGGTAAGTCTCCCTAGGGATATCGAGTGAAAATATTTTGTATACCTTCTGCATAGTTTAGAAAATATCACACCGTGTTGAAGATATTCCGTTAAATAATTACGGCCTACCGTACTTTTTTGAATCGGCGCTATTGGGCCTTCTCGATCAATGAATTTGCGGCCCAGCTGAGCTATCATGCGGGCTCAATTCTAGAGTGGCTCCCATGACAAAAACTAACGAACCTCTGATAGCCGAACCCCGCCCAGCAAGCACAGTAGTGTTGTTGCGAGATACTCCGACCGGGCTGCAGACTCTTCTCCTGAAAAGAAACAAGGCGCTGATGTTTGCCGGTGGATTATGGGTCTTTCCAGGAGGGTCCATCGATGCTCAAGACCTGGCAGAAGCGGGCGATGATTTAAAACGAGCTTCGCGAATCGCGGCTGCTCGTGAGGCAATGGAGGAATCCGGTCTGGAGCCTGTTCTCGATGAGATGGTGCAATTGAGCCACTGGACGACACCAGTAGTGGAGCCTAAGCGATTTTATACCTGGATCTATGCGGCCCCGGTAGCATCAGATGACGAGGTGGTCATCGATGGCAGCGAAATTCACGATTCTCGCTGGATAGGTGTGAGCGATGCGATTCGAGCTCACGAGTCCGGCGAGTTGGGCATGCTGCCTCCTACTTATATAACGCTTTGCGATCTTGCCCGCTACGACAATGTGGCACAGATGTCAGCCGGTGAGCTCGATCGAGTTCCGGACGAAGTGTTTCCCGTTTTTGGGGAATGCGATGGTGACATGGTGGTGATGTTCCGTGGTGACGCAGGCTATGAGAAGGGTGACGGGGCGGTATCGGGAGCGCAGCATCGCGCAATATTTGATGGAAGCAAGTGGCAGTATATGCATCGTGGGGTCAGCTCAGATTATCCGTCCTTTGTGAAAGAGTCTGTGGCATAGGCAGAGCGCTCTGATGTCTACTAAATACCCCGTTTGGGACTTTCCCACCCGCTTGTTTCATTGGCTTATCGCGATCGGCGTCGGTTTGTCCTGGTGGAGTGGTGAGCTCGGTGAGTTCACCTATCATGCCTGGGTGGGCTATATGATTCTGGTGCTTGTTTGCTGGCGTATAATGTGGGGTTTTGTTGGCAGCCAACACTCCAGGTTCGCAGATTTTTTACGCGGCCCCAAGGGGGTATGGGACTATCTTCGAGGTACTGAGGATTCTCCGGTAGGTCATAACCCCGCCGGTGGTTGGTCGGTCGCCGTATTGCTCTTGTTACTGTTAGTGCAGTCCTTCAGCGGTTTGTTTAACAGTGATGACCTGATCTTTGACGGGCCGTTTTACTTTGCAGCGAGTGTTGGTTTTCGCGATTTTATGGGGGTCGTTCACGAATACGCATTTTATGCGCTGCAGGGGTTTATTCTCTTGCATATTGCAGCTGTAGTTTACTACCAATGGATCAAGAAAATGCCGATTGTGCAAGCCATGATCTATGGGAAAGCAGCGAGTCGAGTTGGCCAGAGTGGCCCAGCGCCCCTCTGGTGGGCACTGGTGATTGTGGTGTTAGCCGGAGGGACGCTCTGGTGGGCCGTTAGCCTCGCGCCCAAACCCCAGCTAATGTGGTAGCCTAATTTAAATAATTTTCGGCTTTGTATTCGTCATGGCAGGCCTTGCAACTACCTCCGGTGGCCTTGAACTTTTCCATGATGGCTTTCTTATCGCCGCTCGCCGCCGCAGTGTTTAACTCGGAGGCAGCTGTTTTCAAATCTTCAATCTTCGATTCAAAGTCTTCTTTGTTTTCCCAGATTTCGGGTTTTGCCCTGGTTTTTCCCGAATCTGATCCTACTGGGAATCCCCGGGATAGGTTGAGTGTAGTCACTGTCGCCAAGTCATTGGCGTAGTTTTCAAAAGCCGTCTGATCCCAATCGATTTCGCCTTTAACCATCGCGACCATTGGGCCAAAATTTGCAGCCATCAGGGCGAAGTAGGACTGGCGATAAGACTGGGGTATTTCCTTGTCGTCAAAATGAGATATGGCTGTAGGTGAAATCAGCAATACACTGAGGCTGCAAATCGCAGTCACAATTTTCAAACTGTTTTTATTCATTGTTAATTCCTTTCGGCTTTGCCGGAACGTCCGTTAATGTCGCGTCAACGCATGTTATCCATAGGTGGGGGTAGGTGGCAAGTGTCGCAATGATTGTAGCTGTCGCAAGTAGTGAGGGTCTGTCGACCAATTTCTTAAACTTATCAAGGCAAAGCCCCGCTGGGAGCGGGGCTTTGCTCGCTTGTTGCGCTAACATGGCGCCATCAATTGTAAGAGGCTTTAAAATGACAGCGCAGCAGTGGGATTACAGTTTCGACGTGGTGGTTGTGGGTTCCGGAAATGGCGGACAGACAGCGGCGCTTTGTAGTTATGAAATGGGAACCAAAGATGTCCTGGTGATCGAAAAATCACATCTTTACGGCGGCACTAGTTCGATTTCAGGAGGCGGCGTGTGGATTCCAGGCAATCGCTATGCAAAAGAGGCGGGCGCCGAGGACTCGTTCGACAAGGCGAAGCAGTACTTACGTCAACTCATTACAACCGAAGAGGTTCCCGAGTATCAACTCGATGCCTACCTCGAGAATGGCCCAAAAATGGTCGACTTTCTCCATGAGAGAACCAAAGTCCGATATATAACGCTTGAGCACTACCCCGACTATTACACAGATCTGGAAGGTTCAATGGTAGGGCACCGGTCGATGGAACCCGAGACCATAGATGCCAGTGAATTGGGAGAAGAGTGGAGATGCTTGCGTCGCACTCATCCTATGATGCATCTTGGGGGAGTGATCGGATTCACTCAGGTAGAGGCGGGCCTGTTGATTGGACAAATGCCCGGTTGGTGGAAAACCGCCGTAAAGATGGTGGCCGGATACCTTTTGGATATTCCCTGGCGATTGAAGGATCGTTTTGCACGCCGTCTCGCCACGGGTTGCGCTGGTATTGCTCGATTGCGGCTTTCCCTTATGGATCGCGATATACCCTTGTGGTTGAACACGGCAATGACAAAAGTTGTTGACGAAGATGGAAAAGTCGTCGGCGTTGAGGTCATCCGAAATGGCAAGCCACTGCGAATACAGGCGAGAAAAGCCGTTATTCTTGCGGCGGGGGGCTTCGAGCACAATCAGGAAATGCGAGAACAATATCTCCCGCAACCTACTGATCATCGATGGAGTGCGGGGACTAAGGACAATACCGGTGATGCGATCCTCGAAGGCATTCGCTTGGGTGCCAAGATGCATCGTATGAATGAAGCTTGGTGGTGTAACACGATTTCGGTTCCTGGCGAGGAAATCCCAAGGCTCAGCATCATGGAAAAATCCTACCCGGGATCGGTGGTGGTAAACCCAGCAGGTCAGCGATTTAGCAATGAATCTCAAAACTACATGGCGTTTCAGCTGGAGACATTCGAAAGACACACCGATGAAAATCCCTGCAATCCGACGTGGCAAATATTCGATGCCAACTTCCGCTCCCGTTATTTTGTGGGCCCGCTTTACAACAGCAAATTCCGCCCCGATTGGGCTGTTCCTGCGCGGTATGAGCAAGAGGGCTTTTTTGCGAAAGCGGCTACTATCCGCGAACTCGCGATGAAAATTAATGTGGATGCCGATGGCCTTGAAGAGACTGTAGGCAAGATGAATCAATACGCCGCAAACGGCGAAGATCTTGACTTTCAGCGTGGCGACTCTGCCTATGACAAGTATTACGGAGATCCCAGATCGCAACCCAACCCCTGTCTTGGTGCAGTGGATACGGCACCGTATTATGCAATGCGCGTTGACCCGGGTGATTTTGGCACCCAGGGCGGAATGGTCATCAGTGCTCATGCACAAGTTATGCGAGAGGACGGGTCAATCATCGAGGGCCTTTATGCCATTGGCAACTGCAGTGCACCTACACTGCCCTGTTATCCGGGTCCGGGGGCTACCCTTGGCCCGGCGATGACCTTTGCTTATCAGGCGGCCAAATCGATTACAGGCTATCAGGATTAGGAGCTGATGTGCAGCGTAAGGCGTGCCGCTGTGGCTCGACTTCAAGACTAATTTGCACTACATTTTTTGCTGTGACTGAATCTGAAACGGCAGTGCCACGCAAAGGCTTTAGCGGCACACAGGTGGTGCTTTTGATTCATGTCGACCCCGACACGCCATTTCAGACCCGGGCTTACTCAGTTGCATAACGAGTGCTGCGGCGGACAGGGCGAATATTCCACCAACGAGCTCCGGCGGTATTGATGATGTCAGAGAATTGCAACTGCTCTATTGTCCGTCAAGCAAGATTAAGTCTCTTGCCGGGATAGGGGAGTTGTCGGCCTTGCTATATGCTGATTTCAGCAAGAACAGTATTGGATCACTGGCCGCACTGGCGGGGCTCAATCAGTTGAAAAAGATACAACTGGCGGACAACCCTTTAAAAAGCGTTCGGCAGTTGAAATCCCTGCCTGCACTCAAAGAGGCGTATTTGCCCAGTATGCCCGATGTGGCTTGCCTGGATATTTATCGGGTAGTCAAAAATATTAAGAGTAATTACACATCAATAAAATGCTATGGTCCAAAGCAAAATGGTGTGGTGACTTTAAGTAGTGGCAGTTCGGACAGTAAAAAGAGTTCACGCTCCAATGAACTGACGGCTTCCCAGCAACAGGAACTTTTTGAGTATGAGCGCGAGCAGCGTTACAGAAATAAGTAGATGTGAAGTGCGATAGGCGGGCAGCGGAGAGAATGAAGATGAATATTAAGATGTGTTCGGGCCGCGGTTTTACACTGATCGAGATGGTGATCGTGCTGGCTATCATGGCAATTATTCTCGTCGCCAGTATTCCCTCCAGTGGCGGCAAGGTCGATCAGGTCGGTATCAAGGAGGCGTTGAACTTGGTGAAGATTTATCAACCACAAATAGAAAGCTATTACCAAACCCTCAAGGAATTTCCAGCAGACAATGACGCTTTGGGTATGCCGGCGCCCGAAAGTATTATTGGAAATTATCTATCGGCAGTTTATTTGGACAGTGGGGCGCTGCACTTGCAGTTGGGAAACAAAGTGCGGCCGAAGCTAAAGGGTAAAGTAATCAGCATTCGACCTGTTTTCGTGCCCGATACGGAGAACGCTCCGGTATCTTGGATTTGTGGAAACGATAGTGTACCGGCCAACATGTTGGCAGCGGGGGATAACCGCACCAATGTAGAAGCTCTGAGCTTACCTAATTCTTGCAGATAAGCAGTTTTTGATGCGCTGTTGTGTCTCCCCATCCAGTCTGATCGTACATTCCGGACGCGCTAGGTTTTTCTGATTTCACGCTCGACCACGTCGATTTCACGGCGCAGTGAATCACTGCAGTCATACCATCTCTTGCGGATGGATTCATTGCTTCTGATATTCGGATCATAGGCGGGGATTTCGCCGCAGCTGGTATCCAAGCTGGACTGCAATCCATCTCGAATATTTTCCAATCGGTCTCTTTCGCCTTTGTTCTTCGAGACAAAATCGCCTACGCCTGAATACTCTTTGTTGGCCCAACTTATGGCGCAGCGAAGGTTCCGAAGGCGCTCGCCATTGGAGGCGATAGACTCTTGATACCGCTTGTTTTGTTTGCTTTTGTATTGATCGTTGTAGCTGTTGTATTTGGAACTGGCTTGATTAGTTTTAATGGCCCTTTGATTGTTCTCGTCAACACGCTGGCTCAATCGATCCAGCTGTTCTCTCCAGGCCGCTCGATTTCTTTCCAGAGACTTCACTTGGGACGCCATGGATTTGCCTGAAGATGATCGCACAGGCAATCTGATTTCGCCGCAGTAAGTACCATCGACACCGTCAGTAATTGTCGTCTTAGGACTGCTGCCGACAGTAATGTCTTCAACCGTGCTCGTTTCTGCTTTGTCGACCGGTGGAAACTGGGAGAAGCTTACGTTGCCGTCCGCATCTAATACTTTGTAGAGTTTCTGCGCATGCACAGTGGATGAGAAGATGAAAAAAGCGACGAGTAAAAGTGTCTTGGTTAGCATATTTTTATTAAAACACATTATAGTTTTTGAACATGTGAGGCTCCCTCCTTGCCCCGTCGTTTTGTGGATAAGCTAGCACCACTGGAGCGAGTTTTTTCCTTGTCTCGCACCTTGGAATCACTATTAGTGCTTGGTTTGCAATAGTCCATCGCCTGATGTGACGTGGGTCTCAATCAGCGCATCCAGCAGAGTTTGAACGACTCGATTCGGCGGGGGAGAGTGGCGAACTATCGCGCTAAACTGGCAGGTGTAAGCGAACTCTTGTGGCATGAGCCTTTGCAGGGTACCTGGTGCCAGGAAGTGTTCGGCATAGTGCGTGGGTAGGTAGCCTACATAGCGGCCCGACAGCACCAAATGCGCCACGGCTTCCTGGTCATAGGCCGTGGCATTGCGAATCTGTCCCAGTTCTCTGGCAAATTCCATATTAGGTGAGTGATAGCCAATTCCAACGTATTTAGAACTGCGAACGGAGTCTGCTGAGATCTGCTCGCTGGGCAGACCAAACAGTGGATGCCCTGCAGCGCAATACAAGTACATCTGCTCTTCGAATAATGGGTAGTAATTCAGGCTTGATGAGGGCCGATGGTTGGGAATGATGCCCAATTGAAATCGCCCCTCCATGAGGCCTCTTTCAATTTCATTGATTGGTCCGACGTAAATCTCAGGGTGTACCTCTGGGGCCTCCCGATCAAATCGTGCAAATGCTTCGTGAATATGGCAGTTCGGGTTGCTGGCTGTTTTATCGAAGATCGCGATATTAATGGACCCTGTGAGGCGCTGGTGAAGATCATCTACCTCATGCTGAAACTCCTCCATTGCGCCCATTATTTTTAAAGCACTGGCATGAACGGTTTCGCCATCGGGTGTGAGGGAAAATCCTCCCCGGCCCCGTCTGCATAGTGTGACACCAAGACGCAACTCCAGGTCTTTAATATGCCGCGAAATAGTCGAACGATTGATATTTAACTCCAGCTCCGCGGCGGCAAATCCGCCGCATGCGACCACTGAGCGAAACACCCTTAGTAGCCTCAAGTCGTTGTCTGTCACGTTGCCCAATAGGGCCTTGCTTGCCATTGTTCAGATCTCCTTCATTTTAGATGTATGTTAGTGAAACTTTATGTTGATAGATATTGATTTATGCAACTTCAATGACTGCGTAGTATCCCGCACTGGACAATGATTACTGACCCGATGGATGACAAAAAATGACAAAAATGCCACAGACCCAGCAGTTTACGCGGCAGCAGTTGGAGGCCCACTGGATGGCCTATACGGGAAATCGTCAGTTTAAGGACGACCCGAGGATGATTGTTGCCGCAGATGGTGTGTATTTCATCGATGACAAGGGCAGAAGAATTCTGGATGGGCTTTCCGGGCTTTGGTGTACTGGAGCCGGCCACAACCGACCTGAGATTACCGAGGCAGTCACCCAGCAATTGCAAACGCTCGATTATTCACCCGCGTTTCAGTTTGGACATCCCAAATCCTTTGAATTGGCCAATCGTATCAAAGCCTTAACGCCAGATGGCCTGGATTACGTGTTTTATACCAACTCCGGTTCTGAAAGCGCTGACACCTCACTCAAGATGGCTCGGGCCTATTGGCGTTTGAAAGGCCAGCCCACCAAGACAAAGCTCATTGGTCGCGCCAAGGGCTATCACGGAGTCAATTTTGGTGGAATTTCCGTCGGTGGTATTGCTGCTAATCGCAAACTCTTCGGCCAGGGGATTGATGCAGACCACTTGTCCCATACACTGTTGGCAGAGAACGCGTTCACCCGGGGGATGCCGCATCACGGCTGGCACCTCGCCGATGAACTCAATGATCTAATTGCTCTTCACGACGCTTCAAATATTGCTGCGGTTATTGTTGAGCCCATGGCCGGGTCAGCGGGAGTGATTCCCCCTCCGGCGGGGTATTTACAGCGGCTGCGAGATATCTGCACTGCCAACAATATCCTGCTGATCTTTGACGAAGTCATTACCGCGTTCGGTCGCTGTGGTGCGATGACCGGCGCCGACGCCTTCGGCGTGGTGCCGGACATCATGAATATAGCCAAGCAAATAACTAACGGCGCAATACCTATGGGTGCGGTGATAGCCAAAGACGAGATTTACCAAACTTTCATGGAGCAGGGTGGTCCCGACTATATGCTGGAGTTCCCCCATGGTTACACCTATTCAGCGCACCCCGTTGCGTGCGCAGCGGCTCTGGCCACATTGGATATTCTGGAGTCTGAGGATCTCCCGGGGCGCGTCGCCAAACTCGCGCCTCACTTTGAGCAAGCCCTGCATCAGCTGAAAGGGCGCCCTCATGTATCAGATATTCGCAACTATGGGTTTGCAGGCGCTTTGCAAATACAGGCCTATGACGGAGAACCCGCGCGCCGTCCCTACGAGATAGCGATGCGCATGTGGGAGAAGGGTTTCTATGTGCGCTACGGCGGCGATACCATTCAGATGGGCTTGCCGTTTGTGATATCCAAAGATGAGATTGATAGTCTGGTCAGTGCTCTGGGCGACACCCTTACAGAGCTGTCATAATGGCCCCGATATTGACGATCGGTTGTCGCGCTCATTCTAGAAACAGTAGATCTATTTAGCTTAGTAAGCTCGGCCCTGGCAGTTTCGGGGCCTACGTTTGCTTGGGTGATGCTCGGAGTCGTTCTACGGCGCCTGGGATTGCTTACCACGTCGGTTATTAACGCAGTCTCTCGCATTGCATTCCAGTTTGCATTGCCTGTGTTGCTGTTTGCGAGTGCGGGCAGCGTCGATTTTTACACGCTCGGTGACGTTTCTTACTTTGTGGCGGGTATCGTCAGTACTCTCACGATATTTGCTGCGTCGTGGTTGTACGGTTTGTGGCGAAATATTCCAAAGCGTCAACTCGGTGTGTTTGTGCAGGCAAGCTTTCGTTCAAATCTGGCAATAATCGGCATCGCGCTGTGTATTTCTGCGTATGGCGAAGCGGGAGTTGCCCTCGCTGCTCTTCCAATTGCCATGTTGACGGCCCTGTACAATATTCTCGCTGTCATTGTTTTAAGCAGCCACCACGGCAGTTCTCGTTCAGTGGGTGGCGTTGCAATGGGCATTGTGCGCAATCCCCTGCTGATAGGGATTGGTTTGGGTGTTGTCGTCTCGCTATTGCGTTGGCCTGTTCCCGACTCCGTTGGGTCCTTTGCCTGGGCTATTTCAACGTACTATATGCCGCTTGCGCTGGTGTGTATCGGCGGGTCAATGAATCTGGAAAGCTTGCGCAGTTCGGCGGCGATAACCTGGGAGGCCATGGCCTGGCGGTTATGTGTTTCTCCAGCAGTAGGTGTGGCGATCGCTCTGCTTATGGGTGTGTCGGGCGCGCCTCTTGGGGTGCTGTTTTTACTGTTGGCTTCTCCGGTGGCCGCTGCGAGTTTTGTGATGGTGGTTGCGGCACAAGCCGATGAGCGTTTTGCGGCGAATGTGATTGTATTGACGACCTTGTTTTCGATTGTGACGGTTACGGTTGGGTTTTTTGTTTTGTCGGTTTTGGGATTAGTCGGGGAGGTTTAGTTTTTTGTGCTTGTTTGTGCTCGTTTTTGGTTCGCGGCCCACTGAGGAGTGCCAGTGCGTAGGCTGTAAGTTCACGCTAGGACGCGTGAAATAGTAATCCTTCAGTATGCTAGCAATCTAGCTGTTCTGGTGGGCGAGCCTCTTAAGGGCGTGAACCTTCAACCGAAAGAGGCTCGCCCACCAGAATAGCGGGCAAATAGCCTAGACGTTACCGGAGTAGCAAAAAACTACCGACCCAAAATAGACCGAGCCACAAGCTCCCGCATAATCTCCGAAGTACCCCCATAAATCCGCTGAATTCTAGCATCAGTGTAAAAGCGAGAAATCGGATACTCAGCGGTATAACCGTAGCCGCCGAACAGTTGCAGGCAATCGTCGGTCACCTTGCACTGCATTTCAGTGGCAGCGTACTTGAGCATGGCAGCATCATCGGCAGACAGTTCATTGCGAGTGTATTGGTCGGCACACTTTTCGTAGAACGCCCGGTTTAAAGAGATTTCCGTTTTCACTTCGGCCAACTTGAAGCGGGTGTTCTGGAAGCTCGCTATGGTCTGGCCAAAGGCCTTTCTCTCCAGCACATAGTCGACCGTGATATCCAGTGCTCCCTCCGCTGCGGCGATGCCCTGTCCTGCAATACCCAGGCGCTCGCGTGGCAGCTCGTTCATCATGATGACAAAGCCCTTGTTGAGCTCTCCCAGTACGGCGGATTCGGACAGGCGAACATCCTGGAAAAATAGCTCTGCCGTGTCGGAGGTATGCTGGCCTATTTTCTCCAGCTTCTTACCTTTTGCGAAGCCCGGCAAACTGGTGTCGACCAAAAATAGGGTGGTTCCCTTGGCGCCTTTGCCCGGGTCAGTGATCGCCGCTACAACGACGACATCTGCATGGTAGCCGTTGGTGATGAATATTTTTGAGCCGTTGAGAATCCAGCTGTCTCCGTCTTTAACCGCATTGGTCCGAATTCCCTGAACGTCGGATCCCGCGCCGGGCTCTGTCATTGCCAGGGCGCCAACCGCTGCGCCGCTCACCATGGCCGGAAGCCAGCGCTGTTTCTGTTCCTCGCTACCAAAGTGTTCTATATAGGGTGCAACTATGTTGCAGTGGATTCCATAGCCGGTAGCGATGCCGCCATAACCCATGCGTGATAATTCTTCGATAAGAGCGAGTGTTACGTGGGGGCTGGTGCCAGCACCGCCGTATTCTTCGGGCATGTCTGGACACAGGAGACCTGCTTCTCCCAGGGTATTCCAAAGCGTTCTGGGGACCATGTGGTCGTCTTCCCACTGCTCAAAGGAAGGGCCAATTTCCTGCTCGAAAGCCTTGCGGGCCATGTCCCTGAACAGCGTTAATTCTTCTTTGTCCATTGCCGATTTTCTCCGTTTTGAGTGGCTTGAATCCTGACAGCTTAGTTTGCGCTTCCCTTACCTACCAGGCAACGATTCAAATGCTCAAAAATTGATTTTGAAAGACACGACGATAGCCGCGATCACAATACACAGTGGACTGGCATGACGCCACCGGCGTGCTGAAAACCGAGCAACTAAACTCTTCATACTGCCATCAGGATGGTTCCCAGCGCCGCTGGGAGTGCTACACTTACGCCTCGTTTTTATTTGTAAATTGGAGAAAGATAATGCGCGACTGCAAGCAATTTTATATTAATGGCCAGTGGGTTGATCCGGTAACACCTAACACTCTCGATGTAATCAACCCCGCGAACGAGGAAGTTTGTGCGCAAATTTCTTTGGGTTCTGAGGCCGATGTCGATCTTGCGGTGGCGGCGGCCAAGCAAGCTTTTGTCACTTTCAGCCGCACTTCTGTGGCCGAGCGAATTGAACTGCTTGAGTCTTGCGCAGAGGTGTATCAAAAATACTACAAGGATATTGCTGAAGCGATACGCGAAGAAATGGGCGCACCTGCGGCGCTGGCGAACACAGCTCAGGCGTTTACGGGATTGGGGCACTTACAAGAAGCGGCTAAAATTCTGAAGACCTTTGCCTTCGAAGAAACTATTGGTAATCACCGTGTGTTCAAAGAGCCTATTGGTGTCTGTGGATTGATTACACCGTGGAACTGGCCGGTTAACCAAATATCCTGCAAAGTTGCTCCGGCACTGGCAGTAGGTTGCACCGTTGTCCTCAAGCCCAGTGAAGTCGCTCCGCTGTCCGCTTATCTGTTTGCCCAAGTTATGCACGAGGCCGGAGTCCCCGCGGGCGTATTCAATATGGTCAATGGCGACGGCCCAGGTGTAGGTACTGCCTTGTCCAAGCACCCCGGTGTGGACATGATGTCTTTCACCGGCTCCACTCGCGCAGGCACCTTGGTAGCGCAAAATGCTGCGCCAACCGTCAAGCGTGTTACTCAGGAACTCGGCGGCAAGTCACCGAACATTATTCTCGATGACGCGGATCTTGAAAAAGCAGTAACCGGCGGATTAATGCACATGTATCAAAACACAGGGCAGTCGTGTAATGCGCCCTCTCGCATGTTGGTACCGGCGGCGAAATTGGCTGAAGCAGAGGCTATCGCCGCTAAAGTGAGCCAGTCTGTCGTGGTAGGTGATCCTGCTGCAGAGGGAACCACAATGGGTCCTGTCGTATCCGAAGTTCAGTTCAATAAAATTCAGGCCTTGATTCAGGCGGGGATCGATGAGGGTGCAACACTTGTGACCGGTGGTACGGGTCGGCCGGATGGGCTTGATAAGGGTTACTTTATTAAACCGACCGTTTTTTCGGGTGCCAACAATGAAATGACGATTGCTGCGGAGGAGATCTTTGGGCCAGTGCTGACGATGATTCCCTACGAGACGGAAGAAGAAGCGATTCGCATTGCCAACGATACGCCCTACGGTCTAGCCGGCTATGTGCAAAGTGGCGACATTGAGCATGCTCGTGACGTTGCATCAAAAATTCGCGCTGGTAATGTCCACATCAACGGTGCTTCCGGTGGTTTTGACGTGCCTTTCGGAGGCTACAAGCAATCTGGTAACGGTCGGGAGTGGGGCCATCACGGTTTCACCGATTACCTCGAAATCAAGGCTGTTGCAGGCTACGGGCAGTAATAGTGAGCGGCTTCGTTTTAGCGATTGATCAAGGAACGACTGGCAGTACCGTCGCCCTGATGAACAAGCGTGGCCGCGTTATCACTAGCGTAAATTTTGAATTTCCACAGATTTACCCGCAACCTGGCTGGGTGGAGCATCGCCCAGCTGATATTTGGTTATCAGTCGAGAAGTGCATTGCTGCCGTTTTTCGTAAAAAAGTTTGTAAGCCTTCTGACATCGTAGCTATCGGTATTACCAATCAGCGTGAGACTTCCATGCTCTGGGATAAGCGCACGGGTGAACCTCTTAACAATGCCATTGTATGGCAGTGCCGGCGTACCACGGAGTTTTGTGAGACGTTGAAATCAGCCGGACATGAAAACAAGATAAAACGTAAATCAGGTCTCGTTTTGGACCCGTATTTTTCAGCGAGTAAATATCGCTGGTTGCTACACAACACTAAAGGGATTGGGAAACTTCTAAAGAATGACCGTGTTGCTGCAGGAACAATAGACAGCTTCCTGATATCGAAACTTACCGGTGGTGCGGCGCATGTGACTGATGTGTCAAATGCCTCGCGCACTTCTTTGATGAATTTAAAAACGGCGAGTTGGGATAAAACCCTGCTCGACTTGTTCGAGGTGCCCGCCAAAATACTCCCGGAGATCGTTCCATCGAGCGGGGTGATAGGCTATACCGCCGGGGTCAAAGGTCTGCCCGATGGTATTCCCATTGCGGGTGTCGCTGGAGATCAGCAGGCTGCGATGTTTGGTCAGGCCTGCTTTAAGCCGGGTGAGGCCAAATGTACTTTTGGTACCGGGTCATTCATTTTGATGAATACCGGTCGCGAGCTAGTGCAGTCGCGTTCTGGCCTGCTGACCACCGTGGCCTGGCAACTCGGGGAAAAGAGTAAAACTGTCTACGCGCTAGAAGGTGGTGCTTTTGTATGCGGAGCCGCAGTGCAGTGGCTTCGAGACGGGCTCAAGATGATCAAGAATGCGCCTGATATTGAAGCTTTGGCCAGGCAAGTCGATGACAGTGGCGGAGTAGAGTTTGTACCGGCGCTGACAGGATTGGGCGCTCCCCACTGGGCCCCTGACGCTCGCGGAACACTCAGTGGTCTTACAAGAGGCACCGAACGCGGTCATATTGCTCGCGCTACCTTGGATGCCATGGCGCTGCAAAACGCCGATATTTTGAATGCCATGGAGCGGGATCTTGGCAAACGCATGAAACCGTTGCGAGTCGATGGAGGCGCGGCTGCGAATAACCTGTTGATGCAGATACAAGCCGATGTATTGGGTCGTAAATTGATACGCCCTGAGGTGATTGAAACTACGGTCGTCGGTGCCTGCTATCTTGCGGGATTAGGTGTGGGCATTTGGGACAGCCCGTCCGAGCTTCTTGCAATTTGGAAAGCCGAGCGAGAGTTTAAGGTAGAAATGTCCGCCGCAGCCAGGCGCAAACGTATTAACTCCTGGCAAGGCGCTATCAATCGCACTGTACTGTAAAGCGCAATTCTCATGTTGTTTATCTCCAGTAACGTTGTAATTCCCGACCGGGAAATTCATATTCATGCTATTCGAGCACAGGGCGCGGGTGGTCAGAATGTGAATAAGGTTTCCACCGCCATTCATCTTCGGTTTGATATTAGTGCGTCTTCACTTCCAGAGTTTTACAAGGAGAGGTTGCTCGCGTTGCGTGATCAGCGCATTACCAAAGAAGGTGTGATAGTCATTAAATCCCAGCGCTATCGCACGCAAGAAAAAAATCGGGAGGATGCCTGCAAACGACTGATTGATCTAGTTAAGGCAGCCACTGTTACGCAGAAGAAACGTCGACCGACCAAGCCGACCAAAGGTTCGCAAAAGCGGCGAATGGAAAGTAAAACAAAACACGGACGCCTGAAGACACTCCGCGGTAGGGTAGATATTTAGGATTAATTTTTCGCCTCGAATCAGCGCTCACACATATTCTTCAACTGAGTTAGAATATCTCGTAACGTCTTAAAGCGTTTGTCCGGTGAGCTTTTTCGAAACGGGTAGAACGCGGCATCTAAACTACAGCGGAAAAATTATGGATTTTATCCCCCAGCTTCTTTCCAGTCCTTTACTCTGGATTGCTCTTGTTATTTTATACGCCCTAAAACAGGGTATCCACTTCGTGCCTCAAAACCGGGGTTATGTGATTTACACAATGGGCAAGTACGACAAGACGCTTAGCGCGGGTCTGAATTTTATTGTGCCCTTCATACAAAAGGTTGCCGCCGACAGAAACCTGAAAGAGCAGTCCCTGGATATCTCCTCCCAGTCTGCGATTACCAAAGACAACATCACCCTGGAGATCGACGGTATTTTGTTTATGAAAGTGACGGATGCCGGTGCGGCTACCAACAATATCACCGATTATAAAATGGCGGTTATACAACTGGCGATGACAACGATGAGGAACGCTATTGGCTCCATGGAGCTGGACGAGTGTTTCCAAAGCCGCGATATTATTAACGCTAGGATTCTCGGTGCAATGACCGAGGCCACTCAGCCCTGGGGCGTTATGGTAACGCGCTATGAGATCAAGGACATCACGCCACCGCAGTCGATCCGTGAAGACATGGAAAAGCAGATGACTGCAGAACGGGAAAAGCGTTCGGTGATTTTGACGGCAGAGGGTGTCAAGACGGCGGCTATTACCGAAGCAGAGGGATTGAAAGCGGCGCGTGTGCTAGGCGCTGAAGCCGCTAAGGCCGAACAGGTATTGGCCGCTGAGGCATTTAAAGAGTCGCAAATTCTTGATGCAACAGGCAAAGCAGAAGCTATCCGCCTGGTCGCAGAAGCCGATGCCAATGCGCTGGCAACTATAGGCGACGCTGCTAACACGCCCTCCGGTGAGGCGGCAGTGCTGCTCAACCTGGCTCAGGACGCGATTGCTGCTCATCGGGCAATTGCCGCAGAAAGCACAATCGTGCTTACCGATGGGAAAACCGGTGATAACGTCGCCAACACCGTTGCCCAGGCCATCGCGGTTTCCAGCAGCCTCAAGCTCCCCGGACAATCAGCAGAGAGCTAATTCATGGATATTGCTGCTTATATTTCCGCCAATCATGCCCATTTGTTTTACGTTTTGGCGGGCCTGAGTTTTCTCATTGAGTTGACGGTGATGGGGCTAAGTGGTCCCTTACTGTTCTTCGCTATCGCAAGCTTTACTACTGCCATCCTTATTTCTGTTGGACTCATTTCAGGTTGGGAAGTAGAGATTTTTACCCTGGGGGTTTTGACGGCGGTTACTGCGGTTGTGTTGTGGAAGCCCCTGAAGCGTTTCCAGAACTCTGGTGATGGCAGCGATAACAGTAGCGACATGATTGGCAGACAAGTGCCCGTCAGTAAGGGCGTCAGCCACGTTGAGGGCTCTATTCGCTATTCCGGAATCGATTGGAACAGCAGGCTGGACGAAGGTGCCGGGGTAGAATCCATCGACAAAGGTGAGTTGTGTATCATCACCTCAGTCGATGGGAATATTATGTTGGTAAGGCCTCTGGCGAGCAGCTAAGCTTCCCGCGCCATCGGCTGTGGCGCCTCAACCACGCATTCTTTCACACTCTTTCTAAAACGAGAGATAAACAAATCGATCTCTCCAAGACTGATAGACAGCGGCGGAGACATCACCATATTGTCTCCAACGGCACGACACAATAAGCCGTTCTCTAAGCAGCGCTGATGTATTTTTGCTCCCAGCGCCTTTGCAGGTAAGTTCCCGGGATCGAAAGTCACCGCGCCTAAAAGCCCGTAGTTACGGATGTCGATCACTTGCGGCAAGTCTTTGAGGCTGTGTAGCGCGTTTTCCCAGTATTTGCCTTTCTCACCGCTGGCGCAGGTGAACAACCCTTCTTCTTCGTAGATGTCTAAAGAGGCGAGGCCGGCTGCGGCCGCCACGGGCGATCCAGCATAGGTATTGCCGTGGAAAAACTCTGGGACATTAGTGGGTGTGTTGTCAAAAATAGACTGTTGAATTTCATCTTTGACAAAAACGCCGCCCATGGGAACGGTGCCACCGTTGATGGCCTTGGCGCTGGTGATAAGATCGGGAATCACATCAAACTCGATCGCAGCAAACGCAGAGCCCGTTCGGCCGAATCCAGTAATGACCTCATCAAAAATCAGTAAGATGTCATGCTCGTCACACAGTTGGCGAATTTTCTTCAGGTAGCCTATCGGTGGGGGAACCATACCTCCGGCACCGGAGATGGGTTCGATGATGACGGCGCAAATGCTGTCGGCGCCGCGCATGGCAATGATTTTTTCAAAGGCCCTCGCCATTGCATCGGTGCCGTGAGCGGGGCTGCCTCGGCTGAAGGCATTGTTTTCTATGTCCAACATTCCCGGCAAAAAATCGACTTGCTCCAAGACTGGGAAGCCATGTCGGTTAGTGGGCAGGCCCTGCATGGAAGTCCCGCCGATGTTCACTCCGTGATAGCCCTGTTCGCGAGATATAAATCGGCTTTTACTGCCTTTTCCGCGAGTGTGTTGATACAGGTGGGCAATCTTCAACGCGGTGTCTACCGCTTCTGACCCCGAGTTGGTAAAAAACACTCGATTGATTCCCTCAGGAGTGTGCTTCATCAGGCGCTCGGCAAATTCGAATGCCGGTGGCGTCCCAAACTGAAAATGTGGCGCAAAGTCGAGCTGCATAAGCTGAGCGTGCACTGCGTCGGCCACCGACTTGCGGCCGTGTCCTATATTGCAGCACCACAAACCCGCCGTAATATCGAGAATATCCTGACCCGCTTCGTTGTATAAAAAGACGCCCTCGGCCCGAGTGAAAATGCGCGGCTTATTCTGAAACGCGCGAACGTTGGTAAAAGGCTGCCACCAGTTTTGCAAATTTAGATCAGACATTTTTAATACCTCAGCGGTCCAGGCCGCCCATCAGCATGTATTTAATTTCAACGTAGTCTTCAATTCCATACTTGGAACCTTCCCGGCCGGAGCCTGATTCTTTCACCCCGCCGAAGGGCGCCATTTCATTCGAGATGATACCTTCGTTTATTCCGACAATACCGTATTCCAGTGCTTCTGCAACGCGCCACACCCGGCCTATATCTCGGGTGTAAAAGTAAGAAGCCAGGCCAAACTCGGTATCATTTGCCATGCTAATGGCTTCTTCTTCAGTTTTGAAGCGCACTACGGGTGCCACGGGTCCAAAAATTTCATTGCGAAACACCGCCATACTCGACGTGACTTCAGTCAGAACGGTGGGCTGGTAAAAGCAAGAACCCAGGTCGTGGGCTTTCCCGCCGACAGCGACCTTTGCTCCTGCGCGAACCGACTCCGATACCAGTGCATCAACGTCGCGGACCGCTTTCTCGTTTACCAGGGGGCCTATGGTGACTCCGTCCTCCATGCCGTTTCCAACTTGCAATTTTTCTGTGGCAGCGACCAGTTTTTCAACAAACTCATCATAGACACCGTCTTGAACCAGGAGGCGATTAGAGCAGACACAAGTCTGACCGGCATTGCGATACTTGGAGATCATTGCCCCCTCAATGGCAGAATCAATATCGGCGTCATCAAATACGATAAATGGCGCATTGCCTCCAAGTTCCATGGAGGTTTTCTTTACCGTGTCAGCACACTGTGCAATCAGCATTTTTCCAATAGGAGTCGATCCTGTAAAAGTCAGCTTGCGCACAGTGGGGTTGGATGTCAGCTCACCACCGATATCAGAAGATTGACCCGCAATGACATTGAGCACGCCTGCAGGGATTCCTGCTCTTTCGGCCAATACAGCCATGGCGAAGGCTGACAAGGGCGTTTCGGTAGCGGGTTTGATGACAATCGTACAGCCAGCGGCAAGTGCCGGGGCGGCTTTACGGGCAATCATGGCGTTTGGGAAGTTCCATGGCGTGATGGCCGCTACCACGCCAACGGGTTGTTTAATGCAGACGATTCGCTTGTCTGCGGAAGGGGCTGGAATAACATCGCCATCGATGCGTTTGGCTTCTTCTGCAAACCATTCGACAAACGAGGCACCATAGGCGACTTCCCCCCGGGACTCCGCCAGTACCTTGCCCTGCTCGGCCGTCATAATGATAGCCAGGTCTTCCTGATTTTCCATCAACAGGTCAAACCACCTGCGCAAAATAATGGCCCGGGATTTAGCCGGCAGTGCACGCCACCCGACCATAGCAGTTTTTGCCGCTGCTATGGCAGCAGCTGTCTCTACTGCACCAAGCATCGCCACTTCGGTAATGGTTTCGCCCGTTGCGGGATTGGTGACAGCAAAGGTATCACCGCTGTTCGCATCGACCCACTGGCCATTGATATAGGCTTGATTTTTGAGTAATCCAGTGTCGGAGAGATTGAGATCCATAGCGCTTCTCTAGCTATTGTATGAACTATGAATCTTAAGCACATGTGGGCTGTTCGGCCATACCTGAATTCAGGTAGAGGTGAATTATTTTAGTAAGGAGGAGAGAGGATCTACGTCTTCACGGCTCGGTTGAGCCAGTGCCTCGAAGAACAGGGAGAAAAGTTCGCTGTGGGATGACAGGCCGAGCTTTTGATAGATATTTTTGCGGTGAACCTGTTCGGTTTGGCCGCTTATACCCATGGCTTTGGCTGCGATTTTCGATGGATATCCTTTGAGCACAAGCTGCACGACGTCCAATTCTCGCGGTGTAAGAATACTGGCACCAAATCGCTTGAGAACGCTCTCAACCTGCAGGTGCAGCGTCGTTTGAGACGAGTCGCCTTGGTCGAGGTCAGATTTCCAGTGTTGCTTAACTAAAGCCGCTACAGTTTGCGTGGTGTCGGCAAGCCCCAACAGCTCACGCTTTGAAAAGCGCTTCATTGCCGCTGTTCTCTCCAGTGAGATGGCGATGGGCGTACCGTCACCACTGTCCAGCAGGAACAAACTGTGGTCAATAACGGCACTGGATTGGTAGTACAGCGCATAATATTCACTCTCGCGAAAATTACCCGGAGCGAGCTCCATCAGCGGGAAAAACCCTC
>JBLGAR010000025.1:0-44000 GCA_047612385.1 Cryomorphaceae bacterium | reverse complement strand
CATGCAGTGAGTAAACTGTATTCGAGGACAAGCCGTCGAATTTGTTTGGGTCATGCAGGAGCTGATGGACCAGGCCCTGATTAGGTTCGATCACCAGCAGGCCATCCCCGTAGGTGCCCACCCAGATCCTGCCTTGATGATCCTCGCGAATCGTCGCCGCGCGCACTCTCTCGATCCACGGTGATGTTCCGGGGGCGTCTGCAAAGCGTCTGATCTCGCCCGTTTCTGGATCGTAGACGCTAACGCCGCCTTCGAAAGTGCCTATCCAGATATCGCCGCGATGGTCCTGCGTCAGCGACAATATTGAGTGAACACCGCCGATCAATAGAAGAGGCAGGAAGTGTTCGAGGCGGTTGCCGCTGGCGTGATATCGATCCAGCCCAGATTGAGCCGTCCCTGTCCTCCATCAATGCCTGTACTTCTTGATCGCTGCTGAGGGACTCAGGCACGCTACTGTCATGGACGAAATGCGTTACCTCGCCAGTGGTCGGATCCAGTCGATCTAAACCTTGATCCCGCGTTGCAGCCCGCACATGCCCGGTTCGGTCTATGAGAACATCGCGGATAGGATCACTGGCGAGGGAATTTGGGTCTACGGCCTTGTGCCGATAGCCTTTAAAAGTGTCACTAACGCGATCCCAGACAGCCCCGGCACTGCCCTCTGTGGCTAATAACCAGATACTGCCGGCTTTGTCCTCGTCTAGAGCGCGTACAAAGTCACTGGCCAGGCCGCCAATATTGTTGCGTTCTCGGTAGTAGCGCTTTATTCGGTTACCGTCGTAGCGATTGAGACCGTTTTCTGTGGCCAGCCAGAGGAAGCCCTGACTGTCTTGGAGGATAGCAGTAGCCGTCCCCTGGGACAGCCCCTGTGCCGTGGTCAAGTGTTTGAAAACCATGGGTGGCTGGTCGGCTCGCGCGACAGCTGCCAGCAATAAAAAGATGAATGCTAGTGCGGCACGCAGATGGGTAAGTGGATGCTGCATAAGCGTAGCAGTCATCAAACAGCCATCGAACCGGGATAAACCTTGCTGTCCATTGTTTTGTAGCCCAATACTTTTCTGGCCTGCCGCAGATGTTGCCGTAAAAATATCATCTGTGTCTTGTCGTCAACTCTGTTTTTACGTTTGCTATGGCTAGCAGCTAACAATATGTAGGAAGCCGGTAAAATACAAATTGTAGGCTGAGTCGCTGGGCGAGTTCTTCAGCGCCACTCGCCTTGGCGGCAAGTCTAAATGAAGGTCCAAGCCAATATCCGCGTAATTTTATTGCCCTGCGCCATTTCTATTTCCCTTATCTCAACCGCACCAAGCTTATGAAGCAATTTTTTAGCGGGTTTTACATTGTCGATTTTTGAAACCAGGCTAGTAAACCAATGGCACTGCTCGGAAAAAATCTGACTTTCCCGGATCAATTTTTTTAGAAACATTCGTTCTCCACCCTTACACCAAAGTTCTGCTTCCAGACCGCCAAAGTTTAGTGTGGGAGGACTGGCTATTGATTTATTTCTGTTGCTGTTTTGACTGAAGCTTGTGGTGCTTTTCTGTGCGCGATTACGCGCAAGGTTGCTAAATTTACGCAGGCTACTTTTCAGTGCTTCATCCGCAGAAGCATGGAATGGTGGGTTACAGACGCTGACATCAAAGTATTCCCCCGGTTGAATGATGCCGTCAAAAATATGGCTCCTGTCGTGTTGCGCACGCAGTGCGAAGTCGTCCTTTAGTTTGGGGTTGTTAGCGATAACTGAGGCTATGTTCTGCAGCGATCGAGTATTAATATCACTACCCACACAATGCCAACCGTATATGGTGCAGGCCAATAGCGGATATATTCCATTGGCGCCAGTCCCTATATCAAGCAAGGTAATCTTGGGCTGGTTACTTGCTTGATCTGTAGTCAACTCGCCACACCCAAGCAAGTCCGCGATGTGGTGGATGTAGTCGGCTCTGCCTGGGATGGGGGGGCAGAGCGCGCCCTCTGGAATATCCCAATCAATAATGTCGTAGTGGTGTTTTAAAAGAGCGGTATTTAGCGTTTTTACGGCCAGTGGGTCTGCGAATTCTATGGAAAGCTTGCCATGAGCGTTTGTTTTCACATGTGAGGCGAGTGGTGGGTAACTTTTTGCTAGGGATGGAAAATCATAGCCTTGGCTGTGGAGATTCCTCGGGTGCAAGCCTTTAGAACCATGCTTGGTTGGGTTCTTTCCACGTGGATTGAGCGTACTCATGGTAATATGTCCGAGGTTTGGAATCCGAAAATAAAACGGATATAAATAACCTCCGTGATTGTAACCTTGAACGATGAATTCGGCAGACATAAAAAACGTATCAATATCTTTGTGAGGTAGTTTGTCGTGAAAGAATGCAATCAATGTGGGAAGTGCTGCGAAAATTACAGCAACGGCGGGCTATCCGCGCTGCAAAGCGAGATAGAATATTGGGAGGTGTTTAGGCCAGATATCTTTGAATATGTTAGCAATGGAAATATCTGGATAGACCCAAACACGGGTAAGTTAATAGAGCGATGCCCCTGGTTGCGGCATTTGCCCCATGAGAACCAGTACATTTGCGATATTTACAATGATCGACCTGACGACTGTAAACACTATCCAGTGACCATCAGTCAGATGGTCAAGGATGATTGTGAAATGCTCGAAGTAAAAGATTTGTCTAATCCGAAAAAAGCGCAGAAGTCTCTCGATCGACTTATGGCTGACAGTAGGCCCGCAGTCGACAATAGATAAAAACCAGCATAGTGTAGACGATCACTCTCGGCCTGCATGCGGCCAGATTTCTTCATTTTCATCCAGGCGAACTACTCCCGCTCCAACAGCATTCTTACCAGCATATCTGCGTGGGCTTCAACCCTGTCTTCCTCGCAGGGATCAACGCCAAACAAATCTTTGCACTCGGCGGCAAAGGAAAATATCGTAGAGGTACTACTGATCATTATGTAGTACCAATGTATAAACGCGTCCCTATCCAGCCCCTTTGTTTCGTGAACCAGCTTTTCCATCTGCAGGGTAGAGCGGCGAATGTGATTGTCGATCATGTATTGAAGACGCCAGCTAGGGCGCGTAGCTTCCTGGCTCATCAATCGGCTCAATTCAGGATGCCGGGCATGGAAGTAAACGTAAAACCGGACGAGGAAAGCCAGCGTTTCCTTTCCGGAGACTTCCCGCATGATCTTTAGGCGCTGATCAAATTCTGATCGCATCACGTTAAAAATGTCATCGGTTACTGCTTTCCAAAGCGTTTCTTTGTCGTCAAAGTGGTAGGCCAGCAAGTTGCGTTTCACGCCCGCTGCATTTTCGAGATCCCGAACGGACACGGCATCAAAACCGCGTTCTGAAAAAAGCAGCTTCCCGGCCTCGATAAGATTAGCTCGGGTGAGCTCGGCCCTTTCCTGGGTACGACGAACTCGTTTTGCGGGTGTCTTGAGATCGACAGGTTTAGTCTGTGACATCGTCTTTGCAGTGGCCTTTGGCATTATTTTTATGGAGTATAAACTACTTCACTTATGACATTAAAATTGTTTACATGCAAGTATAGCGTCAAAGGCGTCTCCTTGTCTGCAAAGCTTTAAGTTGCGCGCTATACTCTCAGATTAACCCGATTGAAACTTCCAAGAGGAAAAAATGAAAATACGACATTTGATAATAGGCCTGTCCGCCGTCGCGACTGTGTCGATGAGTACTGCTGTTTTGGGTGCAGACTTTGATCCGGTAAAGTCAAAGCTAGAGGCCGCCATGGCCGCCGACATTCGAACCGAGAAAGAAGTGGCTAGGGACGCCAATCGACGTCCGATTGAGACGCTGGAGTTTTTCGGACTCAGAGATGACATGAAAGTCGTCGAGTTGATTCCTGGTGGTGGTTGGTACACAAAACTTTTGGCCCCAGTGTTAGCTGAAAAAGGTGAGTTTTATGTCGCCTACGGGGTAGACACCGTCAAGAATCGTTTAGCGGATAAGCCAGGTTTTGAAAAACTGCAGTTTGCCGCCGATGAAGCAGAGATGGGAAGAGAACCGGGCGCCAAGTTTTACTCGGCCAGCAATACCAGCCTGGGTGTTAAGAACGTTGATATGGTATTGACCTTTCGCAACTACCATAATTTTGATGCACCTACACGCGCTGACATGAACAAGTCGGTGTTCAAAGCTCTGAAATCTGACGGTATTTACGCTTTGGTTGATCACACTCGCCGTCATATGCAAGAGTTCGACGGCGAAAATCGCAGACGATTTGATCCGGTCCTGGCAATCAAGGAGATTGAAGCAGCCGGCTTTGAGTTCGTAGATTTTTCTGATCTTCATTATAAAGCGGATGATGAACTGCGGTACGAAGTGGGTCGTAAATCAGTGACAGGCAATACCGATCGTTGGACTTTGAAGTTCCGCAAGCCCTAGAGGCGTTCGTAACTTGGCTCAACAGGCCAACGTAGACACATATCGGCACCGCCTTGGCTGGCGGTGCCGATAGCGAGCTCGCCCAGGTGAAGCTGCATTGCTCTTTGTACAATAGCGAGTCCCAGACCGAACCCAGGGCTTGGGTTGCCAGCCGGGCTTTGTAATCTACTGTAAGGCTGCAGTGCCGCACTGCGTTCCAATTCGGGAATTCCAGGGCCATCGTCCCTAACGTGTATCTCGCAATAGCCATCCACAATTTCTGCTTGAATCGCTATGGCTGAGTTGGCATATCGCATCGCGTTGCCGATCAGGTTGTCGAGGGATCGTTTAATCAGGTGAGAATCTGCCAAAATGCTATCTCGGCTTTCTACACTATGAAGAGAAATAGATAGGTTTTGCCGGGTTGATGCGTAGTTGTCCACGTAGCTTTTTAGCCATGTCCCCAAATCCAGTGGCTCAAGTTTGGGTATCAAATTATCCTGGTCTAACTCGGCATAAGCCAACATTTCCTCAATCAGTGTGTTCAGCTCTTCCACATCGTTGCCTATCGATTGCCGATGTCGCTTGCGTTGCTCAGAGTCTTCGCTGTCGATCATTTCCAGGCTGAAACGAATCCTCGCCAGCGGTGTTCGCAACTCGTGGGAAACCGCCTGTGTAAGCTCCTGGTGTGATCTCATGAGAGACTGTATGCGCTGCGCCATGCTGTTAAACGCGATACCCAGCGGTGCTAGCCAGGAACTGCCGGGAATATCCACTCGATTTGAAAAATCCTGATCACCAAAAGCTGCGGCCGAGCGCTGTAGAGACGATAAATCTCTCGACAGGGGGCGTATCCACACAAACACCGCAAATGCGAGCAGGGTATAAAACACCGGTACAATCCATCTGGCATTTTCGCCCACCGCTTTTTCGTTGGGCCCCAGGGCCAGCACCCAATCTGTGTTATCCAGGCGACGATAAACGATCGGTAAATCCTCCTCATCGTAAAAGGTGACTATTTTAAGATCCTGCAGTTGCTGATACTGCTGGGGTAGCGTTGAGAAGTCGCCCAGCTGATGCAGCGAGGCCGGTTGTTCCAGTTCGGTTGCAAGGTAACTCTCTACCTCCTTCACCGTTTGCGTCTCCAACATCGGAATCAGTGTTTGTGCATAGCGAAAACTTCCGAGAGTCAGTGTGTTGTTTTCTTGGCTGCTGCCTTCGACATGGTAGTACTCGAGAACTCGCTCCAGGGCCAAACCAGTCAGCAAAACCAGTGATGCAATGACCAGGTAAGCTCTTAAAAACTTCCAATTCGGCGCGCGCATATCAATCCCAGGCATCAGCTACAAAAAGATAACCTTTGCCCCAGACGGTTTTTATGCGGCGGGGCTTGTCGCCATCATCACTCAGCTTCTTTCGCAAATGAGAAATGCAGACATCGACAGTGCGGTCGAGACCGTCATACTCCAATCCCCGCAGTTGTTTGTAGATGTCGTCTCTGGAGAGCACCTTTCCCGAGTGGGAAGCGAGCAAACACAGTAGCTCAAATTCTTGGGTGGTTAACGATACAGGTGCATCATTGAGCGTCGCCTGATGGGCCGCTCGGCTGATCGACAGTTGTCCAAAACGTAAAGTCGCCTCTGACGTTTCCAAACCACGATTGCGCTTTAGCAACACCCTCGCTCTGGCGAGCAGCACTCGTGGGTCAACCGGTTTCACCACATAGTCATCAGCACCGAGTTCCAAACCCAAAACCTGGTCGATGTCGCTGCCTTTGGCTGTCAGTATCATTATCAAGCCGTTAAATCGCTCTCGGAGTTCACGGCACACCGTCAGCCCGTCTTTGCCGGGCAGCATTAGATCCAGGATAACCAGATCAGTCCAGTCTGGGTTGAAGCGGGAGACCGCGTCATCACCTCGAGACTCCACGCGCACTTCAAATTCGTGTTGGCTCAAATACTCGCGCACCAAATCTGCGAGACGGACATCGTCTTCCACCAATAAAATATTGTGCTTATCCATTGTCTCGGAGCTTATCACAGTACATTCCAGACATGACGGCGCCTGCGCCTTTGCGGGTTTCGTTGGGATAAGCTCACGATTCGAATGGTAATTTCCGCAAGATGCCTGTCATCAGGTATTTTCTGCAACCAAAATGATACATTTTCCCGGGAGGTTAATTCGGCGTGCCGGCGTCCTTGGTTAGCGGAGATCCAGCACTGTAGTGGTTCGCTAGACTGGGAACTGTGCAGACAGAAGTCGCCAGTGCCATTGTTGTTCCAGGCAAGTTCCAACGCCATGACACAGGGCGTTTTGCCCGGGTTTTCAAGAATACAAACACCTGGTCGCGCGGTGAGTACGGGTTCTGCTGCGAGCGCATCAACACTCAAGCAGCCAAGCAGCATCCCCGACAGAGCAGTCACTCTAATGGCCGGAGCTGCAATACTAAAATTCATAGTAAAGCCCGAGAAACGCTGTTTGCACATAGTCATCTTTGACAGCAGGGCTGGCGGTGATGGTAGTGTCTAGCTTTTCGTATTGAAAAACACCGATGACTTTCCAGTGATGATTGAGCGTGTATTTTACGCCGATTCTGGCAAACACGTTAACAGCGGAATCAACCTGGTACTCGGGAAGCGCTACCGTGGCCTCGCTATCTTGAACCCCGTAATAATAAGTCGCCGCTTCAGGGCTCTTCCAGTTGAAGCCCAGAGAGGGGACTATTTCGAAATTGCCAATGTTGTGTGCTCTGGCCCAGGAAAACCAGAGCTCCTGACCGTGGTGTTGTCCGCTGATATCGGTGAGCAACTGCAGCTGAAACTCAGACTGGCCGCGTGTGTAGAGAAGCTCCAAACCGCCGTCGATGGTAATGTCTCGTTCCGGCACTTCTGCCGGGGCGACGCTGGCGTCATTGTTATCCACCGGGCCGGTGGGCGCACCCGAGGGCGGTTCGAGAATGTTTTCGTCGGCACTGATGCCCAGCCCGGGATTGAATCCCACCGAGCTGTCATTGAGAAACGAATAAAATGATCTTTCGCCTCCAACACCGGCGATGGCATTGACGCTCCAGTTTTTCCCTTCATCGATGAACCATCCTATATCGCCGTTATCGAAAAAGAAGCTCTCGCCAAAATAAGAGAGCTGGAGGATCCCGTAGATAGGTATATCGTCAGAGTTGATCAGTGGATTGCTCATCTGTCCGTATCCCGCTCCAAATCCGACTTTCCAGGGGCTTTCGCTATGGGAGTAAAGATGCTCTGGATACAGTTCTGAGCACGGCGGCAACTTGGATGACACCCCGCTGCTTTGTGTGTCAGAAGATACAGAACAGTTACCCGCCTCGCCGCGCGTAACTGCTGATGCCAATATCGAGGCCATTACGCCAGCGAGCAGTATTGGGAGGTGCTTGAGCTTTAACATGCTATCCATGTTTGAGTCATAATTTTTAGTCAGTTGTAGCCGCAGTGACTAGCCTTGCACATGTGCCGTGAAAATTCCGTTAACAATTCTATGAATGTGTAAGCAAATGTAAGTCGTTTACACAAAGAAACAGTTTAATGCACAATTCCCACAGTATGTGCGCTGTAGCGGGTCTAGGGTGAGGGGTAACTAAAACACGATGGATTAGGGGAAGGTAGATAACATGGCTAAAGTAAACGGCAAGGTACTGGTGTCTGTGACATTGGGTATGTCAGCGTTTCTGGCAGGGTGTGGAGGAGGAGGTGGGAGCGCTAATCCGGCAGCAGCTGTTCCCGGTCAACCCGCAGCTTCTGTGTTCGGTTTGTTGAAACCGGCTTCCACCGAGGCTGAACTCACAGCCAGCCTGCACAGTGGCTTGCGCGGAGCTGGTTACATCTCAACCAACGAGGAGGTGTTGTCTTTGCAAGGGTTGGAGGACGCGCTGGCGGTAGCGTCACCTGGCGCCGATAGCGCCGGTACCTTTAGCGGCACAAACCTACAGGAAGTTGGGGTAGATGAAGCTGATATCGTTAAGTACGATGGCGAAGTGCTGTATTTGGTGGATTACAGCTTTCCAGATTTCGTCGTGGTTGAGGATCCCGAGCCAGAACTCGCCGCAGAATCTTCTGTTGCCGCACCGCAAACGCCGATCATACGTCTGTTCGAAACCAACCCCGATGCCCCTTCCGCGACACAGTTGTCCGAGATCGACCTGGAAACATCTGAATTCTCGGTAGAGGGCCTGTATCTGGCCGAAGGAGATCAGGGCAAACAATTGATCGGAGTCGGTCAAACCAACTCCTTCGTCTACTGGGAACTCTTTGCCAGTGATTATTACTGGCGCAATGGCACAACCCAGGTGCGCTCGTGGAATGTAGATGACACGAGCGCTCCTGTCGATGCCTGGCGTGTAGAGATCGAGGGCAGCTTGCTTTCCAGCCGGCGCATTGGCGACATGCTCTATCTGGTGACCCGATATTCTCCGGCGATAGAAGGTCTTATTAGCTACCCACAAACTGATGAAGAAGTCATCGCTAACCAGGATTTGGTCGACAACACTGCGCTTGAGGATTTGTTACCCAATGTCCAGCGTGATGGTGGGGTGAGCACCGAATTACTGAGCGCCACAGATTGTTTAATTCCCAATCAAGACTACGAGGGTTCTTCTATACCGCCGGGACAGGGAAGTCTTATCACGGTGACGGCCATTGATCTCACATCGCCATACTCGATGCAGTCCGTATGTCTGAATACCTACGCCAGTGGCTTCTATGCTTCCACTGAGGCCATTTACGTGACGGCCAATTTGTCCACCAATACAACGCTGATTCATAAGATTCAATTAACCTCCAGCGGGCCGCAGTACCGAGGCTCCGGCGAAGTGCCCGGTTATATCGGAACCAGTAATCCTTCATTTTTGATGTCAGAGTATGAGGGTGACCTTAGAGTGGTCAGCAGTACCTGGGAAGACCGCTTTTTCCCACTGCCTGTCATAGAGCCAGAGGTTATAGAACCTGCGCCGGAGCTTGTCGAAGAAGATTTTGGGAGACATCGTCTAACGGTATTGCGTGAATCAGCAGACGGTACAAAGCTGGAACAGATAGCGCAGTTGCCCAACGATTCAAGACCCGAGCGTATAGGCAAACCTGACGAAAATATTTTCTCCGCACGGTTTGTCGGTGACAGAGCCTATGTGGTCACTTTTAGAGTCATCGACCCTTTGTATGTGATCGACCTGCGAAACCCGGAAGATCCGCAAATTACGGGTGAACTGGAAATACCTGGATTCTCCACCTTACTGCAACCCGTTGGTGAGAATTTACTTTTGGGTGTGGGACACGATGTACCGGTGACAGGGGAGAACATAATCCAGGGGGTTAAGCTGGCCTTGTTCGATGTCGGTAATATTTCCGCGCCCGTAAGTTTGGGTGAAGTTGTTATCGGCAAGCGGGGCAGTTACAGCCCTGCTTTGGTTAACCATCACAGCCTGACCTTGCTGGAAGTGGAAGGAAAATATCGAGCGGCCATTCCGATCGAACGCTACGCCGCTGAAGCGGATCAAAGTGAAGGCGAAGAGCAGGCGTTTGCCTATTACGGTTGGAGTGATAGTGGTCTGTACCTTTTCGATATTGATCCTGTAGGGGGGACTCTGTCTCAAGCGGGAACGGTTATTGTCGACCAGGCCAGTTCAGATAAGCCTTATAGTAACTTCGGTATTTACAATGGTCGCTCTGTACTTCACGAAGAGGCCGTGTTCTTTATCAATGGCGGTACCGTGTGGTCATCACTGTGGGGTCAGGACCAGAACTTTTCCAACCAGTAGTTTTCGTGGTGCCCACCAACAGGGTCTTCGCAAAGCTAGGTTTTAACGTACTACTAACACCTGGCTTCCTTTTATCAACGTGGTGTAATTACAGATTCGTCATGAGACGGCTGAGTCGTCGCCTCAGTTGCCAGTTTCCACTGATCTCCGATAATGGGGTCTTCTTCCTCAGCGTAGGAGCTGGGATCATCCGGGCTCTTCTGCCAGGGGTACCGCTTTTGCTCGGGCTTAGGGTCCCAGTGACGGAACAGCACCGCGCAGATCACTCCGGCCAATGCGCCGAACAGATGTGATTCGAATGATATTCCCGGTTTACCGGGGAAAATCGACATTAACATGCCGCTGTACATAAAAAAGGCCAGCATGAGCAGGGCCGCTGAACGCCTGTCTCGCCGCAAGATCCCGCTGATGAGTAGGAAGAAGAACATTCCGTGAGTCAAGCCGCTGGCGCCGAAGTGAAAACTCTCACGGCCCATAAGCCACACACCGGCGCCCGATAGCAGCCAAACTAAAGCGAGGGTCCACCATCGAGATTTTGGGTAGCCAAAGATCAAAGCGGCTCCGAGCAGTAAAAGCGGTGCAGAGTTGCCCATTAAATGCTGCCAGGACCCATGGACCAAAGGCGCGGATAAAATCCCGAAGAGGCCCTGCGTATGTCGTGGATAGACGCCGAAGACATGTAGATCTAATGCAAAAACCACTTCCGCCAGCTTTATGGCCCAAATTAACAGGATAAAGCCCGCTGCAATGTAGATAGAATTTTTGATAGAGGGGGGAGAGTCGCTCATTCATCCTATATGGGGACACGTCGGCCAAGTTAAAGGCTGACTTTATTACTGACCCCATGGCGATCCAGGAAGTGATCGGCGTTTTCGAGTTGCGGTGGATAGGCTATACTCTCTCTCTTAACCAAGTTCAAGCCACCTCAAGCCAGATATCGCTCATGTCAGACAAACAACTCATACCCACCGTACAGATCTCTAGCGGCGATAAGTTCGTCAACGAAAAGGGTATCCGCGCCATTAAAGACGGCGTAAAGACATCCAATCGAAATGCAGATCGCCTACCCAAACCCAAGTGGTTGCGGGTTAAAGTGCGCGGCGGCCCTGTTTTTGAAAAAGTCAAAAGCATTGTCACTGAGCATAAGTTGGCCACGGTGTGTGAAGAGGCGAAGTGCCCCAATATGGGCGAGTGTTGGAGTGCTGGTACCGCAACGATTATGTTGATGGGGGATGTCTGCACACGCGCTTGTAAATTTTGTGCGGTCAACACGGGTAATCCCAAAGGCTGGCTGGATCTCGAAGAACCGGATCACACCGCTCGCTCAGTGCAGCTGATGGGTTTGAAATACGTCGTACTCACATCCGTTAACCGCGATGATCTGGATGACGGCGGGGCAGGACATTACGCCGCCTGTGTGCGACGCGTAAAAGAGCTCAATCCAGATACCGCAGTAGAGGCACTCACACCCGATTTTGAAGGTGTGCTTGCGGATGTGGAAGCGGTAGTGGATTCGGGTATCGAAGTGTTTGCGCAAAACGTGGAAACCGTCCGAAGGCTCACTCACCCTGTTCGCGATCCAAGGGCGAGTTACGATCAAACGCTGGCGGTGCTGGCTCATGCCAAGGCCTATCGCCCAGAAGTACTCACCAAAACCAGCTTGATGTTGGGTTTGGGTGAAACCGATGACGAGATCATTGAGGCGATGGATGATTTGCGCGCAGCCAATGTCGATATCTTAACCTTTGGGCAGTATCTGCAACCCACGGTAAATCATCTGCCTATTGAACGGTATGTGACTCCCGAAGAATTTGAAGGTTATCGTCAAATTGGTTTGAAGAAGGGTTTTCTGGAAGTTGTTTCCGGGGTGTTGGTGCGTTCCAGTTATCGTGCCGAACAAGTGCTGCAAAAAAATAACGTGGGTCTTGCTCAACCCGAGTAATTGACTCCTGTTATTGTGTGATTTTTGTCTGTGATGCTGTCTTCTGATCTACTGCAGTCCTTAACCGACCATCCCGTGCTCGGGGTTTCTATGAGTTCGGTTAGTTTGTTACGGCTGGACCGCGCGGGCGGGCTCGCTCCCGGTAACAAATCTTACAAACTTGCAGGGAATATCTCCCTCGCCAAAGAACAGGGGCTATCTCGTATTCTCTCTTTTGGTGGGGCGTGGTCAAATCATCTACATGCTCTTGCGGCACTCGGGTTTGAGCACGGCATGGAAACAATAGGTGTTGTGCGCGGCGAACAAGCTGATACGCCTTCCTGCATGTTGCGTGATGCGAGTGATTGGGGGATGCAGCTGGTTTATGTCTCCCGTTCGGAGTATCGGCAGCGCAACGATTCGGATTATATCGCTAGTCTGCAAAGCCGTTTTGGTCCCTGTTTAATAATTCCCGAAGGTGGGGCAAACACTGCTGGTGTGGAAGGTTGTGTTCGGATCGCCAAACTAATAGAAAATAACCGAGGTCGGATTGACCACGTAGTTGTGCCCGTAGGCACAGGTACTACCCTTGCGGGTATGGCGTTAGGTCTTACCCGCGAGAAAGAGCTTATAGGCATTTCAGTGCTTAAAGGTGCGCAGTATCTTGATGGCGATGTGGAGGAGGCCATTCGGAATAGCTCAGGGGGGAATGCCGGTAACTGGCGCATCGCGCACAATTATCACTGCGGGGGCTATGCCAAGGTAACTGCGGAACTGAAACAGTTTATTATTGAGTTTGAGCGGGTGCAGGGCGTGCTTTTAGATCCTGTTTACACCGGCAAGATGTTGTTCGCGGTTCATCAGATGATTGGGGAGAACACTCTCTCTGGTCAGATTGTTGCTGTTCATACCGGTGGGGTGCAGGGGAGGCGTGGTTTTAGCTGGTTAGCAGGATAGTTATTGTTCGGACTGAAAGTCGGTGCCGGGCCTCGAGAAATATAGCTCTTTTAGAACTCCACTAGTTAAATTGAAGGTCGGGAGTCTGAATAGGCTGAGCAAACCGTTGAGCGCATGGATGCGCGAGCCGAGCCCCCATGGATGGGTTTACGGCGTGTTTGCACAGCCTATTCAGGCTCTTGAGCGCTACCTAACCTTTTGAAAGCTTTTGTATCGAAGTTTTTAATCGAGTCTGGGAACCGATTGCTGCTATGTCCTGTCCAGGCACGCCGTAAACCCATCCGTGGGGGCTTGTCAGCAGCATCCATGCTGCTGACAGCCTTGACAGGCCAAAGCAGCAACCGGCCCCCCCCAAAAAAATTTGAAAATTGCGCAGTTTCTGGCGACAGGCCTTTCACATGCACCGCAGATACTCCTACTATGATCGCTCTCCATTCCCGAAAGGCCACACCTTACCCACGACAAAAAACCGACAACACTCCACTCCAGTTGCATCCAATGCTGCCACCAGTTGAGGACGGGAGTCTCCCTCGAAATGCTTGAGCATCAGCTGCTCCAATTCAGAATCTGTCAGAGTATCTGATGTGTTTCTTTCAACTGCGGGAGACAGCCATTGAAACTTCGGTAGGTGTTTGAAACCTGTGGCTTCCATAGTCTCGCAGTATTCGAGGAGATTCGGTAAGTGAACCCACTGATCGGGAATATCTGTGCGGTTATAGCCTTTCGGTAGAGGTATGGGATTATCGATCGATTGAAACAGATAACCTTTGATCTCGATTTCTTTGTCCAGCTGTTCAACTCCGAGATCGTTCAGAGCCTGTTTCGATGCCGGATGATCCGATAGATTAATTTGACGGTCTAGTAAATGACTGACTTTCAGGTCTAAACGGTCCTTACATTCGGGCCCCCACCATTGATTGAGATCGCTCGACTCTGGCAATCCCTGATGCTCCGACATTCCCTGATGTGTATCCACACTCAGAAAATATTTCACGGCTAACTCAAGGTGAATGTAGCGGCGCCGCTGGTGGCAGTAGTAGATGCAATCGAATTCACCGATCGTTTTTCCTTCATTTCGAATGGGCAAATTATGGGTAATCAGATCCACACCCGGGTCTTGCTGGAGGAAAAAATGCCACAGGCTTTCAAAATAAATTCCCAGACGATGACTGCGCAGTTTTTCCACATGGCCTTGAAGCGGCTTTGGATTTACATCGAGTTCTAGTAGCCAGCGCTCGCGCTCAGGGGTTAGCAGTAAGGCGCAATTTGTTACCTTGCCGGTCGAGAGAATGTCCATATCGACTATAGGGGGGGCGAAACAGGCCCAGGCCAGATCACGAACCAGGGAATTCTTGTACGGATACATCATCTAGACCGCGCTTGTGTGTCAAATCGTGTTTATAATACCAGTCCTTGGTCGAATAGATGTGAGCCCAGATGCACGCTCCCTTTAAAACAGTCGGATTGGTGGGTCGTAGTCAGCAAGACGGTATCGTTCCTGTTTTGCGGGAGCTATTAAGCCTGCTGGCACATCGCGACCTTGAGGTCATGTTGGAAGAACCCCTGGGCGAGTTACTGCCCGATCTGGGTGCTCGCCTGGCTAATCGCGAGGAAATAGGGCAAGAGGCCGACCTGGTGATCGTGGTAGGTGGCGATGGCAGCTTGCTCAGTGCCGCGCGCACTCTCTCCAAATATGAAGTTGCCGTGCTTGGCGTCAACCGGGGCAGGTTGGGTTTCCTGACCGATATCAGCCCAGATGAAGTTTCAGAGCAAGTTCCCCAAGTCCTGGACGGCAACTATGAGCGCGAGAGCCGGTTTTTGATCGAAGCTCATGTGCGCCGAGGTGGGGAGGATATAGGGAGCGCCTTGGCCTTAAACGATGTAGTGGTTAACTCGGGTACGTCCGCACAGATGATTGAGCTGGAACTGTACATTAACGATGTCTTCGTAAATCGACAACGAGCAGATGGATTGATCGTATCCACACCCACGGGTTCTACAGCGTATTCCCTTTCCGGCGGTGGACCTATTATGCATCCCACCCTCGATGCCGTCGTTTTGGTTCCCATGTATCCGCATGCACTCAGTAGCCGGCCCATTGTGGTCGATGGCAGCAGTGAGATCCGCATCGATGTGCTCGACCGCAACCGTATACACCCGCCGGTTACTTGCGACGGTCAGGTCAATATGACCGCCAGACCGGGCGATTCGGTCTACATCAAAAAATCGCCTTATAGGCTCACGCTATTGCACCCTATAGGCCACAGTTTCTATGCCAGCTGCAGAGACAAACTGCGCTGGAGTAGCGCCTTAGGGAATTGAATGAGTTTTCGTTTTACGGCCCTCAAATTGGCTATAACTGAAGATTTACTGCCGCTCAGTGCTGTGCTGCAGCAACGCGGTGTCTCCCATCGAATTTATGAAGAGGGCGGGCAGCAGGTATTGAAGGTTGACCGCGAAGCTCAGGTAGAGGAGGTGGTCGCACTCTATGAGGGCTGGCGCAGCGGCCAATTGCGTATCGATCGTGTAGACGCCCCGCCAGGTTCTTTCGGTGGGACGTTTGCCAGTAGAGTGAATCTGTCCTGGACAGAGGCGCCGCTGACTATTGCTCTGATAGTCTTCAGTTTGATGGGATTTGCGGTGTGGTATTTTAATATCTATGGATGGCTGGATCTGCTCGCTTTTTCATCGCTTGGAGCCTATGCCGGGTCCACTTCTCCCGAAGCGTTCTCCGGGCAGTATTGGCGGTTAATAACACCGGTGTTCCTCCATTTGGGCTGGTTGCATATCGTGTTTAACAGCTTGTGGTTATGGGAGCTGGGGTCCAAGCTTGAAAGAGGGCTTGGCAGCGTCAATTTGTTCTTTTTGTTTTGTACTATCGCTGTTGTCTCGAACACCGGGCAGTTTCTGTTTGGCGGGCCGGGCCAGTTTGGCGGCATGTCGGGCGTAGTCTATGGCCTGCTGGGATTTAGCTGGGTGGGCCCACAAATACAAACCCAATGGCGCTTTGAACCACCGCGCACCATTATGATTTTCATGATTCTGTGGCTGCTGTTCTGCATGACGGGGTTGGTCGGCGCCATTGCTAATGCGGCTCATCTGGGCGGTTTGATGATCGGGGCTTTACTAGGGGCTGCATTTGGCCTGTTGTCGCGTTTGAGCGAGGACAAAGCTTAACCGGCGCAGGTATACTTTGCGGTCACTGTATTTGGAATCCCCATGGACTATCGACAGTTAGTTGAAACAATGACCCTTCAGACCTATCAGAACCTGAAACAGTCTGTTGAACGAGGCAAATGGCCCGACGGCAAACCCCTGACTGCGGCGCAGCGGGAAAATGCCATGCAAGCGGTGATCCTCTGGGGGGAGACACATCTTGAAGCCGACCAAAGAGTGGGCTTTATTGACAAGGGCCGTAAGTCGGGAGAGGTTTGTGACGACCCAACTGTCACGCCGCTGTCCTGGAAAGATTAACGAGAGGGTAAAACGTTGGCAGAACTCCTGGCATCTGGTGCCGCACGTAAAATGAGTACGGAACTCGCAGAGCAAGTTCAGTACACCGCCATACTTGGCGAGCATAAAATTCCCATGAACCAATATCTGGGCAGAACGTTGCGACTGGATTTTATGGGTGAGATTAACTGCGTTCACTGTGATCGCAAAACCAAAAAGAGTTTTAATCAGGGATACTGCTATCCCTGCTTTAGACGACTGGCCCAATGCGACAGCTGCATTATGAGTCCCGAGAAATGCCACTTTGCGGCGGGTACCTGCCGTGAGCCCCAGTGGGGCGAAGCCAATTGCAACGTCGATCACTATGTTTATTTGGCAAATACATCTGGAATGAAAGTGGGTATTACCCGCCACAGTCAAATTCCAACTCGCTGGATGGATCAGGGCGCATCTCAGGCCAAGGCGATTTTTCGCGTTAGCAGCCGTCTGCAGTCAGGCTTGGTAGAAACGACGTTCAAAGCACATGTAGCCGATAAAACCAATTGGCGAGCCATGCTCAAGGGCGCAGCTGACCGCGCCGATCTCGAAGCGGAGCGGAGCAGGCTCATGAGTGAGTGCGCTGATGCAATTTCAGCCCTGCAGAACACTTACGGTTTGCAGGCCATCACCGAGTTGGGCGATGAAGATGAAACTCATATCAACTATCCAGTGCTGGAATACCCGGCAAAGGTCAGCTCCTTTAACCTGGACAAAATACCTACGGCCGGCGGATTGCTGCAGGGCATCAAAGGACAGTATCTCATCTTTGATTCTGGAGTGATCAACCTGCGAAAGTACGGCGGATATCAATTGTCATTGACACTGGAGGATTAGCCCATGCGCGACGCTAAACCTGGCACCATATTTCTGGAAGATTACCAAGCTCCAGCCTATTTTATTAGCCGTACGAAGCTGGATTTCGAATTACATGAAGACCATACCGTGGTGGTGGCGACTTTGCATATCTGGAGAAATCCGGAAAGTGCGGCGGCGCAAGATTTGGTTTTACACGGTCAGGAGTTGGAATTATTATCCATAGCGCTTGATGGCGAGGACATACCGGAGCAGGACTACAGCGTAGGTAGCGAAACGCTAACCGTCTCGTCTGTGCCAGATCAGTTCACGTTGCGGTGCACCACCAAAATAAAACCCCAGGAGAACACTTCTCTTGAGGGCCTGTACAAGTCACGCACCATGTTTTGTACTCAGTGCGAGGCAGAGGGTTTTCGCAAGATCACCTATTATCTCGACCGGCCGGATGTCATGTCTGTGTTTACGGTCAGCATAGACGCAGACGCTACCCGGTATCCTGTTTTGCTCAGTAACGGAAATCTCGAAGAAAGCGGCGCGTCTGCATCGGGTCGACATCGCGTGAGCTGGCACGACCCGCATCCCAAACCTGCCTATTTGTTTGCATTGGTGGCGGGAGACCTGGAATTTATAGAGGATAGTTTCACTACCTGTGGTAAGCGAGACGTCACTCTGCGCATTTATGTTGAGTCAAAAGATTTGGGGAAATGCGATCACGCTATGGCCTCTCTGAAGCGCTCTATGTTGTGGGATGAGGTGACGTACGGCCGAGAATATGACCTGGATATTTTTAATATTGTGGCAGTTGATGATTTCAATATGGGGGCTATGGAAAATAAAAGTCTCAACATATTTAACTCCAGTTGCGTATTGGCAAGCCCTGAAACAACAACGGATGCCGGATTTGCGCGCGTTGAGGCAATAGTTGCTCACGAATATTTTCACAATTGGTCGGGTAACCGTGTGACCTGTCGAGACTGGTTTCAACTCAGTCTGAAAGAGGGCTTTACGGTATTTCGCGATGCGGAATTTTCGGCTGACATGGGTTCACGAACGGTTAAACGTGTTGAAGATGTGAGCTTGTTACGAACCGTGCAGTTTGCCGAAGACGGCGGGCCCATGGCTCATCCTGTAAGACCCAACTCCTTCATCGAGATCTCGAATTTTTACACCGTCACTATTTATGAAAAAGGGGCGGAAGTGGTACGGATGATTCACACCCTGTTGGGTGTTGAAAAATTTCGTGCCGGATCTGATTTGTACTTCGAGCGCCACGACGGCCAGGCAGTCACTTGTGAAGATTTTGTCCTGGCGATGGAAGAGGCCAGTGGTGTCGATCTTACGCAATTCAGATTGTGGTATTCCCAGGCGGGAACGCCCACTATTGAAGTGTCTGGTGAATACGACCAGGAGCAACAGACCTACACGCTTCATGTTAAACAATCCTGCCCCGCCACGCCCGGGCAGTCCGACAAAGAGCCCTTCCTGATTCCCCTGGCAATGGGTTTGCTCGGTGAAGCGGGGAATATGCCGCTGAAAATGTCTGGAGAACAACCCGATCCAGAGACATCGGACAACACTCACCGGATATTGATGGTAGACAAACAAGAGCAAAGCTTTGTGTTTGAACAGGTTGCCGAATCGCCTGTTCCCTCGTTGTTGCGAAGTTTCTCCGCGCCAGTGAGATTGCAAAGCCAATCTACCCGCGAGGATTTATACGCGTTAATGAGCCGCGATGACGATGGCTTTGTGCGGTGGGACTCCGGCCAGCAAATGGCCTTGAGTGTTATCGACGAAGTTCAGTCCGATATGGCGGCAGGTCGCGAACCCACGGTAGATCCGCTGTTGACACACGCTTTTCAAAATCTTTTGCAAGACGAATCTCTTGATGCTGCCATGGTCGCCGAGATGCTCACGCTCCCGGGTGAGAATTATCTTGCAGAACTTGCCAGCCAGAATGGGGGTGCAGATGTAGAGAGCATCCACACATCGCGCAACTTGGTAAAGTCAGCGATTGCCGTAGCCTGCAGCGATTCGCTACAGGCTCGCTTTGGCGCACTTGCAAGCGACGAGGACTATGCTCCAACCGCGCCACAAGTTGCCGCTCGTAGCCTCAGAAACGTCTGCCTTGAATATCTCGTTGTCGGTGATGTAGAAAATATACTTTTGGCCCAAGACCAATTTTTCGCTGCGACCAATATGACGGATCGTTTAGCCGCACTTAGAATTATTTGTTTCTACGGAACACAGAGCCAGTCCGAACTCGCTTTGGACCAGTTTTATCAACAGTGGCGTGAAGAGACTCTGGTAGTGAATCAATGGTTTCAACTTCAAGCTTCGATACCTGGGGGTGATGGTATAGCGCGAGTTCAGTCGCTGATGAGTCATCCTGATTTCGATCTTAAAAATCCCAATAAGATCAGGGCACTGGTTGGTGCATTTGCCAACAACAACCCTATCAATTTCCATCGCAAAGACGGGCAGGGCTATCGCTTGCTGACAGATGTGGTCATTGAGTTAAATACGTTGAATCCGCAGATTGCTTCGCGGTTATTAAACCCCCTGACAAAATGGCGTAATTACGCGGGTCGCGAGGAGTTGATGAAAACCGAGCTGGAAAGATTGGCCGCGTTACCGAATTTATCCAAAGACGTGTTCGAGATCGTGACTAAGTCTTTAGGATAGTCTTCAGTCAGTGTTACGAAGGATATAGCTGAAGCTCTTGGGTTTTATCGTTAGTCTCGCCAGTATGGCGAGACCTCAATTCTTTCACCAGCTGTATAAGTGCTGTGCCATTCCATCTTGTTTCAGCCGAGCCGTACAAAGCGCTGTTCATCTTTTCGATCTCATCGCTAAGAGCGGAATTATGAAAGCGAGACTTAACCACATCCAGTGAGTGAATGCTCTCATCAGTGAACACAGCAGCAGCCCAGAGAATCAGGTGTCGCCTTGCCTGGGCTGCATTATCGCCGCTGCATGCGGCGATCAGCATTTTGTAAGCTGCCCTTTCAGACATGTTTTCTGTAGCGACAGGTTTTGCAGTCGCCGGTGAAAGTTTACGCGCAAATAGATAAACCAGTGTTAGCACCCAACCGAGGGTGCTTAATAGCGCTAGCCACACCCATACACTCGAGCTGTTCTGTCTTGGCGCCATTGCAATCGGTGTACTGTCGAAGGCTGTGATCGTTGTAGGGTTGGGTAGTGTGAGAGCGGTCCCTGAGTCCAGAGACGCGGCCACAACAATTTGGCGTGCTGGCACAATGGCGTACTGAACCTTTCGAGTTTTGGTATCCCACCAAGGAATACGTATTTCAGGCACTTCCCAGGTTCCGACTTTGGTGGGCACTAGTGCGGCGCTGTCTTCGCGCGAGCCCATTACGCCGCTCGCGACTTCGCCGTCGCTTACCACTGGCTGATCGGGATAATACTTGAGTCCCGGGTTGGCGGGGAACAGTATTGGGGGGAGTTGGGCGCCCTGCAAACCTTCTCCTTTGATGGTGATTCGGCGGGTAGCTGATTCGCCCACTCGCAGTTGCTCTGGTGGCGTAGACCAGCTTTCTTCCACCTCAACATTTCGTGCTGGGAGCCAGGTCGGCGCGGGAAAGCTATCCGGCCTAGGAAGTACTTGCAGAGTTAGCGCCTTGGTGTTGCGCTGAATTTGTCGCCCATTACTGCCGATATCAAACATGCTCCGCCGCCCGGTACTTTCCCGGGCAGAGAAGGTCTGTGCTGGAATCTCGATAGAACCACTTTTCTCGGGGAAAATCGCGTAGCGAATCTCATGAACCAGCCAGGGTCTTCCCCCAATGGTGCGTTGAAAAGTTTTCTGTTCCAGCTGCTTTACGAAAGCATCATCCAAAGACAGTTCTGTAACGCTTCTCGACTCGAGATTGACGGCCTGCTGAATACGCAGAATGAGTATGGCCTGACCCTGGACATACACACTGTTCTGATCGAGTTCAGCGACGAAATCGATAAGAGGATCACCGGCAGCGGTTGTTGCAGGGCCCACTGCAATTAATAGATAGTTGGTTTCATCTCGGCCTACTCGCAGCGGTGGAATGCGCAAACTTCCCTCGCGCTTTGGGGTGATATCCAGAATGAGTTGGCGGGTACTGGTCATATCCCCGTTGATGATGCTGGTATTGCTGGAACTGGAGCGCTGAAGAATCTCGAAGTCCCGAAGTAGGGGGCGCGGGTCGGTGTTGTTGATGGGCTCATCGTTGGTGGCGGCGATAGTCAGGCGGATGGTGTCGCCCATCGCCACTCTGTCTCTATCTACACTGGCGGTTAGCGCAGCGTTTACACTCGCACTGGCAAGCACCATGATGATAATCAGTGCAGTGCTTTGGAATGCAGCGTTAATAAATCTCATGGCGTTTGCCGCCTCCTTGTTCCTGTCGCTGTTGACTCTCATACCTGAATTTTTCTCGCAAAAGACCGGATGGGTCGTCGGGGATGCGTCGCAACCACTGTTGCATAGCTTGTTCTTCCTCTTCGTCCTGGGCCGAAGATTCCTCTGCTTGTGCCGCTGCGGCTTCTTTTTCCTCTTCGCTAGCCGGTTCTGGCTCTTCGGGTTCTGCAGGCTGATCTTGAGGGTCTTCTGGTTCTGATTCGGCCTCGGATTCCTCTGGTTCAGAGGGCTCCTGATTATCTTCGTTTTCTGAAGGCGGCTCTTGTGTGTCGGATTGCTCGTCGTTCTGCTCGCCGTCCTGGTTTTCCTGGGACGAATCAGACGGATCCTGAGAATCGGAGTCTTGCTGTTGCTCAGATTTGTCCTGGTTTTCTTCGTCGCTTTTTTCGCTGTCGTCTTGTTGCTGTTCTTGTTGCTCCTGCTGTTCTTTTAGCTTCTCCAGCAGGGCCAGATTCTCTGCGGTGTCGATTGCATCGGGTTGCAGTTCGAGCGATTCCTTATAGGCGTCAATAGCCTCTTCAAGTTTGCCACCCCTGGCCAGCGCGTTGCCTTGGTTGTACAACGCACTTGCTGTTTGTGTTTTGGAAAATTGTTTATACGCAGCTTCAAAATCGTCTTTTCGATAGGCAGCGGTGCCCGCCCAGTCTGGATTGTCGAACAATTCTGCAGCGGCTGCGCTATCGCCACCTTCAAGCGCGCGCTGGCCCTGTTGATCTGCCGTGAGCCACCAATTATCCCAGTTTTGTGCCATCGCGTTGTCCGGGGTCATTATCAGCATTGCCGGCACCAGTGCGATGACCCAGCCCTTGCGAAACAGCGGTAACGCGAAGGGGATAAGCAGCAGTGTTAGCAGATAACCTTTGTCCTCCCATGCGTCAGCGGTTCTATCCAGTGCCTGTGTCTGCTCGGAGCCTGGCAGGATAGTGTCAGACAAGAGAGTCTCCAGATCGCTGTCATTGATTTGAATATTGAGATAACGTCCCGAACTGTTTGATGCCAGTGATTTCAGGGCAGAGATATCCAGCTTGGGTATGGCAATGGTTCCCTTGTCGTCTTTGAGGAAGCCGCCTCTGAGTAGAGGGATGGGAGCACCATTGGGTGTTCCTACTCCCAGAACAGACAGAGTCATGCCAGAACCACCGATCATATCCGCAATGTCGGCGCGACCTTGCGCGTCTACGCCGTCGGTCACCAAAACGATTTGTCCTTGCGCGACGCCAGCAGAGTGCATTAGTTCGATGGCCTGCTCTATGGCCGCAGCTGCGTTGCTCCCGGGAACAGGCATCATGTCTGGCGAAAGCGCCGGGAGTAGGTTGGCGATAGTGGGGTGGTCGTCGGTCAGGGGCGTAACAATGTGTGAATCCCCTGCGTAGGCCACCAATCCTGTTTGTCCCTCCTGTCGCAGCGCCAACAAATCCAACAGTTTTTGTCGTGCCCTGTCGAGACGAGAAGGTGCCAGGTCACCCGCTTTCATTGAATAGGACAGGTCCAGTACCAGTATCATCGCATCCTGCTTCTGATGGATTGGCTGTGGGATTTTTTCCCAACTGGGGCCACTGGCGCCCAGCGTCGCAATCATCCAGGCTGCGCAGACGAAGGGCAGTAAATTAGGAGCCTTCTTGCCCGCGTGCTTGCCGATTAGGAAAGGTAGGAGATCCGCCGCGATGACATCGCTCCAGCCACCGCTGCGGCTGCGCGCTCGCCACAACAACACAGTTAGCATTAGCGCTGGTACCAGTGCCCATAACCATTCGGGTCGCATGAGATGAAATTGACTGAAATCGGGCATTACTGATTAGACCCTTTGTTACTGATGCTACTCGTGCTGGCATGAGGCATCCAGGTGCCATGGCGCCAGGCCTGGCCGACGGCCAAGGCAAAACTCAGCATTAGTGCCGCTAGCAAAGGCCAATACCCCAATGCCTGGCGAGGTCGGTAGGTGGTAGTCTCCTGCTCAACGGGCTCCAGTTCGTCCAGAATGGCGTAGATGTTGGCCAGCTCCTGAGGGTTTCTCGCTCGGAAATACTGTCCACCTGTTAAGGATGCAATTTCTTGCAGGCCATCCTCATCGAGTTCCGCCGACGGGTTAACCTGCCTGCTGCCAAAACTTGAACCGAAAATGCCCGGTAGGGTCATCTCGTCGGCACCGATGCCAATGGTGTAGATTTTAATGCCGAGCTTTTGTGCCAGCTTGGCTGAATCCAATGGCTTGACCGAGCTGGCCGTATCCTGACCGTCGGTCAACAGGATTAATACTCTGGATTCTGCCGGTCGTTCTTTAAGGCGCTTTACGGCTAGCCCAATAGCGTCACCGATGGCTGTTTCCTGCCCTGCGAACCCGATTTGAGACTCCAGTAAGAATCGTTTTACCGTGCCGGTATCGAAACTCAACGGCGACTGCACGTAGGCGTTGCTGCCAAATAGGATGAGTCCCAGACGATCACCTTTGCGGTGCTCAATGAAATTTGAGCCCAGCTGCTTTACCGCGTCTATGCGCCGCGCCATAACCTGACCGAGCTGCATATCCTCAATCCTCATGCTGCCCGAAATGTCTACAGCCAGCATAAGATCTCTTCCGCTGTTGGGTAATTCGATAGCCTTGCCAATCCAGATAGGGCGGGCGGCCGCTACCAGCAAGCACAACCACAGCGCCCACAAAACGACTCCAGCCATTTTGCTGCGCACTGTTCTAGAGCCACTTTGTGTATCGCTCAGGCTTCTCCAGTCGTTAAAAAAGGGGGCTCTCAGCGCCGGTTGGCTACTATTGGCTGCGGGCCACAACCAGCGCACCAGAATTGGCAGTGGCAGTAGCGCAAGCATCCAGGGCCAGATCCATTCGATCATGGCGCAGCCACCTTATGCGTGTTAATCCACCGCAGCGCAGTATCGCGCAAGCTCTCGCAATCTGAAGAGGCGACCTGCTTTTGGTAGGCCGCGTTGGCAAAAGAGTCGGAGAAACTCAGTCCTTGCGCCAGTAGGCCATCGTTGAGAAACCGTATCCATCTGGGCCCGCTAAAGGACGCTACATCTCTGTTGGGGTAGGCGCGCAGAGCCACGCTTTTGAGCAAGCCATTAACCGCCACCGTATACTGTAGGGAGTCGCCGTCGGCCAGCCATTGGCGGTGGATGTCCTGCAGTTGCTGGGCCGCTGTGCGTCGATAGCCGTTTGCTGTGTATGTTCGATAGAGTAAGTAAGCCAGCGCAACTAACGCCAGTGCAAGAAGAGCGATCAGTACCCACCAGCCGGGCGCCAATGGCCACCAACCGATCAAATCGGGTACCCTCAGCGGATGTAGTGCAGCTAATGGGTCCTGCGGGTTCAACGTCGCGGGTCTCCGTAGTACTGGCGCAGCAGTGAAAAAGGCGCGATGTTGGTTGCCGCGCGCAAGATGGGTATGCCCAAACGCTGAAAATCTCTGGATAAGCTGCTCTGGCGCTGTTCAAACTCGGAATGATATTTAGATCTTAGATTTCGGTCGCCCGTGTGTAGCTCACTGCGTTGTTCACCGTCGGTAACAGCGTAGTGTCCGCCTCGGGGCAATTCGCTCTCCAGTGGGTCGGAGCAAGCGATAGCGGTGATTTCCGTGTGTTGCGACAATTGAAACATTTGCTCGCGCGCCAGTTCTTGATCGGCGCCATAGAAGTCGCTGATCAGAAAAATAGCTGATCCGGGCCTCGCTATGCGACGCAGGTTTGTCAGCATGCTGGAGAAGCTCTCGATATTATCCGCATCTTCCGCCGGTAGAGCGCCATTGTAATCAACCACATGAGACAAAAGTGCCAGGGCCGTTTTACGGCTGCGCCTGGGGCGGATGTCCCGGTGCTCGGAACCGTTGAACACCAGACCGCCGATACGGTCGCCACCGTCCAGAGCGCTCCAGGAAATTAGGCCAGCCAATTGGGCGGCCAGTACGGATTTGAAGCAGTGGCTTGATCCAAAGAACATACTGGCTCGCTGATCCACTACCACCAGTACGGGACGTTCCCGCTCCTCGCGAAAGATCTTGGTGTGCGCAGTGCCTGTTCTGGCAGTAACTCGCCAGTCAATGGTGCGAATATCATCCCCGGGTTGATAGCTGCGGACCTCCTCAAAATCGATGCCCCGACCGCGGAAATTGGATGAGTTGGGCCCGGCCAGAGCGCTCAAAGCCCGTCGTTTTCGGGTGAGCGAAAGCTGACGAGCTGGAAATCGCAGGGAGATCAGGTCGGGGAGCGCCGTATAGGCTCCCCTTGCCGGTAAGGTGATATCCGCCAGGTGCATCTTTAGCCAACCGGTACCAAGGCCAACAGTTCATTGATGACCTGATCTGGCGTAATGCCATTGGCTTCCGCCTCAAAGCTGAGAAGCAATCGATGTCGCAGCACATCGGCAGCGATCGCCTGCACATCGTCCGGACTGACGAAGTCTTCCGATCGAAGCCATGCGTAGGCTCGCGAGCATCTGTCCAGAGCGATGGTGGCTCTAGGGCTGCCACCAAACTCTATCCAACTGGCCAGCTCTTGCGAATATAATTCGGGATTGCGGGTGGCTATGACCAGCTGCACAATGTACTGCTCAACGGGTTCCGACATGTGCATGGCCAGTGTTTCTTTGCGAGCGTTAAAGATTGTTTCCTGGCTAAGAAGATTGGGAGCGGCGCTGGTCTGATTGCTGGCTTCTGCACGCGTGAGTTTCAGAATCTGGGTTTCAGCAGCGGCGTCGGGATAGCCCACGTTAACCTGCATCAGAAATCGATCCAACTGCGCCTCTGGCAAGGGATAGGTGCCCTCTTGTTCGATCGGGTTCTGGGTTGCCATCACTAAAAACAGCTCAGGCAGTGGGTACGTCTGACTACCAACACTCACTTGACGCTCGGCCATGGCCTCTAGCAGAGCGGACTGCACTTTCGCCGGGGCTCGGTTTACCTCGTCGGCCAATACCAGGTTATGAAATATAGGACCTTTCTGAAAATTGAACGAACCGTCTTGTGGTCGATAGATCTCGGTGCCTGTTACATCGCCCGGCAGGAGGTCAGGGGTAAACTGCACCCGGTGAAAGCTGCCCTCAATGCCGTCGGCCAGTGACTTGATAGCCCTGGTTTTTGCCAGTCCCGGTGCACCCTCGACCAGCAAATGGCCATCGGCTAAGAGTGCAATAATAAGGCGCTGTACTAAGTGGGGCTGGCCGATAATTTGCTGGCTCAACCAGTCTTCTAGTTCCCTGACATCTGAACTTGCCACGCGTTCTCCTGATAATGTTCGGTCTATTAAAATTGCTTTAAGGGGCGGCAGCAAAAGGGCGCTGCCGAGCGGGTTTGCATTCTAGCGAAACTGCTCAGGTCCTCCAAGCGTTTGGACTAAAAAAGCCATAGATCTCTGTGACTTATAATCTCTGGTTTAGTTCCGGTAAGAGGGCTACAAAGACCCCTGGATGGTTTAGACTGGCCAGACATAATAAAGGCGTTTACATCCCGGTGGCGCAAGTACGCTCGAGGACACCTTAGCAATGACATGGGATACCCTTAAAGAAACCATCTTATCCGATTTAGCCCAGCTTATTGACGACCGGGGAGAGAAATCCCATAAAGTGCAGCTGCACTCGCTGGCTAAAACGTTCTACGGCCGTTTTGCCGCAGAGGATCTGCGCGGGCGTTCAGTGGAGAACATTTATGGCTGCCTCTACGGCTTGTTGCATTTTTTGCAAAAGAACCCCGGGAATGACCCAAAAGTCCGCATATTCAACCCGGAGCTTGGGTCTCACGGCTGGGAGAGCAAGAACACCGTTATCGCTTTGTTGTGCCGCGACATGCCTTTTTGCACCTCTTCCATACGTGGAGAGTTAAACCGAAGGAGCCTCAGACTTCACGTCGTTTCCAGCTGCAATCTGGTGACCACACGTAATAAAGCCGGCGAGCTGACAGATATAGTCGATGCCAGTGCAGATCACGAAGGTAAAGATCTCAGTCCAGAAAGCCTGATTTACTTTGAAATAGGCCGACATACGGATCTGGAGTCTCTCGAGGAGTTACGTACAACCCTAAGCGAGATCCTTCATGAGGTAGGCGTCGTTGTCGATGACTTCAAACCGATGCTGGGGAAACTCAGCGCCTGTGTTGAAGTCATTTCTTCCAGCGAGTGTGTCGCGCAAGACTACCGAAAAGAGGCCATTGCCTTTATAGACTGGTTGTCTCATCTCCATATCGCTTTTCTGGGATACGAATACGCACAGGTCGAACGCTCAGGCAGTGTGTTGACAGTGGCAGTGGCCGAGGACAAGAGCCTGGGTTTGTTGCGTCACCGCAGAACCAGCTGTGTCCGGGATCTGACGGCCGATCTGGAATCTATTTCTCGCGAGAAGCAGCATCGCAAGCAGTTGAGTTTCTCGAAATCGCAAGTGCGTTCTCGGGTGCACCGACTGGCTTATCCGGACTATGTTGAGGTGAAGGAGTTCGACAGTGCCGGAGAAGTCATCGGTCTGCATCGCTTTATGGGGCTTTACACCTTTAATGTCTACAGTATGAGTCCCGATCTAATTCCCATTTTGCGCCGCAAGGTTGCACAAGTGATGAGGATGTCAGAATTGGACGGCCGCGAGCACGATGGCCGCGAACTCGCCCGGGTGCTGGAGACATTTCCACGCGAGGAGTTATTTCAATCCAGCATTAAACAGCTGCACGAGACGGTTCAATCTGTCAATCGCATACAGGAGAGGCCGCAGACCCGTCTCTTTATTAGAAAAGATGTGCACGGGAAATTCTTCAATTGCCTGGTCTACGTCCCCCGAGATAGCTACAACACCAAACTGCGAATGATCATGCAGAATATTCTGGTGAAGGCCGTGGGAGCAGAGGAGGTCGAGTTCACCACGCAGTTCAGTGAGTCGATACTGGTGCGTTGCCACTTTGTATTACGCGTTAATCCATCCGTTAAAACTCAGTTTGAACTCAACGAGATCGAGGAGCAAATCGTGCAGGCTACACTATCCTGGGAAGACCGGCTGCGGAACAGGCTTATAGAAGAGTTCGGGGAAGAAGCGGGTGAGAATTATGTCCGAGATATTGGCCAGGGCTTCCCACCCGGTTATAGGGACGACTTTGATCCCCGCATCGCGGTTCTTGATATCAAAAAATTCCAGTGCTTGATCGACTGTCAAGAAGTTGCAATGAGCCTTTATCGTGTGCTTGAAGAAGGCGACGATATGCTGCGGCTGCGATTGTATCGCAAAGGAGAATCGCTCCCCTTATCAGATATTCTCCCCATTTTAGAAAACCTGGGCTTGCGCGTGGTTACCGAGCGGCCCTACTCGGTGCTTGCCGCCAGCGGTGATCGCTATTGGATGCAGGAATTCAGTCTTATCTACTCTCTTTCAAATGATATTGACCTGGATCAGGTGAAGGATGAGTTCGAGGATGCCTTTACCCGGGTCTGGTTTGGTGAGGCAGAGAGTGATTCGTTTAACCGATTACTGCTTGGCACGCGATTAAATTGGCGCGAAATTGCTCTGCTGCGTGCCTATGCCCGCTATCTGAGGCAGCTTCAATTTCCCTACAGTGCCGATTATATCGCCGAGACAATGGCCAACCACCTGCACTTGACGGGTTATATTGTAGAGTTATTTTTGACCCGGTTCTCTCCGGCATTTGACGGTGACGAGGAGTGGCGTCTGCAGCGTGAAAGTGTCGTTGAACAAAGCATTACCGATGGACTGGAGGCGGTTCAGAATCTCGGTGAAGACCGCATCATCAGGCAGTTTGTCGCTGTCATTAAGGCCACGGTGCGGACTAATTTTTTCCAGGAGGGCGAGGGCGGCGCGCTAAAACCTTACTTCTCATTCAAGTTGTTTCCAGCGGACATCCCCGATATTCCTCAACCTGTGCCGCTATACGAAATCTTTGTCTATTCGCCCAGGGTGGAAGGAGTGCATTTGCGCGGTGGCAAGGTAGCGCGCGGGGGATTGCGTTGGTCCGATAGGGCGGAAGACTTCCGCACGGAGGTGCTGGGGCTGGTCAAAGCCCAGCAGGTTAAGAATGCGGTCATTGTCCCCGTGGGCGCCAAGGGTGGTTTTGTCGCCAAGAAAATCACCTCTTCGATGAGTCGGGACGAAGTACAACAAGAGGGGATCGCGTGTTACAAGATGTTCATCCGAGGCTTGCTGGATATTACTGACAATCGCACAGAGAGCGGGGTGGTGCGGCCGCCGCTGGTAGTGTTTAAGGATGATGAAGATCCCTATTTGGTGGTCGCGGCGGATAAGGGGACGGCAACGTTCTCTGATATTGCCAATGATATTTCTGCTGAGTATAACTTTTGGCTGGGTGACGCTTTTGCCTCCGGGGGAAGTGTGGGCTACGACCACAAAAAGATGGCGATTACCGCCCGTGGTGCCTGGGTTTCTGTGCAGCGCCATTTTAGAGAGATCAATATCGATGTACAGACCACTGATTTTACAGTAGTGGGCATCGGTGACATGGCCGGTGACGTCTTTGGCAACGGAATGCTGTTGTCAGAGCATATCAGGTTGCTCGCAGCCTTTAACCATCTGCATATATTCGTCGACCCCAGCCCAGATCCCGCCACAAGTTTTATAGAGCGCAAACGACTTTTTGAAATGCCACGGTCCAGTTGGTCTGATTATGAGGCGAAGTTGATCTCGGCAGGTGGCGGTATTTTCGAGCGCTCGGCAAAATCGATAGCGATTTCTTCTGAAATGAAAGCGTGCTTTGACATCACAAAAGACACACTGACACCCAACGACTTGATCAGTCAATTACTGAAATCAAGAGTCGACTTATTGTGGAATGGTGGCATTGGCACCTATGTAAAAGCCACATCCGAGACTCATATGGATGTAGGCGATAAAGCTAATGACAGCCTTCGCTTGAACGCTTATGAATTGCGCTGCACGGTAATAGGAGAGGGTGGAAATTTGGGCATGACCCAGTTGGCCAGGGTGGAGTATGGGCTTAAGGGCGGTCGGTCTAATACTGATTTTATCGACAATGCCGGCGGCGTAGATTGTTCGGATCACGAGGTCAATATAAAGATTCTTTTGAATGCGGTCATGGCCAGGGGAGATCTGACCCAGAAGCATCGCAATGCCCTGCTGGAAGAAATGACAAGCAGTGTCTCGGAATTGGTACTGAAGAATAACTATCGACAGGTACAGGCCATTAGTATCGCGGAGTATCAGGCCGAGGCCAGAAGCGGCGAGTATCGCCGTTTTATTTCCAAGATGGAAAATAGTGGGCGTCTCAATCGGGCGCTGGAGTTTTTGCCATCAGACGAAATGTTGGCAGACAGGAAGGTTCAGGGTAAGGCGCTGACTCGTCCCGAACTATCCATTTTAGTGTCTTACAGCAAAGCAATTCTCAAAGAAGAGTTGATCAAATCTGACCTGGGTTTGGATCCCCACCTGGCAAATGTGGTGAAGACCGCTTTTCCGGCTCGTTTGTTGGAGGACTATGACAGCGAAATTCTCGCCCACCAACTGCAGCGAGAAATTATGTGCACGCAAACCGCGAACGATATCGTTAATCGTATGGGTCTTAACTTTGTCGATAGGCAGCGTAAGGCCACCGGCGCCCCGGTAGCGGATGTGGCCCGGGCCTACACAACGGTCATGAATGTGTTTTCAGTCGCGAAACTCTGGGATGAGATCGAAGCGTTGGATCACAAAGTCGAAGCCACGACACAGATGGACATGATGCTGGAGTTGATCAGGCTGGTAAAACGATCCGTGCGCTGGATGCTTCGCAATCGACGCCATGATTTGGCACCCACAAAATTGATTGCCGAATTTGGGGGTGGATTGGCGCAGCTGCGAGAAGTGCTAATGCCCATGTTGAGTGGGCGGGCCGCCGAACTCTATGAGAGCTGTGTCAAACAGTATACGAGCGCCGGTGTTCCCGAAGAGCTGGCTTCGGCGTTGTCCATCTCCTCGCAGTTGTATAAGGCATTGGGAATTATTCACGCCGCATCTGAAACAGAATCGGAGCTACTGGAAGTCGCACAGGTTTATTTCTTGCTGGGTGAGAGGCTTGAGCTGGATTGGTTTAGTGGGCAGATCAACGCGGCCAAGGTCGACAATGAATGGCAGGCGTTAGCAAGAGACACGTATATGGAGGATCTTGAGTGGCAGCAGCGCACCCTTGCCACAGGAGCTCTGAGGCACGTGTGTGAAAAGCGAGACATTATGGCTTGTCTGGAGCGATGGGAAGCGCTTGAGGAAACGTTGATTGGACGCTGGAGGGAAATGCTGACTGAGCTGCATGCGACAGATTCGCCAGATTTTGCCATGTACGCGGTAGCCAACCGGGAACTGCTAGACCTGGCTCAGAGCAGCATGCTCGATTGATACGTACTCCAACCCCGGCCGCTTGATCGACCGGGTTAGGTTTGTGCCGCGTTGTTTAGGTGTTGTGTTAGCGTTGCCGGGGCTTAGACAGCCCGAAGTTTATGAACGCCTGATACGCCTGTTAGTCCGTCCCACTGATCGCAACGGCCTTCTCGCCATCCCGTCAGCCAGTTTTGTTTGTGGTTGTCGTCTTCATGGGGGCAGAAATCACTGCTGCGGCCGCTTAGGCCGACCTGGTATCCTCGATCGAATGCTCTGTCGTTCATATCGCGTTTCTGTCTTTTCATAGAGTGCGCCTCCGGGGGTGCAATGACACCTTAGACTCCGAGCCTAAACAATGCGCGCTCGTAGCGGTGTTGAATCCAGCTGTTAGTTGGCGTGTATCTTGCTTTCAAACCTTTGAAGCGATACACCGGTTTGTGTCAACGGACACAACTTCATGAAACCAGAGGCGGATGAACAAGTCGACTATTGATTTGTTCTGAGAATTGAATTTTATATAACTACGGGTATAAAAATTGAAGATTATTGAGAAATACTCTTTAAAAACAGGAGTTTTAAAATGACTGCGATTTTTCAGTGCGATCAGTTCGTTAAATTCAACCGCGTGTTGAGTTGGACAAAATTGATTCATATCAGCAGAGGTATTTTCGCAGCAAAGCCACAGAGGGCGGCCGTGTTTTGTTAAAAATCTGTGATTACCTGCTAGCAATAGCGGGTTGCCGGTTGCTTTGTGCAGCGTCCGATCCTGCTTATACGTTACCGCGCGCCAATCCGGTGCCAAACGGACCAAAACAGGGCACAAATCATCCTTCGCGAAGGCTTGTGCGGCGGTTGCTAAATGAATTAGTATTCATTCAATAAGAAAAGTTTGAACCGCGAAGTGGCGGGCACAAACGTTCTCAGATTCGTAACTCGCGGTTCAAGGGAACACATACACCTTAATTTAGAGAAAATACTTATGTCAGGTATTGAAGTTTCAGAGTCTAGGCACCAACGTTTCGCCAAATCCATTCTCGCCCGGTCCATCGCCACAGCGCTGGGTGTGACGGGAGCGGGCATCGTGACAGGGCAGGAGAAAAACTTTGCCCTCGAAGAGGTGATAGTGACTGCTCGGCAGTTCAATGAGAGCACACAAGATGTGCCCATGCATATTCAGACCCTCACCGGGGGCGATATTAAGAAGCAGGGCCTGACGTCTCTTGAAGATCTGAGCCGATTCGTTCCCGCCCTGAGTATATCCAGCACCAGCCCCGGTCAGAATACGATTACCTTCCGTGGCGTGAGTGACGGTGGTGGATTTTTGGTGGATCCGACTGCTGCGATATATCTGGATGAACAGCCTCTGACGATTACCTCTCAAGCACCCGATATCTATATGGCCGATATCGCACGTGTTGAAGCGCTGGCAGGGCCGCAGTCCACGTTGTTCGGAGCCAGTTCCCAGTCCGGAACAATTCGCTATATCACCAACAAGCCAGACACGACCAAATTCGAAGCGAACATTGGTGTGGGTGTAGAGACGATCAGCGAGGGTGACACCGGTTACGATATCGATGCCACGGTTAATATCCCGATTATCGAAAACAAGCTTGCGATTCGCTTGACCGGATTTAGCAAGCGACAAGCCGGGTTTGTCGATAATGTCCTGGGTACCACGGTGATTGATGGTCCCAACGCATTTGGTTCTGGCCTCGGTGGCCAAAAGACCAACGCCAGTGTGGTTGATGATGATATTAACGGTTACGACTGGGTTGGGGGACGAGCCCAGGCTCGATGGCACATGAACGACAATATCACCGCGACTCTGGCCATGAATTACCAAAAGATTGATGCTAATGGCTTTAATGACCATGACCCCACCGTGGGTGACCTCGAGGTCATTAAGTTTATTGAAGAGCCTAGAGAAGACGAACTGAAGCAAATCAGCTTGGTGATTGAGGCGGATTTGGGATTTGCCCAGCTAGTTTCTGCAACCTCTTACTTTGATCGTCAAATCGAGTACGAGACAGATACACAGGCCTATAGTGCCTATTTCCACTACAGTTTCGGTATTTATTTAGGATACGCTACCTATGATTTCGGTCTTGATCCCATTGGGGCTCAGACCAACTCGCAGGACAACGATGCCTTTACCCAAGAGCTCCGCCTGAGCAGCAGTTCAGACAAAATGCAATGGACCCTTGGTGCTTTCTATCAGGAAGCCGAAGAGAACTGGGATTTTATCTCCTATCTTGAGGATTATCGCAATTCCCCGGCTTTTGCCGCCTGGTCATATTATTACCCGGGCATTGCTCCTACGGATGCTTGGTGGCTCTCCTCTCAAGGAACCGAACGCACCGATATGGCCGTTTTCGGCGAGATTGACTACAGCATTACCGACAAGCTTGATTTGATTTTGGGCGGGCGATGGTTTGATATCGACATCGACCGAACCTATCAAGTGTATCGGCCACTCTCCCGACTAGAGCAAGATTTGGTGGCCGGTGGTGCTGATGACGGCTTCGTACCGAAAGTGGGCCTGCAGTATAACTTTACCGACGAAGTGATGGGATATGTTCTCTACTCGGAAGGCTTCCGGGTTGGCGGTGTCAACCGGGGTCGAGGTGTGCCAACGCTGCCGGTCGAATACGAATCGGATACCCTGGAGAATTTAGAGCTTGGTATAAAGTCCAGGTGGTTGGATGGTCGGATTCAGTTCAATGCAACACTGTACACAATGGATTGGAAGGATGTTCAGCTAGAGGTCGCTGATCCCAGCTTTGCAATAGGAGAGCCGTTCCAGGTCGTGGTCGCCAATTTAGGTGATGCGTCTGTGGAGGGTATTGATATGGACTTTACCGCGGCGGTGTCTGAAGGGCTGCGGGTGGGTTTTAATCTGACCTATATAGATAAAGCTGAAGTTGAAGCGCCAGCGACCATCGCCGATGATCGATTCGAAGGAGGGCAGGCTAGTTTGGGGCTCGAGCCCACGTCAGAGCTGCCCCTATTTGCCGATTTAGCCTGGTCCGCCTACGCCGAGTATAGCTGGGCCACGGATTGGTTTGGCGATGATGAAGCTTATGTGCGATTGCAGCATAGTTATACAGGTGAGTCGCTAAACCAGCTGACTGACGCGGCGAGTTCTCCGAGAGTGGTTCAGGAAGACTATTCCCAAACCGATATTGTCTTGGGCTATGAATCAGGTAATTGGACTGCGCGTTTTGCCGTCATGAATCTTGACGACGAGCGAGGAACAACTTATGACGATTCGACGGACTTCGACACGTTCTTTGGACGCAGTAGCGTCAACATTATCAGACCGCGGCGAGCAAACTTTAGTTTGAGGTATAACTTCTAAGCTAGAAGGGCCAAACCTCGAGCCCGTGAATCGCATTGCGGATATCCATCGTCAAGTTTACGACAGCCGCGCGTTCTCCGTTGCGCAAATCATAAAGGCTAATAGTAGATGGCGATGAGCCCCCGGCAATGTAGTGATCTCCTGCGGCACACAAACCTCGGCCAAAGGACTGTCTGGCAATCCGCGAATCGTCAACCCCGACAAACTCCAGATCCGATTGCGGATAGCTTGGGATTGCCATTGATTGTTGCGCCCCATCTCGCGATACATAGCGCACGACATCGTTCTGAGTATCGTTGAATACTACGCCACCTTTAAAGGGCTGGGCATTATGCGTTCCCTGGGGCAGGTTGCAGATCTCGCTAATGTCCATTTTTCCGTTCAGATGAAGCATCGCTTTTGTGTGTAGCCCGCTAAAGTAAATACCGGAGGGCTCAACGTGCACCATATTGATATGGTAGGTATTCGTCAGTGCGGGCCCGCCGGAAGTGCGAGGATCAAAAGGTTGCGACACCCATTTTTTACCATTGCGGCTTATGTATAAACCCCACACGAAACTGCGGGTGGAGAGGTCGAAAGCCAGCAAACTGTCACAGCCGGTAGAGCTGAGAAACAAAGTGTTATCCTGCCGGCTTATTTCGTGGCAGTGCCGCAAGTAGGGGTTGGTGTAGGAATCTATTAGTTGAAAGTCGGGGGTGTAACAAAACAGTTCGTCGCTGGCGGCGATAAACACTTCTTCATCGGTGAAAGCGATACCGCGTAAACCTCTATCCCAACCTCGACCAGAGAAGTCGATATCCCCACGGTTCCAATCGAGATGTTGTTGTACAGCTTGGTTCGCGAAATCGACCGTGTAAATACCGCCGTGGCTCTGACCTTTTTCGCTGCCTCTTACTACAGAGCTGGCGATAAGCTTAGGCAGTTTAATGGGCTGTTCGGTCACTGTTGCACACCGTATTCCCCAGGGGGGAGTATGGGTTCTATTACATCGATCAGCGGTTGAAGATGCTTCTCAAAACGCTTCCAGGTATTGACCGACCCAGAGTAAATTGGCTGACGTACCTGTTCTGAACTAGCCGTTCGGACCGCGCGGTCGTTCTGATGAAAGTTCACGCAGCTCTCCTCGAAAGGAAGCCCGCAGTGGTCCAGAATATGTCGCACCTGAGTTTCAAGATCGGCGACTACCTCTTCATACTGCACGTGCAAAACCTTGCCTGGAAGCACTTTGTCCCAGTGGTCCATCATCAGTTGGTACTCCAGGTAAAACTCGCCCAGCTCGAACAGATCGTAGGTAAAATTCTGTCCTTTGGCAAAATGCTGTTTGAAGCAACCCATGCAGCTGTCCAGGGGGTGTCTTCGCGCGTCGATAATTCTCGCATTGGGTAGAATGAGTTGAATAAGGCCTACCTGTGGAAAGTTATTCGGCATTTTGTCGGTAAAGTGTGCAGCGCCTAATCTATGACGCATGGTTTGCTTGATGTATTGTTCTCCCAGGCTTGTGAGGCGCGCCGCGGATAGATCAGGTATCACACCGGGATAATTAACTCCGGTGCGTCGATCGGTCAGAGACTGCGATACAAGGCTTAAATCGGGTAGCTCGCTGGTGCCGTCGACTTGTGAATGGCTTGCCAGTATTTGCTCCAATAGCGTTGATCCAGAGCGCGGCAGGCCGAGGATAAAGATGGGCGAGGCATCCTGGCATCCGGCGTTTTCTTGGGCTGCACGCTCAAACAATTCAGGGGTAAAAGTGTCTCGAATATTTTGGTGAATTAATTCGGTCTGAACGGGGTCATAGGCAATGGTATCTCGATGTGCCGCATTGGCACGGCTGTAATATTCGAAAGCGCGGTCATAGTCCTTGCTGTCTTCGAAGGCTTTTCCCAAAGTGAAAGCAAAGTGCACTATCGATTCTTTGCTGAGCTCTTCTCTTTCCAACTTACCGACCATGTCGTCTATTTCTGCGTCGGTAAATTCGAAGGTCTTCAGGTTTGATAAACTGTAGTGAATTTCTCCAAAGTTGGGCCGCAGTGCCATGGCAGCCCGATAAGCGGCAATGCCCTCTTCCTGGCGGCCCAGAGTTTTAAGGACGTGGCCCAAACCGAGATGCGCACCAGAGAGCTTTGGATCAAGTTCTATCGCTTTTAAATAGGAGTGCTCTGCTTCATCGGGTCGTGAGTCCATGGCCAATGCGGCGGCGCGGAAATAGTGGGAGATGGGGTTTCCTGGAACGAGTTCGATGGCCCTGTTGAGTACCTGTACAGCATCATCAAATTTATTTTGCTCTTTCAAAACTGTATTGAGATCGTGCCATGCTTCGATAAACCGCGGCGCAATCTCTACGACGCGCCGCAGTAGCGCTTCTGCATCTTCGAAGGCGCGCGCTTCCATGGCGATTCTTGCCAGTAAAACCGCCGCGTTAACATCGCGAGGGTTACGCCTGAGTAGATCCTGGGCGAGCTTCTCCGATTCGCGATACTTCCCCTGGGCGAACAGTGTAGCCGCCTGGTCCATCTGGCCTTTTTGCGGCGACAAAGTAGTAGAGCGTTGAAAGGCGCGATCGGCCTCTTCGTGTTTTCCTAGAGCCTTCAGTGCTCCGCCGAGTTTGAAAAAAGCCTCTGCATTGTCGGGCGTGAGTTCTGCTGCTTTGAGCAGGTGGGGTAGGGCGTCTGCTGGTTTCTTCAGGTTTAAGAGTACGGTGCCAAGGTCTTCCTGTAGGCGGGGAAATCCAGGTGCGATTGTAACGGCTCTACGCAGCTGAATTTCAGCCTCTTCCAGGTCTCCTTTGCGTAGTAGGACCGTTCCCAGCAAAGCGATAAAGTTAACATCGCTGGGCTCTTGCGCAATGGCTGCTCGACACAGAGATTCTGCCTCTTGTTGCGCATTCTCTTTGAGCAAATCAATTGCGCGGTTGAAGGAAGTTTGAAGATTTAAGGGTTCGGTCACACGAGATCCTAAGAGTTGCTAATACGAATGATGAAAGGTTTTGGTGCTTGACGGCGCACGAGCTTAAATCATATAAATTTACCCGGTTTTAGGCCAGCTATTTCGCTTTCTTTAATTGAGTTCACCGCTTGCAAAAAAACGCGCTGAGGTGAGCTCCCAAGATGTACTCGCGGCTGCAAATCGTGAATACTATTACCACCGTGAGTGTGATGTATGGAGTGCTTGTGAACCCTAATTATGACGTGTTATTTGAACCGGTAAAAATCGGCCCAGTGGTCGCGCCAAACCGCTTCTACCAAGTGCCCCATGCCAGCGGCATGACCGAAGCGAACCCCAGAGTGCGAGCTGCCTTTCGCGAGACGAAAGCGGAGGGAGGCTGGGGTGTCGTTACAACAGGCGCTGTGTCGACACACCCGTCTTCAGACGATAGTCCTTTACCTTTCGCCCGGCTCTGGGATGACAATGATATCCGTTCTCACGCGATGTGTTGTGACGCGATCCACAAGCACGGCTCACTGGCCGCTGTGGAGTTGTGGCATGGCGGAGCGTCGGTTATGAACCGCACCTCCAGAATAGCCCCGTATTCGCCCTCGGGTATTCCCTGGGCCGCTACCCATGTGGGTTTCATGGGCAATCACCGACCGAGGATCATGGACGCTGGAGACATTCGAGATGTAATCGGCTGGCAGGTTGACGCCGCCAAGCGCGCGGTGAGTGCCGGTTTTGACATAGTGTATATCTACGCGGGTATGGGCTACCTCGGTTATGAATTTTTACTGGAGGAATACAACCAACGTACAGACCGTTACGGCGGCAGCGTAGAAAACAGGGTTCGCTTTGTTCGCGAGCTCATTGAGGCGACCAAAGACGCCGTGGGTGATCAGTGTGGGGTGGCCCTTCGGATCAGCTTGGAGGAATTGCGCGGCAAAGCCAGTGATCATTATGCGTCTCAGGCACACGAGGTCGTTACCTTGCTTGCGGATCTGCCGGACTTGTGGGATGTGAAGATGGACTCCAGCCCTACCGACTGTGGCGCTTCGAGGTTCCGTCCAGAGGGAGCCCATGAACCCATTATTGATTTTGTAAAACAAATGACCAACAAGCCCGTGGTCGGTGTGGGAAGGTTTACCTCACCCGATACCATGGTTTCGCAGATTAAGCGCGGCATTCTGGATTTAATAGGTGGAGCCAGACCTTCCATTGCAGATCCCTTTTTACCCAATAAGATTCGTGAGGGGCGAGAAGACGAGATTCGCGAATGCATAGGCTGCAATATTTGTATCTCCAGCTGGCACGACGGCGTTCCCGTGCGCTGTACACAAAATGCCACAGCCGGCGAAGAGTGGCGTAAAAAATGGCACCCGGAAAAGTTTGACCGCGCCGGCAGCAGCGATTCAGTTCTCATCGTCGGGGGAGGGCCTGCGGGCCTGGAGGCCGGGTTAATTGCAGCGAAGCGCGGATACCAGGTCACCATTGCCGATAGTGCCAGTGAAATGGGTGGAAGGCTGCGCTTTGAGACCTCGCTCCCGGGACTGAGTACCTGGGGTAGAGTTGCAGACTATCGTCTTTATGCACTTAAACAGATGGGCAACGTCAACCTTTACACTGAAAGTGAGCTGGGTGTAGAAGATGTTCTCGCCCTGGAGCACAATCAAATCGCAGTGGCTACAGGAGCCCATTGGACTAAGGCGCTGTATTCATCTCTTGAGATTCCAAAGGGCTCATTAGAGGGCCCGCAGGTGTATACACCCGATGATCTCGCCAAAGGTGTCGTGCCTGCGGGGCCGGTGTTGGTCTATGATTTTGACAATTACTATCTCGGTGGATCTATTGCGGAATATCTTGCAATTAAAGGTCTGAAGGTGTCTTACGCAACACCTGCAGGACATGCCTCTGCCTGGACGATCATGACCAACGAGCAACCCTTTGTGCATCAGTCACTCCACAAATTGAACGTGGACATATCCACACAGGTATTACTTGACGCGTTCGATGGAGAGCGCGTTTCACTGTCCAATATCTTTACCGGGCAGCCACAATACGCCACTGCCGCATCGGTTGTGATAGTCGGGCTGAGGTTACCCAATGATGAACTCTATCAACGCCTATCAGCTCAGACGCCCGAATGTTTGGCCGAAGCCGGTGTGAAATCTGTACAGCGAATCGGCGACGCCCTGGCTGCCGGTGCCTTGGTTCACGCGGTTTACTCTGGCCACGAGTACGCACGTGAACTCGATGCCAAACCTGACGCGCTGTATCTCAGAGATATCCCGATCGCTGAATACCCTCCGGGGCCTGTAATTTAGACATGCCCGCCGATGCGGTCCGTGACATATCTTCGAATATCGAGGTTCCAGTCTTCCATGGGGGCGTAGACGCCGCGTGTATGCACCCGCGCTGCCATTCCTTTTTGGACGCGTTCACAAATACTCCAATCCTGCCGATTCACTAAATGCCAGAAATCCACAGCATCTGACGTGTCGAAGTCAGGCTTTTCTAATTCATGGGTTTCAAATAGAAACAGACAATCGATTAAAGTTTGCCCTGCATTCTTTGGATGCAGAATAAACGCGACCACGTGGTCGCTTGCCAGGCTTAGAAAGAGATTGGGATAAATGAGATCCCCTTTGTGGCGAATCTGCTCATCCGCATTCAACCCGGGAAACATTCGTCTGTCTGTAGTGCCCGACATTGTAAAAGTAACCGCCCCTTCGCGATGGGGCACCCCTCGGTCCCAATCGAGATCAGCGCCGCCCATGTTTTTAAAGGAGGGAACGATTTGACACAACTCGGGGTGAATGGGGCCGCAGTGATAGCACTCGTTGTAGTTTTCACACAGGACCTTCCAGTTGGCATCCACTTCGTATTGAATACGTTGGCCAATTCTAAGTTCGGCCAGAGGATATCGAGTGTAGCGCTGCGCAATTTCGGCGATATTCGCAGAAAAATCGGGTGCCTTGTTGGGGGATAAATTCAGAAATATAAAACCGCCCCAACTTTCACATCCAACGTGATGAAGTTGGATATCATCGACTTTAAAGTCCGTGTCGTCGCCCATATGAGGCGCTCGTAGCAATTGACCGTTCAGGTCATAAGTCCAGGAGTGGTAAGGGCACATGATGCTGCGCCCGTTTATAACGCCGCCCCGCAGAGGTAGACGATTGTTGGAATCTTCCTGTTCGCCAACCGGGCATAGCTGGGCGCCCCGATGGCGGCAAACGTTATAGAATGCGCGCAGTTCACCGTCGGCATTTCGCAATAAGAGAATACTCTCTCCATGCAGGTCCAGCACTTTGTGGTCACCAGGCTGCTCGATGTCTTCCTCGCGGGCTACACATATCCACTCAGTGAAAAAAAGGTGTTCGCACTCCAGCGCGTAAATGCTGTCATCGAGATACCAGCTACTGGGTAGGGTGGCTTCGAGATTTCCTGGAAGAATATCGGTCATAGCGGTTCCTAGATTGTCCAAGCCAATGTCGTAATAACCCATCAGAGCTTGGTCTAACGCTCGATTGAGAGATTCCGTATCATTGTCTTTCTATGGTAAATTCGCAAGGACTCTAAACGCAAAAAGGTAGGTATCAATGGACATCGGTCAGCCGCTGAGAGAACTGGGCGAATTTGACATTACAGGTTTGCAGAATGTGATCCTGGGGTTGGATGATTCCGCCTGGCTCGGCAATGAGTATCGTCAGGATAACTACGAGGTTCACGAGCAGACACAGTCCATCGTGATGGTCTTTACCGATGGTGCCGGGTGGCCGAATATAGAAGTCTGTCGAGAGCAGGGCTGGGATTTGCTAGCAGAGCAGGCCGTTCCGTTGATGCATGAAATACTTGAGCAACACTATCCGCCAGGAGGCACCATCATTCGCGCGATGGCCGCAAGATTGATACCCGGGGGTATTATCAAACCTCACAAAGACAAACACCCCTCGTTTCATTTTGGACATCGGATTCACATTCCCCTAGTTACTAATCCGCGGGTGCGATTTATGTTGGATGGTAAATCCTATAAATTTGAAGTAGGCAAGGTCTACGAAATCAATAATCAGAAACAACACAGCGTCATGAATAAAGGTGACGAGGGCAGGGTAAACTTTATTTTTGACTATGTACCGCCCCAGAATCTGGGTCAGGCCGAATCATGAAAACCAAGGCCATTGCAATACAGGCGGTAATACTCTGGACCACGAAGATTGTCGGGCTAACCGCAGCTCCCTATTGGTAGATTTCGCCCTGATGCTTTAGCCAGCCGTGTATATGTCGCCCGACGGGGTCATGGTGGGTCCAATGTATCACACCGCCTTTTTCATTCCATTCGTATTCACCATAGAATTCAACGCTATCTCCCTCGCGAATATTGCCGATGCGCGGTGCTAAATCGATATTGTGCGCGATCAGGAGCCTTAGGCCCGAAGAAGTTTTTAGTATCATTTTTTGATGGCGGCTGCCTTTATTATCATCTGGAAGGACTTTAACGACTTGTCCGACCCCGTTCACCTGCACATCGCTTTGCCGGCTCTCATAAGCGCTATTGACCTGTGCGTTGTTTGTTAGGGACTGTTCTGAATCTGCCCAGGTTCCGATGGAAGTGTCTTGAACACCGTTGTACAGAGCCAGGCCAAGGACCAATGCTAACGTGACGTATTGAATGGTTCTTTTTGACAATAGCTTGTTCACTGCTTTCTCCGAGCAATTACTGGATAGTTGTTTGAGCTGGGGCACTGAGCGCAGGGCCAATGCTAGCAAATAATGAACTCAAACCGTGACTGTAGTTGTTAATGAAGTCAGAAATTCCTATGGCTAATCTCTAGGAGTATTGAGCCAGAATGGGTTCAAGCACGCTCTTTAACCCGTCAAGATCAGAGTCGAAATGACCCCAGTTGCCAATCCCATCGCCGTATATTGGAAGCCTAACCTGTTCTGAACTTGCGCTTTGAATAGCACGGTCATTTTGATAATAGCGTAGGCACTGATCTTCCCGTGGCAATTCAAGATAGTGCAGAATGCGCTCTACCTGGGTTTCTAGATCTCCTACGATATCCTCATATTGTACTCGGAGCACACGACCGGGCAGTACATCGTTCCAGTGATCCATTACACGCTGATATTGCAGGTAGTATTCGCCAATTTCTGTTTGGTCGTAGCAATAATCTTGACCACGAGCGTATAGCTGTTTCAGGTTTGATACGCAGGTGTCCAGGGGATGACGTCGTGCGTCAATCATTTTGGCGTTGGGAAAAATGGAATGAATAAAGCCAACGTGTAGAAAGTTTTCAGGCATTTTATCGACGAATCTGAGAGAGGTGTCGCTGCGGTGTTTCGATGCTAATTCAAGGTATCTCGCACCTAACAGCGTTAGTTTCCTGGAGTCCAGCCGCTTTAATACGGCGGGGTATCGCAGCGCGCGGTGGGCCCTAGTATTGAATGTTTGGGTCAGTCGTTTGATGTAGGGTAGCTCGCCTGTGCCCTCGACCTGCGAGTGGCTAGCTAAAATTTGTTCGATTAAAGTGGAGCCGGATCGGGGCAAGCCGAGTACGAAGATCGGCGAGGCATCCTGGTTACCACCACCGGCGGTTCGGTCGAAGAAATCAGTGTTAAAGTGCTTCGTCACTTCATTGATA
>JBLGAR010000024.1:0-44919 GCA_047612385.1 Cryomorphaceae bacterium | reverse complement strand
CGCCACAGCTGATCGCTTCATCAGCGGCCGCAGCAATTTTTTACCGGGACTATAAGTAGATAACTCGGTTTCAATTAACTGTAAAAGCGATACCGACACAAACCAACCATTTACTAAAAAGGATTCGAGATTAAGCCAGTACTAGCGAGCGCTGGCAAGAGGCATTATTCTAGGGCGCCCAGCCTTGGTGAGAAGTCGTACAAAAATGAACAACCCCACTGCAATCTTGCAACTCGTCAATGTCGGCTTGGTTTATAGAGCACTACCGGCCTTGAAGGACATCAATTGGAATGTATTACCGGGCGAACAGTGGGTCTGCCTTGGCCCGAACGGTTCAGGGAAAACAAGCTTGGCAAACGTTATCTGCCGGCAGAATAACCATGCCTCGGGCACTGTACTACGTTCTGAGGCGCTGGAGAATTCCGGCATTGCGTATGTTTGTTTCGAACAGCAAAAATCCCTTTGCGATAGGGACAAGAAATTGGACGATTCAGAGTTTCGAGCAGATGCAAATGATCCGGGCACCCGAGTGGCAAAAATCATACTCGGAAACAGAGATCCGGATGACCTGTATCTTCAATGGGTAGAGCGACTCGGGATTGGTCATATCCTGAAACGCGGGCTTCGATTTATATCTACAGGAGAAATGCGCAAAACGCTGTTGATAAAAGCCATTTTGAGTAATCCCGGCCTACTGATTCTAGATAGCCCGCTGGATGGCCTGGACGCCGCCAGCCAGAGTGAATTGAAAGTCGTTATAGATGAACTACTCAATAGCGAGCTACCGATCATGTTGCTGTGTCGACAATTGGAGGATGTGCCTGCATCGGTAAGCCACATTATGGCGATGGATCGTGGTCAGATCGTGTCACAGGGACCACGCTCTGAAGTTTTAGCAAGTCGATGTGTTCATGAGCTGATGAACCCAGCGCTATTTGAACTGGAACAACTACCGCCCCCCGCACCACGGCACTATGCTCTCCCGGGGGAAGGGCCACTGCTGCAACTGAATAAGATCTCAGTAAGCTACGGTGATCTAGACGTTCTGAGGAAAGTCAGCTGGCGCTTTGAACACGGTCAACACTGCTGTGTCTCCGGACCCAATGGGTGTGGAAAAACCACGCTATTGAGCCTCGTCACCGGGGACAACCACAAAGCGTATGGACAGGACATAACACTGTTTGGAATTCGCCGCGGGAGCGGCGAGAGCGTTTGGGATATAAAACAAAAATACGGCCAGCTGGATACACAACTACATCTAAACTATGTTCGCGGCATGAAAGTCATAGAGGTGGTTGTGTCCGGGTTCTTCGATACAATCGGCTTGTACGATGAATGGGGCGACACTCAAAAAGATATCGCCGAGCAGTGGCTGGCGGCGCTAGGCTTAGGGTCCTATGCCAAGCAGGGCTTCGACGAACTTTCTTTCGGCCTACAGCGCATGATTTTATTAGCCCGCGCCATGGTGAAGTCTCCAATAATACTGCTGTTAGATGAGCCCACACTGGGATTAGATGGTCACCATCGCAAATTGATACTGCGGGCAATCGATCACATAGCCGAAAATTCAGACACTCAGATTATTTTCGTGAGTCACTCAGCTGGCGATGTCCCGAGATGCATTAACCAGCATTTGAGTTTTCGAGCAGTAGAAGAAGGGTTTGAAGTAAACTGTGAGTAGCCTTGGAAACGCCTTAGCGTAAGTATGCACGCAAGGCCTCACACTGCAGGAGGCCATCGCAGTAAAGCATTCCGCGTTCTGCCGTGGCGGCTGCCAGCGAGTCATCGCCCTTGGCGCGGTAGGTCTTCGCCAAACTCAGATAAATCTCTCCTGCATCGGGATCGATGCGTTGAGCACGCTCCAACAATGCCAGAGCTTGCTCGTAGTCGCCGCGAGCGGCCGCACTGTTTGCCTTATTGAGCAAACCCTTGTAGGCGCTCGAGGTATCTGGCTCTGGCTCAGCCGGCTCGAGTTCTGGTTTGGTTGCCTCAGTAACAGGCTCAACCGGAGTGTATACAGGCTCTGGCTCAACGGGGGCCGGCTCAGTCCCGGGGATACTGTATATAGAGCAACCCCCAAAAAAAATCATTGAGTACAGCCAGAGAACTTTGGTCGCACAGTACAGTTTTGACATTACTTCCCTCGGCCAAACAGTGATTGAAACCAATCTCGCACAGGCGTTTTAGATATTTCGCATTGCGTACTTCCCAGTGGCTGGGAATCGACAATAAATGGCAGCAAACGGGCATTCGGGCAACCTTCCAACGTCAGCTGCCCTGTTCGACTGTCTATCCAGTGTGTCTCAATACCATCGGGCATGCGATAACTTAGCGACTGTTTACTCGCTGCAGCCATAAAGTGAGCCCAGATCTTGAGCGCTCCACTACTGCCTGTCAGCTGTGTACTTTCATTATCATCGTAACCAATCCAGGACACCGCCAGCAAATCACCGCTAAAGCCGGCAAACCAGGAATCTCGGTTTTCATTGGTCGTGCCGGTTTTCCCAGCCACTTCAAAATCACTTTTGAGAAAGCGGTAAACGCCTCTTCCCGTCCCTTCTCGAACCACTTCGCGCATTGCGTAGTGCAGTAGGTGCATCGCTTGCAAGCTGACGGTTCTATCGTATTCCAGCGGATAACGCTTCAGGGCCTGGCCCCGAGAATCAACAATATCCCGGATACTGCGCAGCGGCATACGAAAGCCGCCAGCGGCAATAGTTTGATACATCGCTGCCATATGCATGGGTGAATATTCCCCGGCCCCCAAAGTCAATGAGGGTACCTCCGGTATAGGGCCATCAATGCCCAGCCTTCTAAGCATATCAACCACTGAATCCAAACCAATAGTCATACCCAATCGCGCGGTAGCGAGGTTGTAAGATTTTGACAGCGATGTGTGCAGTAACACATCTGTGTGGGAGACACGGTCGAAATTACGAGGCTGCCACTGGTTTCCGCTCGGACCTTCTACCGTTACTTGAGAATCTTCAAGCGGGGTGGCAAGAGTATATTTTTCTGGTTGTTCCAAGGCGGCAAGATAGACAGCAGGCTTAAGCAGCGAACCGGCTGGCCGACGAGCATCCAATGCCCGATTAAAACCGGCATAGCGGACGTTGCGCCCTCCCACCACAGCGGCTACTTCTCCGGTATCAAACCGAGTGACTACTGTCGCCGATTGCAGCACTCCGGTACTGTCCAACTCATCCATTACCTGGGTGGTACTACGTTCAATATTGCGCTGTATGAGTGGGTCAAAACTCGTAAAAATACTGAGTCCAAGTGTGGTGAGGTCGTCATCATGATATTCGAGGCGCAACTGCCTGCGCACCAGATCGAGAAAGGCGGGGTATGAATTTCGAAATCGCCCCTGCACATTCAAACCCAGAGGCATGGCCTTAGCGATAAGCGCATGCTCAGGAGAGATCACCTCTTGTCCAGCCATGACATCGAGTACTACATCTCTGCGTTGGCGCGCTCGGTCTGGGTTCCTAAGTGGGTTATACAAAGAGGGTCCCTTGATGATCCCTATTAGTAAAGCTTGCTGATGCAAGCCCAATTGGTCCAGCGGGGTATCAAAGTAGTGACGTGCAGCCAGGGCAAAACCGTGAATAGATCTGGGGCCTTCCTGGCCGAGGTAGACCTCGTTTATATAGCCCTCTAGAATCTCATCCTTAGTAGAGTGAAATTCGAGTAACACCGCCATCACGACTTCAGTCAATTTGCGAATCAGCGTTCGTTCTGGAGTGAGGTAGTAATTTTTCACCAATTGCTGCGTGATCGTACTACCACCGGCAACCACCTGACCAGAGCGCAGATTACTGAGCAACGCCCTGCCAATACCGGTAACAGAAAAACCCCAATGCTCATAGAAATCCCTGTCCTCAACCGCTAGCAGGCCCAAACGAATTGATTCTGGAACATCGTCAACCCGCACTAGCAATCGGTCTTCACCGTGCGAGGGGTAGATACCCCCGATTCTAACGGGGTCCAGGCGCATTAAATCAAGGTCTAAACCCCGAGAAGAAAGCGACGCCACACGACCACCTTCCAAAACGACTCTGACACGTCGCCGAGGTTCCAGCTCCTGAGGGAATTTAAATCCCCGGGCGTAAATATCGAAGCGATTGCCATTCTGCGCGCTCTGACCGGGTTCGTCGGGCGCAGAGACAGGCCGATAACCCAGTGATTCTAACTCGAAGGCCAGATCGCTTTTTGTAAGGTTGGCCCCAACAAACAACTCCAGTGGTCTCGCGTAGACCGTGGCGGGCAGCTCCCACATTTTATTGGTAAAGGTACTGGTAATCTTTGCGTCAAAATAAGCAAGAATAAGTCCCGCTATGACGCAACCGGCAATGGCAAACTTAAGTAAGAGGTGGCGGGTACGAATCATCGTTGGCGAGTGTACAACACAGTGCACCCTTCACGCTTTCATTTCGAGTGAGGATCAGGATAATAGCCGACTAATTAACACAGGGCATTAGAGCGCATGAAAAAATACAAAGTCTATGGCATCGGAGCCGCACTCGTTGACACAGAAATTAAGGTTGACGATTCTGATCTTGCGGCCATGAACGTTGAAAAGGGCCTGATGACTTTGGTAGATGAAGACAGGCTAAATGAGCTGCTTGTTCACCTGCAAGGTCATCTGATCACCGCGGTGCACAGCAGCGGTGGAAGCGGAGGAAACACTGTTATCGCTACTGCCGGATTTGGCGCACCCGCCTATATGTCATGCATAGTAGCCAACGATATAGACGGCGATATTTACATCGCTGATCTTGAGTCCGCCGGCGTTGATCACAGCATGACGGGGCCGCGTGAAAGTGGTATCACCGGAAAGTGCCTGGTCTTGATTACCCCCGATGCCGAGCGGAGCATGAACTCGTATCTGGCTATTAATGACACACTGTCTTTGGACCAGGTAGACGGCAAGGCCATTGAAGACTCCGAATGGGTTTACATAGAGGGTTATCGTGTGACTTCCGATACCAGTCGCCAAGCTGCAATCAAAACGCGAGAAATCGCTGAGGCTGCCGGCGTGAAAACGGCGCTAAGTTTCTCCGATCCTGGAATGGTCGAGTTTTTCAGAGAAGGCATGCAGGAAATGATCGGGGAAAAAATCGATCTAATTTTTTGCAACGAAGCGGAGGCAAAGGGTTGGTCGGATACACAGGATTTAGACATAGCCATTGAGGGGTTGAAGAAGACCGCTAACAGTTTTGCTTTAACCCTGGGAGCCAGAGGCTCGATCGTGTTCGACGGCACCACAACAACCAACATTGATGCACACCCGGTAAACGCTCTGGATAGCAATGGCGCAGGCGACATGTATGCCGGTGCATTTCTGTACGCCATCACCCATGGTGAAGACTTCGCCACCGCTGGTCGTTTCGCCAGTCTCGCCGCCGGCAAGATTGTATCGAAATACGGACCTCGTCTTGCCGCGAATGAGTATGCGGAACTACGGGCGGAATTCTTCGCAGACTAAGTCTCAGGTGATTAATTGATGAGGGGCATTTTTTAGACGCTAGAAAAGCGTAATTTGCTTGTCAACCAAGGCGCGAAACGAGTTGTCTACAAACCTCAGAATTCCGTCCGCAACCGGTTCCAACTGGCGGTCGACGTAATGCTGGTAGTCAATATTCGCAAAAGGCTTTGCGGCGGGTTCCGCGCCGCTGGTTGTGATCACGTACTCTATCCAATCACCTCGAGAAGGAATGGGTAAGCCTCGCTCCTCGCAGAGCCTTGCAGCCTGAACGTGCGGAGGAACGTTGCGTTGATATTCGTTTAACTTGCGGCGCAATCGCTTGCGATAGACAAGATGCTCGTCCACTTCACCTGCCAATACACGGGCCGTCGTATCGACCACCAAACCCTCATAGGGCTCGTGCATAAAAATACGCCTGTAAAGTTCTTCCTGAAAATCGCGAGCAACTTTGGTCCAATCGGTACGTACATTCTCCAAACCCTTGAAGATAAGCCTGTCACCCGCCTTCGTACTGACAACACCGGCATAGCGCTTTTTACTGCCCTTGTCTGAACCGCGAATGGTCGGCATAAGAAAGCGCTTATAGTGCGTTTCAAACTCCAATTCCAACGCGCAATCCAACTGAAATTCCTCACGCAAAGTCGCACTCCAAAAGTTATTTAGCTTGCGTTCTAACTCTTTTCCAACTGTCATCGCACTGGCTTCATCAGCTGCGTCCTCTATCCACACAAAAACAGAATCTGTATCACCATAAATAACTTTTTGACCTGCCGACTCGATATAGTCGCGTGTTCTCTGCAGAACTTCATGACCGCGTCGCGTAATAGAACTTGCCAGGCGCGGGTCGAAGAACCTGCAACCGGGTGTACCCAGGACACCATAGAATGAGTTCATAATAATTTTAATCGCCTGAGACAATGCTGAATCGCCTGCCGATTTTGCCACATCTCTTTTATCCCACAACTGGCGAATAAGCCCGGGAAGAATATGCCCGTCTCGCACAAACTTCGCCCCTTCAAAACCCTCGACTAACTCTGCATCAGCAACATCACCCGACACGCCCAGAGCCAGACCCAAAGGGTCTATGAAAAAAGTAAGGATAATACTGGGGTAAAGGCTCTTAAAATCCAGTACCAGAACGTGATCGTAGATACCTGGAGTGGAATCAAGGACATATCCACCGGGACTACCCACCAGCTCAGTGCTGGCGATGGGCGCCACATAACCGGAGCGGTGCAAGCGGGGCAAGTATAGATTATCGAAAGAGGCGACCGAGCCACCCAGGCGGTCGAGATTCAAACCCGTCATGAAGGTTCTCGCCAGTGCAAAATCTAACAACCCCGTTGCTGCAAAAATGTCCGAGACAAGTTCGCAATCTTTAAGATTGTATTGCGCAAGTGCAGTTTTATCTTCCCTAAACAAATCGGAGATTTCATGCCCTCTCCCGCTGCCACTTAGAAGTTTGCCGTCGCCCAAGATTTCTCGAGATACGTTTTCCAAAGAGAAGCTCTCAAATCGATAGAATGCAGCGCGGAGTAGCTCGATGCCGTCGAGTACCACTCTCCCGGGTATCTGCAAAGTCTTTCGCTGGCCTTCGTCATCCAGGTCGCGCCAGTGAGTCACACGCTTATCCCTGCCCAAAGACAGGCGAATCCCTTCATGATCCGCGACTCGCTGCAAATACCAGAAGTCGAAATTAACAACGTTCCAGCCAATCATAATATCCGGATCGTACTCTTCGACCCACTGAATAAACGCCAGCAATAATTCACGCTGAGAGGAATAACTAATAACCCAATCTTGAGAGGCACCCTCACCCAGCATAAGTACAAAGCGCGTGTGCTCTTCACTGCGCACAGCATGTACTCCAATAGAGAAAAGCTGCAGGCCATCCATCGCCGTTTCAATATCAATGGATGCGACGCTCAGGGCGGGTTTATAGGACGCGGCTTTGATGGCTGGATTGCGCAGCACTTTGTGCGCCCCGCGAGACATGAGTTCGCCCTGAAGCAGAGCACTGCCGGCAACAAACCTCTCCATGAGAAACCGTTCTGCTGGATTGATGTCGCTTTCAAGCGGGTTGAGTCCGTGCTGGCGCAGAAGGTCTGCCGAACGACGGAGCTGCTGATGTCGGCGAAAGTAGACTGCCTCAACAGCCGCCAAAGAGAAGTCTTTCAGTTCAACCGGTTTAAATTCCACTCCACGCTCGGACCGGAGCAGACTCTTGGCCTGTTCGACCTCCGATTGCGTCAGGAAAAATAAACTGCGCTGTTCCTGCACGAGGACGCAGATCGGTCCACGTTCGGTGGCAAACCAGTATTCAAGATCAATTCCGCGATCACCATCGCGCCAATTTCGTGTGAGCAGAAAACCTTCAATAGTCTGGATAGGCGTCTCAGACTCCAAGGAAGTTGTCAGCGGGCTTTTTGGGCTATGCTTAACGCTCACGGTGGATTAAGCTGTCTAACATTAAAGATTCTCGCCCGACCAGGCCCCTGACTCTAGAGGTAGCACCATGACAAAACCTTATATCAAAAAAGACCCCTTATACCAGCTCCTGCGCAATGAAGACATCAAGGGGTTCAATGAGCAAAGAGATCAAATCGACAGTAGCGAACTAACCAGCGGAGACTATCGAGCTCGAGATTTGCGTTATATGAACGCCAAAGATCTGGATTTTAGCAACTCTTATTTCCGCAACTGCGACCTTTCCGGCATTGACTTTCGCCAGACCAACCTGGAGGGGGCAAGTATTTTAGACGCCAAGGTATCCGGAGCCTACTTCCCAGCTGAACTTGATGCCGCAGAAATTCGTCTTTCTCTAGAGACCGGCACTCGACTGCGCTACCGGCTGGATTAACCCTGAGACATCAGGTCTCTTAAATCGACGATCGCTGCATTTGCACGGCTTAAGTAAGACGCCATTACCAGTGAGTGATTTGCGAGAGTACCGAATCCGGTTCCATTGAGTATCATCGGCGCCCACACCATATCCTGAGTCGCTTCCAACTCACGAATAATCTGCTGCATGCTCACTTGAGCATTTTTCTTACGCAAAATATCTTCGAAATCCACCTCGGCCGCTTTCAAAAAATGGATTAGTGCCCAGGCGGTGCCCCTGGCTTCATAAAAGACATCGTCTATTTCCGTCCATGGCGTCTGCACCAGCATCTCTGACGGTGCTTCAGTTGACTGCGTGGCGCTATCATCTCCGGCCAGATCAGTATTCAACCTGCGCTGACCTACGCTCGCGCTCAGGCGCTGAGATAGACTGCCCAGTCTCATATCTACCGTCGACAGCCAATAACGAAGATTGTCAGCCCTGGCGTAGAACTGAGCGTTGCTTTCACGCGTGTCTGACAGCCGAGCAAAATATTTTCGGGTGTACTCTCTGGCATCAGAATATTCTGATTCGGAGGCGGGGAGAATCCAGCTATCGGACTTAAAATTGAATAGTGGCTCCGCCATCGACAAATCCTGATCCTCGGTGGATTGGGACTGCGAACGGCTGTGTACTTCTCGCATGGCCCGAGAAATATCTCTGACCTGGATTAACACCCCATATTCCCAGCTGGGCATGTTATCCATCCACAAGCCCGGTGGAAACCGATCGTTGTGCAGGTATCCGCCAGATTTATCTAACAGAGTATCCACGACACCCATCACAGCAGCGGTAGTGACCGAGCCCGTTACAACAGAGCCCTGGTTTTCGGCAGCCAAAGCTGCAGCGTTTTCGCTAACATCAAAGCGGTCCGGCGCAATACTCCAGTACATGCCCAAGATCGTGGCGGTGATGAGGTAAACCGCCAAAATGCCTCCCAGCCACCGGAAAGCCTCTCCATCCCGCAGGCTGTCTAACCTTCCAGCCATCTTGCCCTTCAATGTCTCGCTCATACTTCCATACCGCTATTGATCAAAAAATACTTTCCCAAACACCAGCATCGACGATACTAATGGTGCTGCGATTGTACCCCTGAAGCACTCTTACGTACCGTCGCAATGGCACAAATTTCCTTCCCAGAAGACAATATCAGGCAAATATCAGTATCGGTGCCGGGTAAGGGCATTTTTTCCATGCCCATCAGCATCAAGTGCATTCCCCCGGGAGCCAAGCTCAAGGTTTCTCCGGGGTTTACTGTCAATTGATCAAGGCGCTGCATGCTCACGTAACCATCGACCTCGCGGCTTACGTGAATCTGAGCATGCGCGGCAATCTTGGTACGAGCCCCGGTGATCTCAACCGCGACGTCCCCGCTGTTGCGAATATCGAGATAGCCTGCTGTCATCCTCTGCGTGGGCGGCATCGCCCGAATCCAGGCATTTTCAATCCATAGCGCCTGCGCGGAAATAGCCCTCGTCGAACACACACCCAGCAAGACCGCACAGCTCAGTGCCAAAATATTTAGCGGGTTCATCAATAAATTACTCCTGTTGTGAATACGTCGCTGAAACTATTACTTGCTTAGGACGTCTCATCATTATATCACTTCCGCTAGAGCACATTCGTGCGGGAATTGGGTGGAGTGTTCGAGGCTGGTACACTGTGCTCAAGAGGCTTCGACCAAAACCGCTCGCACCCGCCGAAAAAAGAAACGTGGACGAAATAAAATTGTCATCAGGAGATTACATGCGCGCGACGCTCGCCGTTTTGATGTTGCTAATAAGCAACACCGGATTCACCGCCGGCTTAGGGGGTAACACAGCTGCCAACCCTTTTGACCCTGCGGCAGTTGTTGAGTTTCTATCTGTAGAGGAAGCCTATCAACTGGAAACTGAGGTCCAAGCAGATGGCAGCATACGCCTTTACTGGCAGATAGCGCCGGCCTACTACCTCTACCAACACCGGTTCAGTTTCACGTTAACTGACGAATTAGGTGAGATTGAACTCACTACACAATTTCCACCCGCGCTTGAGAAAACCGATGAGTACTTTGGCGAGGTAAGCGTTTACTATCAAGATGCGGACCTTGTAATAAGCCCCAAACGGAATACCGACAAGGCCCAGCTAGAAGTTGCCTCTCAGGGATGTGCGGATGCAGGGCTGTGCTATCCGCCTCACAAGCAGTATTTTGATGTAGATTTTACGACCGGCAGTGTGACACCCACTGACGCGCAGGCACCCGCAGCAGCGACTCCAAAAACTAGCGATACCGCATCACAGGCCGAGGCTGTCGGACTTAGTAAAGTACTGTATATGATGGTGTTGGCTTTCTTTGGTGGCAGTATTCTCAATCTCATGCCCTGTGTTTTCCCCGTGCTGTCGCTCAAAATGCTGAGCTTTGCCCGCAGTGCCGATCATCAACACCATATCCAAAGCTGGGTCTACGCGGCGGGAGTTGTCTGCAGCTTCGTACTCGTAGCCGCCATTCTTATATTTTTGCAACGGGCAGGCGCGGCCATTGGCTGGGGCTTCCATTTGCAATCTCCGGGGTTTGTCATAGCAATGGCCTATCTCTTTGTTGTAATGGGCCTTTCCCTTTCGGGAGTCGTTGAATTTGGCAGCAGCGTCATGGGAGCTGGCAGCAATCTAGCCGAGCGAGAGGGCCTTAGCGGTTCTTTTTTCACCGGCGTGCTGGCGGTCATTGTAGCCAGCCCTTGCACCGCTCCCTTTATGGGAACAGCCTTGGGTTTTGCCGTGACACAACCGGCCGTTATTGCCCTTGGAGTTTTTGCAGCACTGGGTGCAGGAATGGCCGCACCGATGGTCTTGCTGAGTTATAACACAGGCTTACGTTCTCGCATGCCCAAACCTGGCGCGTGGATGGAAACCCTTAAACAGGTCCTGGCCTTCCCGCTGTATGCTACCGCAATTTGGCTTTTCTGGGTCGCTGGAAGACAAACTGGCGTGAACACGATGGCTTTGGCGTTAATGGGCGCATTGCTGATTGCCCTTGGCCTGTGGCTGTGGCGCTTTAGCGGTTGGCGCAAGGGAATGGCGATCGCATGTATGTTAGCGGCGATGACCGCGGCCAGCTGGCGTGGTCTCGATGAATCTTCCCAGCGCGTATCTCAAGAGGGTCATGTCGCATGGTCGGAACAATCACTGGAGCAACTGCGCAGCTCTGGTCAACCGGTATTTGTCGACGTCACCGCCGATTGGTGCATTAGCTGCATTGCCAACGAGCAGGCTGTTCTTTTCACAGACGAGATCAGTGCGGCCTTTAAAGACAGTGACATTACCTACATGGTGGCCGATTGGACCAACTACGACGCCGACATTGCCGCTTACTTGGCAAACTACGGTCGCAATGGCATACCCTTTTATATTCTCTATTCTGGAGATCCTGCGGTAGAACCCCTTATTCTCCCGCAGTTGTTAACAAAATCCATAGTATTGGCCGCGATTTTGCAAGTTAGCAGTAATAAGGGCAAAGTTGCGACAATTTTAGAGTAGATCGCAGCTGATCGCGCATTCGACGATATAGCCGACCCGTAAAATAGCTCACGCGCCTCCGATATTTAGTTTAACTAAATATAGCTAACTTCTTTAATTTAGCACCGAAAATCGTCCAAATTCCAAAAACGGCTAAACCCATAGACATTCCATTTAAATTCCGGCACACTCCTTGAAATTGCGTTACTACTCGGAGTGCCACTCCCATGGCCACCATTCTTGTCCTTCACGGTCCAAACCTGAATTTGCTGGGCGAGCGTGAGCCCGAGATCTACGGCAGCACTACCTTGAGCGACATCAATTTGAAACTGGAGCAGCTGGCTCTGGAGCGCGGGCACCACCTGCTCAATATGCAAAGCAACGCTGAATATGAACTGGTCGAGCGGGTTCAGGATGCACGCCATGAAGGTGTGAACTATATTTTGATTAATCCAGCCGCCTTTACGCATACCAGCGTAGCGATCAGAGATGCCTTGGCGGCAACTGGCATTCCCTTTATAGAAATTCATCTATCCAATACTCATGCTCGAGAGGATTTCCGCAAGAAGTCCTATTTTTCCGACTTGGCACAGGGCGTCATTTGCGGTCTGGGCCCACAAGGTTATGAATTTGGCTTGCAGGCCGCCCTGCAAAAACTTGAACAGTAAAAACCAAGAGACCACATTATGGACATTCGCAAAGTAAAAAAACTGATCGAGTTGCTGGAAGAGTCCAACATTGATGAGATAGAAATAAAAGAGGGCGAAGAGTCAGTGCGCATCAGTCGCAATGGCGCAGCACAAGCAATGGCCGCCGGTGCAATGACTTACGCTCCTCCGCAAATGCAGATGCAAATGCCGCCGCCACAAGCTGCACCTGCTGTGGCAGCTCCAATTGCAGCTGCTGTACCTGAAACATCTTCTCCAAGCGCAGGAGGGCATGTGGTTCGCTCGCCCATGGTCGGTACTTTCTATCTGTCACCCTCACCCACATCGGCTAACTTTGTAGAGGTGGGCCAGACCGTAAAAATTGGAGATGTCATTTGCATCGTTGAGGCCATGAAAATGATGAACCAAATTGAAGCGGATAAAGCGGGCACTATTGAAGCTGTTCTGGTGGGCGATGGTGAGCCGGTTGAATTCGATCAGCCTCTGGTTTCAATTGTTTAGCCAGCAGCACCGCTAGCCACACACCACCTGAGGAATAAACCATGCCCAAGCTGGAAAAGGTGCTCATTGCCAACCGCGGGGAAATTGCGCTGCGTATATTACGCGCGTGTAAAGAGTTAGATATCCAGACTGTCGCTGTTCACTCTAAAGCAGACGGAGATCTAATGCATGTCCGGCTTGCGGACGAATCGGTTTGCATCGGCCCCGCTGCCTCGACAGAGTCTTACTTGAACGTGCCTGCGCTGATTAGTGCGGCGGAGATAACCCACGCGACGGCCATTCATCCAGGCTATGGCTTTCTGGCCGAAAACGCTGATTTTGCTGACCAGGTAGAGAAGAGCGGCTTTATTTTTATCGGCCCCAAAGCGGACACTATTCGCCTAATGGGCGACAAGGTATCGGCCATTGAGGCCATGAAGAAGGCCGGTGTGCCGACCGTCCCAGGGTCCGATGGGCCGCTGACAGAAGACACTCAACATACTCTGGAAGTTGCTCGGCGAATCGGTTATCCAGTCATTATTAAAGCCGCCGCCGGTGGTGGTGGCCGCGGTATGCGAGTCGTCCACAACGAAGCGGCTCTATTAAACTCTGTACAGGTCACCCAGTCAGAGGCGGCCGCTGCTTTCGGCAGCGACGTGGTCTATCTGGAAAAGTTTCTGCAAAAACCTAGGCATGTCGAGGTTCAGGTTTTAGCCGATGGCCAGGGCAACGCCATCCACCTGGGTGACCGAGACTGCTCTTTGCAGCGACGCCACCAAAAAGTACTCGAGGAAGCACCAGCGCCTGGAATCCCGGATGATATCCGCAACCAAGTAGCCCAAAACTGTGTCGACGCTTGTATCGAAATTGGATACCGAGGTGCTGGTACTTTCGAGTTTTTGTATGAGGATGGCTGCTTCTTTTTCATAGAAATGAACACCCGTGTACAGGTCGAGCACCCTGTGACCGAAATGATCACCGGTGTGGATATTGTGCGCGAGCAACTGCTCATTGCCAGCGGAGAGCCACTGTCATTGAAGCAAAGTGATATCAAAATCAGAGGTCATTCCTTCGAGTGCAGAATCAATGCGGAAGACCCTAAAAGCTTTTTGCCTTCACCCGGCAAGGTAAAATATTTTCATGCACCCGGTGGCCCGGGAATTCGAGTGGACTCACACCTTTACGCCGGTTATACGGTGCCTCCTTTCTACGACTCCCTGATTGGCAAGATTATCTCCTATGGAGAGGACCGGGGCATTGCCCTACGCAGAATGCGTCAAGCTCTGGATGAGTTAATCATCGAGGGGATTCGCACCAACACTCCACTACATCGCGACTTGGTCAGGGACAAGTCTTTCAAAGCGGGCGGAGTTAGTATTCACTACCTGGAAAGTAAGCTGGACGATAAGTAGTGCCCTGGCTGCAATTGCGCCTGGATACGCACCCGGGCGAGATCGAGCTCCTAGAAGGCCTGATGCTAGCCACCGGAGCTGTGGCAGTCACCATGGAAGATAACGCAGACGAGCCGGTGCTAGAACCCGGTGTTGGAGAGACTCCTTTATGGGGCCATACCAGACTCACCGGCCTTTACGACGCCAGTACTGATATGAAGAGTGTACTAGCCAGCTTCCCTATCGAAGCCATCGAGAAGTCCAACCATCGCACCGAGATATTAGAAGACAAGGACTGGGTGCGGGAGTGGATGCAGCACTACCAGCCCATGAAGTTTGGAGAGCAGCTGTGGATTTGTCCGAGCTGGCTCGAACCACCAGACCCAAACGCCATCAATCTACTGCTAGATCCAGGCTTAGCCTTTGGTACAGGTACTCACCCGACCACGTCGCTTTGCCTGTCCCAAATAGCCGAGACGGCGTTAGTGGGTAAGCAAATCGTGGACTACGGTTGCGGTTCCGGGATCCTCGGTATCGCTACTTTGAAGTTAGGCGCTGAGCATGTTCTAGGGGTGGATAACGACCCACAAGCGCTCGTCGCCAGCCGCGAAAATGCGCGCCGCAACAAAATCGTGGACTCCGCGCTAAGTATTGCACTTCCGAGTGAGGTTGAACTGCAGCCGTTGGCCAACGAGATTGATATGGTTATCGCCAATATACTCTCTGGCCCCCTAATGGAGCTGTCCGATATTCTTGTCGATTTATTGAAACCCGGTGGTATTTTGCTTTTATCGGGGTTAATTGAAGATCAGGCGGAGACACTCATTGCTCACTACCACAATCGTATTTCACTGCAGGTAGCAGGTCGGTTAGAGGGTTGGATCTGCTTGCGAGGTGTAGCACAATAAACTACGCATTTGACCCGATGCATTAATCTAGGTTTTTACCGGCTCAATGAGAAGAGTTGGAATTCCCAGGCAGTGACTCTTAACCGATGCGACGAGGGTCCCAGCTTTACGCCCCGTTCTAACTTTTGAAAGTGCAACGCCTTGGTCCACCAGCTCATTGATGGCCTTTTCAAGATTATTACATTGCAGCGCTATCCCCCAAAAGTAATCTTTTTCCGGTTTATCTTTGTCCACCTCTATCACCTCCAGAGTGAGTTTCCCCGTTCGGAAAAACAGCATGCGGCCACCCCACTGGGGAACCGTCTTGTCCAACGCCAGACGAATGCCAAGGTGCTCTCCAAAGAATGCAACGCAAGCATCCGCGTCCACAGTCCGCAGGACTACGTGATCAACGCTAAGATGACTACGCGCAGTGTGATTACTTCTGTACTCCTTGGTTTGCTGACCATCGCATATCTCTAATGCTAGATTAAAGGGATTACTCAGCTGCACATCGACTGGATCAGCGTCGGGATTCGAGAACACCAATCCACACAGCGCTGCCCGGTCGACCACTTGCTGTCGCAACTCTAACACCGTATTTGGGAGAACAAAGCACGCACGCCGCTCCCCATCACGCTCAGTCGTATGCAAAGCGTCGACATCCAAAAGCTGCTGGTATTCCGACTGCGCAGCCATTAAATCAGGTACAGCAATTATAATTCGGTCAATGAGAGTAGTCATAGCAATAAGTCTTAGACTGTTTAATATGCTGCAATAGCACGGTTTAAAGATCATATTGACCTAGCCTTGAGCGCACTGTATCACAGACAAACCTACTAGCATCGCTTACTTGGCTAACACGAAACATCGACGTGAGGAGATTGCCCTGTTAATAAACGGCGTGAGATTGGAACGTGATATATTGATGATCCCACAGCCACTCTCTCTAGAGCGCTGCGGTTAACCGCGAACACAAGCAGGAACAAAACGTGACACCAGCTGTAAACCGACGAACAAAAATTGTAGCCACCATTGGCCCGGGCAGCGAGTCTGCGAATACTATCGCCCGCCTAATTTCGACGGGTGTGGATGTTTTTCGCTTGAATTTCAGCCATGGCACTTCGGGACACCATGCAGAGGTCGCAGCGACCATTCGAAAACAGGCTTCCATCGCCGGAAAATATGTCGGCATACTGGCAGATTTGCAGGGCCCCAAAATTCGCATAAGTACATTCAGACACGACTCAGTTGAGTTGAGTGCTGGAGACCGATTTCGCCTCGATCTAAGCCTGGGCGAGGGTGAGGGCGATAACAATGCCGTCGGGTTGGACTACAAGGATTTATGCACCAGCGTCTGCGCCGGCGACATCCTCCTGTTGGACGATGGTCGCATCAGATTGCGCGTTGATGACGTGGACAGCACATCAGTACATTGCACGGTCACTGTAGGGGGCAAGCTCGGATCGAGAAAAGGTATTAACCGCCTAGGGGGCGGCTTGGCTGCACCGGCGCTCACGGCAAAGGACATCGCCGATATCGACAGCCTGGTCGAAGTAAAACCAGATTTTGTCGCTGTGTCTTTTGTCTCCAGCGCCGAGGATATTTTCCAAACTCGCGACTTACTGCTACAACACAATCTCAAACCGGCCATTATCGCCAAAATCGAGCGCGCCGAAGTGATCGCAGATGAAAAAATCCTCAACGGTATTGTCTCTGCGTCCTTTGGAATAATGGTGGCACGCGGTGACCTCGGTGTAGAGGTTGGGGACGCTCAATTAATTGGTATTCAAAAAGACTTGATTTCGCGTGCTCGAAAGATGGATCGAGTGGTCATCACTGCCACCCAAATGATGGAGTCGATGATCAGTAACTCGATGCCAACCCGCGCCGAAGTCTTTGACGTGGCCAATGCGGTTCTGGACGGAACCGATGCTGTTATGCTATCAGCCGAAACAGCTGTCGGTAGCTATCCAGTGGAAGTCGTCGCTGCAATGTCAGAAGCCGCGATAGGCGCCGAACGCCACCCGGTTGCAAGAACCTCCAAGTATCGTCTCAACAAGCAGTTTTCAAGTGCACAGGAAACCATCGCAATGTCGGCAATTTACGCGGCCAACCACTATGGAAGCGTACGGGGAATCGCCTGCTTAACAGAATCCGGTACAACCCCTTTGCTGATGTCACGCCTAAGCTCTGGCCTGCCTATTTTTGCGTTGAGTCACAACAGCGAAACCCTACAGAAACTCAGTATTTCACGGGGTGTTATTCCGCTGTTCTTCGACGCACAGGCTTTCGAAAATGATATTGTAGACGCTCGAGCTATCGAGTTTCTCATGGATGGTGGCTACCTTAAAAAAGATGATTCTATCTTGCTGACCAAAGGCGCGGTAATGGGGCGGTCCGGCTCCACCAATATAATGAAAATTTTGCCCGTAGTCTGATAGCTAAGACAGGGATCCCTATGAACACAAGAATGGTAGCGGATGTAGGCGGCACCAACACTCGAATAGCGCTTTACGACCCAAAGACGGACCAGTTTCTCGGGCTGAAAACCTATATCAATCGCGACTATCCTGAGTTCGAGCAGATTATAGAATCATGGCTGGGGTCTCAAAAAGAAGACAGGCCAACACACGGCTGTATCGCCGTTGCCGCGGCGCCATCCAATGATCTTGTCACTATGCTCAATATGGATTGGAGTTTCTCGTGTTCTCAGCTCGCATCCCGCTGCGGATTTACAAGCTTTAAATGGGTTAACGATTTTGCAGCCATAGCGCACGCCCTGTCCCATTTAAAACCGCAGGACAGGCACTTGCTTCACCCGGGACAACAGCACCAACATCAAAAGTGGGCCGCAGTCGGGCCAGGCACAGGTCTAGGTGGGGCGACTTTGGAGATCGCAGACGGTGGAACTCATGTAGGCGCCGCAGAGCCGGGATACACCGGGCTCTCTCCTGGCTCTAAGTTGGAGCTCGAGCTATTTGAGCTACTACTGTCGAGCTACCCCACCATTTATGCGGAGCTGCTGATATCGGGACCCGGACTACAACGCCTGTACACCGCTCTGGGCGAAATACACGGCGGCAAAGTACTCACAATGTCACCGTCAGAGATAGCAGTGGCAGCGCAGGAGGGAACGGATGAGTACTGTGTGCTCGCACTACAAACGTTTTGTGCACTACTGGGTTCTGCCTGCGGCGACTTCGTTTTGTCAAGTGGGGCCTATGGGGGGCTGTATCTCGCCGGAGGAATCATTCCAAAAATGATAGATTTTCTTAATGAAAGTGAATTTCACTCACGGTTCTGCCAAAAGGGCGGAATGAGCCGACATCTCACTGATGTTCCGGTTTACGTCATTACCGCTCAACAACCCGGCTTGATAGGCGCCGCACACGTACCGCTTTAGAGCGCAGCTTTTCACTTGCGGCCTTAGCAGTCAGGGCTCCACAACACACCGGCAAGACCCCCACGCCTTGAGCTTTGTATATGTGGGGCAATTTGTGGAATTATTACGTCGCCGAAAACATTGCAGATGTTGAAATGAGTGTTAGACTAAAAATAGCTGATTTTTTCAGCAATATTTATGCACGCGCTCGAAGTACATTTAGTTCCTCGTTTGTTAATCATAAATAAATACGAACCACTCGGCACCCGGACGGGGAGCCAACAAATAATACAGGTAATACATATGTCTACTATCACTGGCACAGTTAAATGGTTTAACGAAAGCAAAGGCTTCGGCTTTATTGAGCGCGAAGATGGGCCTGATGTTTTTGTCCATTTTAGTGCTATCAAGGGCGACGGTTTCAAAACTTTGGCCGAAGGTCAAAAAGTTGAATTCAGCGTATCCGATGGTCAGAAAGGACCACAAGCGGACGACGTTGTCCCAGTTTAAGGGTTAAACATTCTCAGCCGGCAGTAATAGGCCGGCATAAAAAAAGGAGCACATGTGCTCCTTTTTTTATGCTTGAATATTAGCTCTAGACTAAATATCGTCCTTAAGCTTCGCTTGGCGGTCTAGCTCTGAATCCATATACCTAATCCATTGCTTGGCATACTTTTCCGATCGCTCATCTTTACGTGCAGCAATAAACGCCTTACGAGCCTTTGAATACTGCTTATCATTAAAGTAGGCCATGCCCAATACCAGCCGGGCCGTATCGACTCGCTTAACGCCACCTCGAGCAAGTCCTTTGTTCAGAGCGGTAATCGCCTTCTTGAACTGGTCGCCATCTAAGTAAACATTGCCGAGCCGGGTGTACAGCTCGCCTTTGTCAGATTTTGCCGCAGCTTTTTCCATCGCAGGTATCGCTTTCTTAACTTCCTGGGCTTGACGCCAAGCATTACCTACAATTTCATAGTTTTTGGAAGTACCTTCTACAGACTCATTTTTCAAGCCCTTGTCCATCACTTTGGCGGCTTTATAGGGCACCTCGGCGTTCAGGTACAGATAGGCCATCGTAGTTTGCTCGGTACCTTTGTCCAGCATGTCTTGTACATAGGCAGTTTCCATGGCCGCCAGCTGCCAGGATTCTTTCTTTTGCTCTCCATACATATGAGACACCTGCACCCAGTATTGCTTTTTAGGGTAATGCTGGAGCAATATTTCGAGAGTTCTCACAGCATTGGGAATATCTTCTTTATCAAAATAGAGAAAGCGGGCCAGGTTATACCACTGCTCTTTGGGCACCTTGCCTTTTTCGTTGTACATCGAAATGGCTTTTTCAGTATTAACAAGCGCCTTGTCATAATCCTTCTGTTGGTAATACCCCTGCGCCAACAATATATACGCACTGGCCGGAGGGTTTTCCGTTACCTTAAACCAGGAAAGCAATGCGTTTACACCGCGCGTCCACTGCTCCTGCACGAAATACAACTGAGCGATGGTGTACTTGGTGTTGATCTCCATGGCCAGAGGAATGTCGGGCTGGGCAACAACGTTTTCGTATTGCTTCAGCGCATTTTCGTAGTCTTCGGCCGAGTAATAGATAAAGGCGTATAGATTGTAGACATTGGCAAGTTCATAGCTGTTGAGTGCCTTCTTGCCCTCAGTGTCGATCATCTTGTCTAAAACACTGCGGGCAGTTTTCCAATCTTTTGCTTCAGCAGCAAGCTGAGCCTCTGCTAGTTTCTCATAAACTTTATTGCGTAAAGCTGGCGTGCGACGCGTTTCCCGAGGCTTCTGCTTAGCCTGCTCTTCCTGTGCATATGCCGATGAAAAAGGCGCATAACCCAGAGTAGTTTGCAGGGCACTAAAAGTAAGCTGCGTCGCGATGACGGGTACCGCAAGAACCAGCGCACGGGACCAGGTAGGGATATTAAACAATTTCATGACGCTCCAACTGCTCTACTGTTCCAACTCATAAGTAAACTTGTTTTGTACACCCGCGACTTCGATGGGTTCGCCATCTACAACTCTTGGCTTGTACTTGAATTTAGCCGCGGCCTTAACCGAGGCTCTGTCAAATACGCCCGAGGGTGAGCAATCAACGGCAATGGGGTCGCGAATCGAGCCGGTCTTGGTCACGGTATACTCGACGATACAGTATCCGCTGATGCCACGGGTCTGGGCGCGCCGGGGGTAGATCGGAGCAACCTTGACGATGGGCAGGTATTCACCGTCGCCGGAAGACATGCCGCTCGATGAAATCTCAACATTAATGCTGGCCGTCGGCGCAGTGTTCGCGATGTCAGTCTCCATATCGAGACTTATTCGAGCCATCTCTAGCTCAGGCGGTGGCTCTTCAGGCTCTTCCGCCTTTTCCGGCTTTTTAGTAGTGACATCCAGTTTTATTTCTTCATCCGGCTGAACCAGTTCAGCAATCTTGCTATTTGAGACCTCTGGGTTTTCAAAGTCGCGATCGATCAAACTATTCATGATTAGAAACAGCCCCACTACGACGGGAACAGAAACTATTATTGCAAAAATCATTCTCAGTGAACTATTCATTGTTCTTACCCCGCCTCAGTCGTGGAGGCGCAAAGCGGCGCATCCATCAGGGGTTTAAGGGCGGCTAGCAATTCGCTAAGCACTGAAGTCGGTGCTTCAACATCTGCCTGAATCACGAAATTCGCTTTCGGTGCCTCCTTCTTAGCCGACTCGGCCAGACGGAAAGCTCGCGCAATGGGGACCTGTTTCTTATCGTAGTAGATGTCACCCACCGCAGTGACAGCGAAAATAATGGTGCCGCGCTCACAAGGGTTGGTGGTGAGGGCCTCGGCCCTCTCAATGTCAATGCCCGGCTCCTTCACGAAGGATGAGGTCACAATAAAAAAGATGAGCATAATAAACACGACGTCCAGCATGGGGGTCAGGTCAATTTCACCCTCGCCGCCGCCTCCCGACGCTCGCCCTTTTGCTGTCATACCACGCCTGCTCACTTCTCTTCCTCCGCTGGCCAATTCACCTGTTTGACACCCGCTTCACGGGCAGCGTCAGCAACCTCGAGAAGAACTCCGGCACTGGCGCCGGACTCCGTCTTGACGCTAAAAGATTGTTCGGGATCCGAAGCCAGCAGGCGGGCGATGTTAGCCCTCGCTGCACGAATATCAATCCTGCGGTTTTCCATCCAGATCTGATCGTCGCCGGTTATAGTCACGGAAATACTGGTAGCGTCCGGATCAGGAGGATTATTGTTAGCTTCAGGTCGATTCATCTCGATACCGGCCTCCTTAAGAAAGGAGGCAACCACGATAAAGAAGATTAGCATAATAAACACCACGTCTAGCATGGGCGTCAAATCGATCTGCGCCTCATCGGCATCTGCTTCTCGGTTTCTCTTGCGCATTAAACTGGCTCTATCAGTGGTCTGTGGTCAGGTTATCCTGCAGGAATACACTTTCCCGCTGGGCAATCTGAGTGACGTAAGTATTGGCAAAAACCCCAGAGAGGGCGGCCACCATGCCGGCCATAGTTGGAATCGTGGCCATTTGGACACCGCCGGCCATGGACTTCGCATCGCCACCGCCTGTCACCGCCATGATGTTAAAAACCTCGATCATCCCAGTAACCGTTCCCAGGAGTCCCAACAGCGGGCACAACGCCACCATCGTCTTGATTTCAGGCAAATAGCGATTGATTTCCATACGCGACTTGGATATCAGCATCGCGCGGATCTGGTGCGCCTCCCAGGACTTCCGCTCAGAGCGGCCTTCCCATTTGGCGATCACTGCAGCCACATCAGCTTTCCAACTGAACTTGAGATACCACACTCGCTCGAAAATCAGCATCCACATCACGAGCAAAAGGGCAGCGATCAGCCATAGGACGTTACCACCCATGTTCATAAAGCCAAGCAGAGTCTCGGTCATGTCGCCCATATCAAGACCTCAGGTTGGCTTCGGTATGCTCAGCAATCATGCCTGTAGTCTGCTCGTCGAGTATGTGAATGACCCGCTGGGCACGACCATTAACCACCGTGTGCAGTAGCACTGTTGGGATTGCCACCAGAAGACCCAGAACTGTAGTAATCAATGCGCCGGAAATACCACCAGCCATTGCTTTCGGATCACCTGCACCGAAGATGGTGATGGCCTGGAATGTAATAATCATACCCGTCACCGTACCCAGTAGACCCATCAACGGAGCCACCGCAGCAATAATCTTCAGCAGTGTTAGGCCACTCTCCAGTTTAGGAGTTTCCTTCAATACGCCCTCCGACAGCTTGAGTTCGAGCGTCTCAGTGTCCATGGAGGGATTGTCCTGGTGAATCTTCAGGACACGACCCAGTGGGTTATTGTCGTTGGCTTTATCACTCTTCAATTGCGAAGTGACCTTGCTGCTAACCAGACCCAGTACAATCATTCTGTAGATAGCCAATAGAAAGGCAAAGATGCCCACAGCCGTGATCGCGTAACCTACATAGCCACCCTGGTGCCAACGCTCTTCGAGTGTTGGCGTATCGATAATAGCCGCCAGGAAGGAACCGCCGGTTGGGCCAGTCGGGTCTATACCGAAGCTCTGCATACCGGAAGTCGCCGAGGCTAAGTCTGACGCCCAACCAGTGAAGGGACCGCTTGGCTGTCGGGGCAGTTCGCTAAGGTTGCCATTATTGTAAGTCAGGTAGTTACCGTCGGTGTCGACCATATTAAAAGCGCCAATACGTATTACTTCGCGCTCGGCCCGCTCACCCGCTGGTGAAGCAACCTCTGCTGAGAACCTGGTAATTACACCGGTCTCACGCGTTTCTCGCAGTAGCTCGAACCACACCCGTTCGATTTCTTCTATACTGGGCAGTGAATCAGAATTGGTCATCTTGCGAATGAACTCCTGCAGGAATACCTCGCGCCCAGGGTATTGCGCAGATGCGAGAGAGACTTCAACGTTCGAAGCCAAGTCGCCTGAGGCCGAAGTCAGGTGCCCAAACAATTCTGTTAGGGTACCGAGCCTCTCCTTCAGCTGCTTTTGTTTGTCTGCAATCAGCAAATCGTTCTCTTCAAACGTTTTTTCCAACTGCGCACTGAGCTGTTCCTGGCGAGTACGTTCCGCCTCAGCCTTTTTCACCTCTGAAGCCTGGTTGGCCTTGTCTTTGGTAAATGATGCTTCGCGTGAGCGATTTTCTTTGGACTCGGTAACCTGCCCTCGCTTAACGAAGTCAAGTAATTGGTCCAGGGACTGGGCTTCCTGCGCAAAGGCAGAACTACCCGAAAATATTAACGTGCTGCATATGGCAAGAGCCGCTGCTTTTACGATTTTAAAGCTCATTACATAGCCTCCGGCGCGGGTATTGGCATATTCAACAATTCAATAGTGGCTTGCTTTTTCGCGATACGAATACCTTTACGAATAGCGCCGTCATAATCACCTGAGGGCAGGCCTACAAATTTCCCGGCGCTTTTATCCCACGCACCAGAAATAGCTCCATCAGTAGTCTGGTATACCAATGCGATGCGACCTACACGAAGGAAATCAACCTCACGCTCAGTCCCTCCAAGATCAATGCTTCCGCGGTAGGTGTCCATACCGCGGCCATACTGCAGTTCAATGTTATAGGCCTCCAGAACGCCACGAAACTTCTCAGCTACACTGACATCGGCGCGATCGAGATTATCCCGCAGAAAACCAATGCGCTGCACTCGCTCTTCTTTCGCGAATGGCACGTCGAGCTCAACAAACTGCTCGAGGCCGTCAATCATACGAATCACAAGCGGCGTCATTTGCCGCTGGATGACTGTTACCTGAGAAATCGAGGCGTCAATCTCTACAACGCGTTTCTCCTGATTATCAATCTGGCGTTGCAGTCGGCCGTTGTAGACCTTGAGACCGTCAACCTGCTTAACGACGGTTTTATAGTCGCCAAGGAGGTCTCGAGTTTCATCAGCCAAACGGTCGATTTTAACTTGAGACTTTTTGGCAGCTGTATTTTTGGCTTCTCCAACTGCGAGAATGGATTCCAGTGTGCTTGCGTGCACTGAAACCACAGAGCCTGAGATAGCGCCAGCAGTTACAAGCGCCGCGATCAACACGTTTTTCAATCGATGCATAGTCATGAGAATTGCGTTTCCTATAATCCAACAGAGTAATTCAGATCTGATACTTTCAGACTCGGTATGTATTTATATAGTGGATAAATCCGAGTCGGTAAACAGAGGCTAGGAATTTAAACCTAATAAGTTTTATTTTTCAACGATATACCACTTCAGTGATTAACACATACGGGTCAGTGGGTATTTGGGTTACACAAACCCAAGACGCGGGCCGCCAAGGTAACACTGTCGCCCTATAATTTCCTGGCAGGAAGGCTAGCACCGCTCGTACACCAAAAAACTAAAAGCGGGAGAGCCCGAACTGGCCGAAGGATGATCCTCGCGGCTAACTTCCAACCACAGCTCCCAATCGACGGCCGGCAGGAACACGTCGCCCGAATATTCCGCATGTACTTGAGTGAGATAAAGCCGGTCCGCCTTGGGTATCGCCAGAGCGTAAATCCCAGCACCGCCGATGACCATAAGCTCATTTTGGCCATCCTCGCGCGCGATCTCATCGGCCAGCTCCAGCGCACCGTCAATCGACTCCACAACACTGATGCCGGGCGCAGTGAAGTCCTGGTTTCGTGAGATCACAATATTGGGTCTGCCGGGCAGCGCTCTGCCAATAGACTCATGAGTTTTTCGGCCCATAACAATGGGCTTACCCATGGTGACCTTCTTGAAATACCTCAGATCTTCAGGAAGGCGCCAGGGCAGCGCGTTGTCAACACCCACGACGCCATTTTCAGCAACGGCTACGATCACAGATAGGAGCATTAGTGAGTCGATTCCCAATAACACATCTAGACAGCTACCGCGCCAGCTATATGCGCATGCGGCGTGTAGTCCAGCAGCTCAAAGTCTTCAAACCGGTAGCCATAAATACTGTCGGGCTTGCGCAGTATATTGAGCTTCGGCAGCGCTCTTGGCGCTCGCGACAACTGCTCGCGCACCTGATCCAGATGATTGCTATAGATATGCGAATCGCCCGTGCAGATAATAATGTCTCCGAGCTCCAAATCGCATTGCTGAGCCAACATCATGGTCAACACAGCCAAACTCGCCGTGTTGTAGGGCAAGCCAAGAAATGAATCGCTGGAACGGATCATCAATTGCGCCGAAAGACGGTTGTTGGCCACATAGAACTGATAGAGCAAATGGCATGGCGGCAGAGCCATGCGACCCTCACGGACATTGTCCTGAGGGCTGATTTTTTCATCGGGCAAGTATTCGACGTTCCATGCATGAAACAGGATTCGACGGCTATCTGGGTTATTCTTTAAGCAATCGACAACGTAATCTATCTGGTTGATGCTGCCACCATCTCGCGTGGGCCAGGCGGTCCACTGGGCGCCGTAAATGGGGCCGAGCTCGCCCTCGTCGGTCGCCCACTCGTCCCATATGCGCACGCCGTTTTCCTTGAGCCACGCAGTGTTGGTATCTCCACTGAGAAACCAAATCAGCTCGTTGATAATGCTTTTCAAATGGAGCTTTTTGGTGGTTAGCAAAGGAAATCCATCGGCCAGGGCGTGTCGAAACTGACGACCGAAAACGGACAATGTTCCGGTGCCCGTCCGGTCGCCCTTAGCAGTGCCGTTATCGAGAATATCCTGTAGTAAATGCAAATACTGTTTCATTTTCTACCCTTCCCCGCCTGTATTGGCTTACCGTCTTGTTGCCGATAAGACCAGATCAATAGAAACAATCCCAGCGCGATCATCGGCAGGCACAGCAACTGACCGCGACTCATCCAACCCAGTGTGGACAGGCCTATATGCTGATCTGGCTCGCGGAAAAATTCCACCGCAAAGCGCAGACATCCATAGCCGAGCACGAATAAGCCACCTACTGCCCATCGAGGGCGAGGTTTTGAGGAGAACCAGATCACCAAGACAAACAGAAGTAGACCCTCGAGCGCCAGCTGGTAAAGCTGTGACGGGTGCCGTGCTATCTGCAGCGGATCGTTAGGGAAGATCATTGCCCAGGGTACATCGCTGGAACGCCCCCACAACTCCTGACCAATAAAATTGCCCAAGCGACCCAGAGCCAAGCCGATGGGGGTCAGCGGCGCAGCAAAATCGAGCAGCGCTCCGATAGGGATGTTACGACTGCGACCGAACCAGAACATCGCCCCTATTACGCCCAGAAAACCGCCGTGGAAGGACATGCCTCCCTCCCAAACTCGAAACAGCCAGCCCGGATCCCCGACAAACTTGTCCCAGCCGTAAAAGAACACGTAGCCCAGTCGGCCGCCAATCACGATGCCCAGGGCGGCAAAAAATATGAGGTCATCCACCTGATCACGCTGAATCAGTAAGTCAGGTCGCCCTGAGCGCTTAATGGCCAACCACCAGGCGAATGCCAGGCCCGCCAGATAGGTAAGTCCGTACCAGTGAATTTGCACAGGCCCCAAGGCTAGCGCAACGGGGTCGATTTCAGGATATGGAACCATAGCGGCCTGGACTTCTAAGAATGAAAAGGAGAGCAACAAGTGCAAAGGCGGTATTATCAGTCAGCCTGCCGGGATTCACAATTGTTTCCCTACCTTAGTGGATTTGTACTATGTGTTTACTAATTTTTGCCCACCGCATTAACCCAAAATACCCGCTGCTGGTCGCGGCCAATAGAGACGAATTTTATGAGCGCCCAACGCGTAGCTCGAGATTCTGGAGCGAGCACCCAGACCTGCTCGCGGGAAAAGACGAGAACCTGGGCGGGACCTGGATGGGCGCCACCAAAGATGGAAAGTTCGCTGCAGTTACGAATTTTCGCGATCCACAGGCGCTGCCATCCTATCCGCGGTCGCGAGGAGAATTGCCCCTGAATTACTTGGCAGGCCAGACAAGCCCCAAACAATATCTGCGCAAAATTAGCGACGAAGCGGACCAATATGCGGGCTTCAATTTGCTGATAGGAGACCCCCAGGGGCTATGGTATTTCTGCAACCAGTCGACGACCCAGGGGCAATCACTCGCAGAGGCCAGAGAACTGCAGCCCGGCATTTACGGACTCAGCAATGCACATCTCGATACACCCTGGCCAAAAGTTGCCCTGGGGAAACAAAGGCTGGAGCAGTTACTTCTTAGCTCAGATGACATTGGGCATGATCACTTACAGCAATTGGTAAGCGATCCGTCACCAGCACCCCCGGCCCAACTAGATCGGCTCGGCATGAACAGCGCACTGGAACAGATGCTCTCGGCGCAATTTATTAGCGCCCAGGACTACGGTACTCGCTCAACGACAACACTTTGGTCACACACCAGCGGCGAAACCAGCTGGCGGGAGATTAGCTACAACTCAATGGGCCAGATTGTAGAGACAACGCTGGAGGATTTTGCCCGGGGCTAGTCTACCTGGCTGGGGATAAACTTTTGCAAACCGCGATCCTGAAGAACCTGCTCGAGACGAACGCGAACATCAGCGGCGTTGTCCATTACCATCACTTCATCGAGCACCTCAATGGCCTCGCTCATTTTTAGGCTGCGCAACACTTTCTTGACCTTGGGAAGGCTGGTCGCGTTCATAGACAGCACGTCGTATCCCATCGCCAGTAGCAGGACAGCGGCAAGCGGGTCACCCGCGAGTTCACCGCAAATCGAAACCGGTTTCCCCTGCAACGTACCGGCCTGAGCAACCGCGTGAAGCGCCTGCAGTACGGCGGGATGGAAGGAGTGGTAAAGATCTGCGACTCTCGCATTATTACGATCGACGGCGAGCAAATACTGGGTCAAGTCATTGCTACCTACAGACAGAAAATCGACTTTAGCTGCCATAGCCCGGGCCTGATAGACCGCCGCCGGGACCTCCACCATCACTCCGATTGGCGGAAGCTCGCCGACGTATCCCTCTTGCAACACCTCCCGGTGGCTGCGATGTATTAAAGCCAGAGCCTCGTCAATCTCAGCCAGATTGCTCACCATAGGCAGCATGATTCTTAGGTTGCCAAGGCCATCGTTGGCCTTGAGCATCGCCCTGACCTGCGCCAAAAATATTTCAGGGTGATCGAGGGTGACGCGAATTCCACGCCAGCCTAAAAAAGGGTTGTCCTCCTGGATGGGGAAGTAAGGCAACGCTTTATCTCCACCTATATCCAGGGTCCTCATGGTCACTGGGCGGGGTGCGAATACCTCAAGTTGGTTGCGGTAGATCTGGCGCTGCTCCTCCTCGCTGGGGAACCGGTCTGCCGTCAGAAAGTGAACCTCTGTCCGAAATAGACCAACGCCCTCTGCGCCGTGCTCCAGCGACCGTGTAACATCGGCCATCAAGCCCGTGTTAACCCACAGGGGCAAGTGGTATTTATCCAGTGTCTCGCTGGGCTCGTCGCGAAGAGACTCCAAATCCTTGGATACCGCCTGATCCTCAGCCAACGCAGATTCATAGCGACGTTTAACGTCTGCGGACGGATTAACATGAACCGCACCGTGGTAACCGTCCAGTATCAGCTCTTGATCCTGCAGGCGGGTATAGGGCAGATTGATCGCTCCCATGACAGTGGGTACCCCCATCGCCCTGGCGAGGATGGCAACATGCGAATTACCTGACCCCTGCACGGAAATGATCCCTGCCAATTTCTCTCGCGGAATCTCTCCCAGGGATGATGCAGTCAACTCTTCCCCTACTAAAATCGTCTGATCTGGAAAAACTCGCTCTTCTTTGTCATCTGCTTGCAGATAGGTCAGCACGCGCGTGCCTAGGTCCTTGACATCGACAGCGCGCTCTCGCAGATAGCTGTGCTCCATCTGCTCAAAATGACGGATGTGCTCAATCATTACCGCGCTAAGTGCGCCCTGGGCCCAATTGCCTTCTTTGATCCGACCAACAACCTCAGCACCGATTGTGGAGTCGTCCAATATTCCAAGATAAACATCAAACAGCGCGTGATCTTCGGCGTTTAGCTGGTCGATCAGGTTATCTGAAACAGCCTGAATATCATCTCGCACTCTAAAGAGCGCCTGCTTAAAGGCCCTGACCTCCGCCCGCCGACTCTTCACAATTCTTCTGGGTACGGCGTATAAATCTGCCTCCGGGGAAATAACCACAGCGGTGCCTATAGCAATACCCGGAGCCCCTGCAATTCCCATAATCTTGGTAGTGGCCGCCGTGCCGGTGAGCGCCTCCACTTGCAGCGCGCCAGTCACCTTCGCATGAGCAATAACGGCCGCTAACTGCGCCGAGAGAGTGATTAAAAACGACTCGTCATTCTGATCAAAACGTCTCGGCTCGCGCTGCTGCACAACGAGTACACCCAATACATCCCTTCGATGGATGATCGGAACCCCTAGAAATGAGTGAAACTGCTCCTCACCTAAGCCCGGCATCAGTTGAAAGCTTGGATGGGCTTCAGCGTTCTCCAGGTTCAGCGGTTCTTCACGCTCCGCCACTTGGCCCACCAGGCCCTCGCCAGAGGCCAGACTTGCAACACCAACCTGTGCCGCGTTAAGACCTTCTGTTGCGCTTAGCACGAAGCGATCCCCCGCAGACTCTCGCATATAGACACTGCAGACTTCTGTGCCCATCGCATCTCGAACGCGCCGCACTATCAATTGCAGAGAAGCATCCAGCCCCTCTGCCAAATTGACCTGTTGGACAATACTGCGCAGGACATCAATCACTGACGAACTCCGGCCAAATGACTGTCGACGTGCCGGCCCAGAGGAAGAGCGAGCTCTTTCATGGCCTTGCGATAGACTTCGCGCTTAAAAATCACTACTTGGTCCAGCGGGTACCAGTAACTCACCCACTGCCAGTGATCAAACTCGGGCTTGTCGGTGGCATCAAAGCGCACGCTGGCATCGTCTGACAACATGCGCAGTAGGAACCACTTTTGTTTCTGTCCAATGCACACAGGATTCTGCCCCCTGCGCACAAAACGTTTGGGCAGGCGGTATCGCAACCAGCCGCGGGTTGTCGCGAGAATTTCCACGTTTTCTCTATTCAGGCCGATCTCCTCTTCCAATTCACGATAGAGCGCCTGTTCCGGAGACTCCCCATCGTTAATGCCACCTTGGGGGAACTGCCAGCCATTTTGGCCACCAATACGACGGGCCCACAGTAACTGCCCGCTGTCATTGGCGACTATTATTCCAACATTCGGACGAAAACCGTCTGAATCAATCACTTTAAAGCGCCATTTATCAGTCTATATTCAATGATTGTTCCACACTTTGAGGCTTTGGAGAAATTTACTGTTGCGAACACTCAGGCTATGCTTGCGGCTCTCGCACAAGGAGCATGCAATGACCCTGGCTATTTTTGACCTGGATAACACCCTAATCGGTGGGGATAGTGACAACCTCTGGGGTCAGTTTCTGTGCGAGAGAGGCTATGTGGATGAACGCCATTTCGCCGCCCGTAACGAGCAGTTTTATCGGGACTATCAGGCGGGTAGTCTGGACATAGATGCCTATCTGCGCTTTGCATTGGGGCCACTCAAAGATCGGCCACGAGATACTTTGGATAGTTGGCATCGGGATTTCATGAGATCAAAAATCGAGCCTATTGTCTTGCCAGCAGCGCTTGCGCTCATCGAACGGCATCGCGCACAGGGCCATCATCTGCTCATTATCACAGCTACTAATGAGTTTATCACTAGGCCCATATCAGATCTGTTGGGCATAGAAGACCTGCTGGCCTGTGAAGCTGAAATTGTGGATGGTCGGTATACAGGAGAGCCGAAAGGGGTGCCGTCCTACCACAGTGGCAAAGTCACCCGCCTCAACAGCTGGATGGCAGAACGCGGAATACGCATGGATGGGGCCTATTTTTACAGCGACTCCCACAATGATTTGCCGCTGTTGCAGCTTGTTGAAAATCCGGTTGCTGTCGACCCGGATCCCCCACTACTCGCCTATGCTGGCGCCCAGAGCTGGCCGGTTATTTCGCTGCGATAGCGCGCTTTTATCCCTGGAATTATTCCGGCAAACGCTCGCGAGCAAGGGCTTCGCACACTCTAGAGAACTCGCTTTGCACGGCTCTTATCAAGTCACTCGCTTCATCCAATACCTCCGAGCGACCTATTATTTCAAGTCGCAAACACAGTTTTGAAAAACTAATCGCGCCCAGAGTGGCGCTGCTGGATTTCAAGGTGTGGGCACTATGCTCAATCGCGCTGGCATCTGAGCCTCGCACACCCTCAAGCAGAGCCGCGAGAATAGCCGGAGACACCTCCAGATATGCATCGATAACTTGATTGAGAAAACTCGGCTGGCCGCTTTCCTCCAGCTGCCTGAGTTGGTCCAGAGCATCTTTGTCCAACTCGATCTGCTCTTGGTTCACAGAATTACCTTCAACCACTAAAACATCCGCATCAGGGCCCGCGCCGTTGTTTTTCATCGCCATAATCGAATCCTCTGAACGTCCGCAGTGCGTTTAATAGCCAAGGAGTGTAAATAACTTGTTCTGATAAAGAAAGAATGGGGGAGCCACTACAAAGTGGTCGTTCAGGGAGACGATTTACAAGCGGCGAGCAAATACCGCCTTGAGGTATTCAGTTTCGGGGATAGAAGGATGAATGGGGTGATCTGCGCCCTGCGCTCCCTGCTCTATCACACGCAACTCACAACCTATGCGACTCGCAGCACTGCCCAGGGCCTCAATCAGATCCGATCGAGCCAGGTGCATGGAGCACGAACCCGAGACCAACAGACCGCCAGGTTTCAATAACTTAAGACCCAACTCATTGATTCGCCGATAGGCCGCAATGCCTTTTTTAATATCTTTCCTGCGTTGAATGAACGCGGGGGGGTCCAGGATAACAACATCAAATCGTGAGCCTTCGGCATCCATTGCCGCCATTGTTTGCGCCGCAGAACCCGCCCTAGTAGACACCCTATCTTCGAACTGGTTATGGCGAGCATTTTCCATAACGCCCTCAAGCGCTGTTGCCGAGCTATCCACGCAACACACTTCAGATGCGCCAAACGCAGCGGCTTGAATGCCCCATCCGCCGATATAGCTGTAGACGTCGAGCACCGATTTCCCGCGCACATAAGAGGCCAACCTCGCGCGCGACATACGGTGATCATAGAACCACCCGGTCTTCTGGCCATCCCAGAGCGGTGCGAGAAAGCGCACACCGTTTTCCTCCAGCTCGACCTTCTCAGGTACCTCGCCATACACCACTTCAATTCGGTCCATGAGTTTCAATTCGCGCCTGGCGCGGCTGTCGGCTCGCAGCAAGATACCCGCGGGCGACAATTGCGTTACAACGGCTGCAACGATTTCTGTTTCGTAGCGCTCGATACCCGAATTGTTCAACTGCATGACGATGTAATCCCCAAACCGGTCGATGACCAGTCCAGGCAAGAGATCACTGTCGCCGTAGACCAAACGGTAGTAGGGCTTATCAAAGGAAGCTTCGCGAGCCGCCAGCGCCGCTGCGATATGTGAAGTGATGAGATCACTATCGAAGGGACGCTGGCTCTCGCGCGAATAAACTCGTGCGCAGATAAGAGACTGAGGTTCCATATAGGCACAGCCTAAGGCGCGTCCGCCAGCGTCCAGGACACTCACGGAATCGCCAGGCGTGAAGTGACTTAACGGGGAGCGCTTGGTGTCCACCTCATTGGAATACACCCACAGGTGTCCCCCGCGCAATCGCCTGTCAGCTCCCTTGTTAAGGTACAAATCTGCTAGAGGAACACCCATAGGATTAGTGGCTAGCTATTCCTCTTCGGCAATTTGCGCAGCGTAATCTTCAGCGCTGAGCAAAGATTCCAGCTCGGAGACATCTATAGGCTGCAATTTGTAGAACCAGCCCTCTGTGTAGGGGTCGGAATTGACCGTCTCAGGAGCATCCTCCAAGAGGCCATTAATGGCGATAACTTCTCCTGCGACAGGCGCATAAACGTCAGATGCTGCTTTAACGGATTCCACTACACCGGCTTCGTCTGCCGCAGCAAGAACATCGCCAACCTCGGGTAACTCGACGAAGACGACATCGCCCAGTGCCTCCTGCGCGTGGTCTGATATACCCACAGTAACGGTGCCATCCTCTTCAAGCAGCGCCCATTCGTGACTGCTGGCATACTTCAATTCGCTGGGGGTATTACTCATGGCTGGTCCTCTAAAACACTGGCCTTTGAGGCCGCTATACAAAAAGGGGTTTTCTGGTCGCGTATTCTAACGGCCGCCAAGGGAAACACAACGGTTCTAGCGACCAATACCCATGGCATGGCGCATTAATTGGCGTTTGATCGGGGCATAGTTCCCCACGGTACGCATACCCGCGTTACGCAACCACCGAATGGGCAGGGAGCGCTCCGCAAACAGGCGCTTGAAGCCGTCCATCGCACCCATCATCGCGAGGTTCTCACCCTTGCGCCGGCGCTGATAGCGTTTGAGTGTTTCCAGCTGGCCACAATTTAGACCTTTGTCATGGGCCGACAGTATCTCTTGCGCTAACACCGCTACATCCTGCAAACCCAGGTTCACACCCTGTCCGGCAAGGGGGTGAATCGTATGGGCCGCATCACCCACAAGAGCGACACCATTACGCACATATTCAACCGCATGACGCTGGCGCAGCGGAAAGGCAAAACGTTTTGAACAGGCTTCGATTGCTCCCAAACGCCCCTCAAACGCTTGCTGAAGCTGTTGACAAAAATCAGCATCACTCAACGCCAATAACGGATCGACCAATGCTTCGTCCAGGGACCAAACGATGGAGCAATAATGCCGGCCATCAGTATCTGGCAGGGGCAAAAATGCCAGCGGACCCGAGGGGAGGAATCGCTGCCAAGCGGTGAATTGGTGGGGCTGCTCAACCGCAACAGTGGCAACGATGGCGCGGTGGCCGTAATCCCACTCGCGAGTTTCAAACTCAAGTATCTGGCGAACTCGCGAGAGGGCTCCATCCGCAGCAACCAGCAGATCGGCAGTCAACTGCGCACCATTTTCGAGGATGATTTCAGCAACACCGGATTCCGGCACGCTGCAGTGCTCAAGCCGCATGGGATTAAAAAAGCTCACGTCAGCGCAGCTGCTAACTCGATTGAGCAGCGCATTAACAATGACTGTGTTTTCTGCGATGTAGCCCAAAGCCTCGACATCGAGTTCGCCACTGTCGAATTGAAGTTCTGCAGTACCATCCCCATCCCAGACGACCATGTGTTGATAGGAGCACACACGCTGTTCGCAGATACCTGGCCACACCTGAATTTGCTCAAACAGAGCTCGAGAGTTGGGAGTCAGAGCGCTGACTCTCGCGTCGAAACCAGAAACACCTGACGGATCGGGGGCCTCTCTGCTCTTTGCAACTTGAGCCTCGACCAGGGCAATCGACAGTCCTCGACCACTGAGCGACACTGCAAGAGCATTGCCTGCAATGCCGGCACCGATAATAACGACATCGTAATGATTGTTTTCACGCATGGCCGACATCACCCCTGTTGGCCATTCCCGCTGCTTGACGAACAAACTGGCGTTTTGCCGAAGGCAGAATGTCCAGCCCAGACAGCCCCAAATCTCTGACCAAACCCAATAGTGGATCTGGATTCATGAACAGCCCAGGAAGCTTATCGCTGAACTGTACAGTGCGAGCCTGGTCCACTTTTTGACGCTGCTCATATTGAGCCAGAGCATCGAGCCCACCCATCGGACGGGCAGTCTTTGCCGCTTTGGCAAGTACTTCTCCCAACACCGCTACATCTCGCAGGGCAAGGTTGTAACCCTGGCCCGCTACCGGGTGTAAAGCGTGTGCAGCGTTACCCATCACAACAATATTGTTTCGCACCTGCTCAGCCGACTGCACGAGCGCCAGCGGATATCGATGCCGATCACCCACCTGTGTCATTCGGCCTAACCTATAGCCAAAGCGCGCCTGCAAAGCGGTGAGAAACTCCATCTCGTCACAATCCTGCAAATGCTCGGCATGCTCCGGCGATAAGGTCCATACTAGTCCAGCACGATGCTCTCCGGTCCGGGTCGGCAACAGCGGCAAAAATGCAACCGGACCGTCGTCGGTAAATCGCTCATAGGCGCGGCCTCGATGATCTTGCGCGAAGGCAACATTGGCGACAATGGCGTGCTGCCGGTAGGATTTTACTTCGACGGCCACTCCCAGCTGTTCGCGAAGCCCAGAATTTGCGCCATCGGCTACCAGCAGCAATCCCGCTTCAATTTCCCGAGTAGATTGGTCGCCTTCTATTTTCAAATTAACATGGCCATCGGCAGCCGCAGCCTCGATCACTTTTGCCGGGCTGAGGAGCTCAACTCTTCCGCGTCGGTACAAAGACTGAATCAGGGAATTACCGAGCCAGGTATTTTCAACGACGTAGCCCAGCGCTGGCCAACCGTAATCCCCAGCTTTCATGAGCGCACTGCCAAACCTGCCTTTGTTGGAAACGTGGATAGTCTCAATGGGGCAAAGCCATTGTTCCAGATCGTTCCAGACCCCAATTTTCTCGTAGATTAATCGCGAACCGAAGCTCAATGCCGTAGAACGCGCGTCAAAAGACGGGTGATAGTCTGCGGGACTGTCAGCATTTGCGGCAGGAAGCGGAAAACCCTCGACCAACGCAATGCGAACATTGTCGGGAAGGGTCGCACCCAGTTGCAGGGCGAGGCTAACCCCCACCATTCCTCCGCCGGCAATGACAATGTCCCGATACTCACTCATCGCTCACAAGCCTTTTCTCATGAGGCCATTAATGCCTCTATTTCTTCAACTGTCTTGGGCACAGCTGCGGTAATCACCTCGCAGCCGTGCGCGGTCACAATGACATCATCCTCAATACGGATACCAATACCCCGCCATTTCTTCGCCACACGAGTATTGTGCGGAGAGACATAAATACCGGGCTCCACGGTTAACGCCATACCTGGCTCCAACAGCCGCCACTCTTCGGCGACGCGATAATCTCCCACATCATGCACATCTAAACCCAGCCAATGGCCGGCCTTATGCATGTAAAATCCTCGATAGGCTTCTCGCTTGATCAAGCTGGCAACCCGGCCTTTCAAAAGCCCCAGCTTAACCAAACCCTCAGTGACCACCCAAACGCTGGCGTCGTGAGGTTGATTCCAATGATTGCCTGGCTTAATCGCTTCTATCGCAGCCAATTGCGCAGCTAATACAAGCTCATACAGCGCGCGCTGTTCTTTGCTGAATACACCGTTGACCGGAAAGGTTCGGCTGATATCCGCTGCGTAGTACTCAAATTCGCAGCCTGCATCAATTAAAACCAGATCACCACTGCGCATCTTCGAGTCATTTTCGAGATAGTGCATCACGCAGCCATTCTCACCACTTCCGACAATACTTCCGTATGCGGGATGACGCGCTCCGGAACTGGCAAACTCGTGCAGGATTTCGGCTTCAAGCTGGTATTCAATTTGGCCTGGCTTGCAGTAGCGCATCGCCCGGACATGAGCTTTGGCTGTAATTTCGCCGGCTCGTCGCATCAAGCGTTGCTCTGCCGCACTTTTGAACAGACGCAGATCATGCAGCATATGGTCAAGATCATTAAATTCACCCGGGGGTACCGCCCCGCTGGCTTCCTTAGAGCGAATTTGATTCACCCAGGACATAATCTGCTGATCAAATTCAGTACTGCGGCCCATAGAGTAATAGACGCGATCTCTACCCTCTATCAGACCGGGCAAAATTTCATCGATATCGCTTATGGGAAAGGCGTCGTCGGCAGAAAAATTCTCGCAGGCACCTTCCGGCCCCGCACGAAATCCGTGCCACAACTCCATAGTGGGATCCCTGTCTCGGCAAAACATAACGAACTGCCCATGCTTCCGACCAGGAATAAGAACCAGTACCGCATCGGGCTCAACAAAGCCGCACAGATAATAAAAATCGCTGTCTTGGCGAAAGGGAAACTCGGTATCGCGACTGCGTAATTGCTCTCGCGCCGACGGGATAATCGCAATGCTGTTGGCCTCCATTAAGGCCATGAGATTCTTTCGCCGGCGAGCGAATTCTGACTTGCTAATGCCCATTATCATTAGATCTCCACACTCAACAGGACGATGAGAAAACCAGTCGGAGCTTAGCACAAGGAACGCCCGAGGCTCGCCATCTGACCCTGCCCGAACGAAATTTATTGAAACGATTAATCGTGAAAACAGCTTGTGTTAATGCAGGGGCCTTTTGCCCGCTGGTGCCTCTACACCATCGGGATCGATATCGCTACGGCTGTCCAAATACACATTGAGCGTTGCGAAGCGCAGATATTCCACAAGCTCAAAGTAATTCTCTTCTGAAGCCTCTTCGTCCTCGCGATCTTCGGTATCGGTCTCCGCTTGCGCGATCGCTGCAAAATCCTTGAGAACTTCTGCACTATCGCGGGAGACGGCATTTTCGCTGGCACTACTGGCTCCGGCACTGACCAACGCAAACCCGGACAAGAAACCCTGGCACCAACCCGCAAGAGCAAGAGCTCTGGTTTCTATATCTGATTCGTCATCTGGCAGCAGCGGATGGAAATCGAATTCTTCGTCTTCCAGCGCGGCAGCGCTAATGGTGTATAGCTGCATAACCTGCCCGGCGAGCTCGCCACGCAGCTCCAGATCAAGTGTTTCTATCAGGGCCGAAAGCGCAAGTTCGGGTTCAACGGCGGCACCAGCAGCCAGGAGACCGCACAAGCAGCCGTGAATATCAGACGGGGAAGACTGCAAGCCCTGCTCCAACAGATGATTGGCGAGCTCTTCAAAATCAAAGATCTGGGGCCCATCAGTGTCATCATCGTACATATAGTGCTCCCTAATAGAGGTAGTTGGCACTTACGCAGCGCCCAAGCTTCTAGCGCTGATTGTAAAGTCCTTGGCATGCCATTGATATCCATAACATTAGTGCCGTTGACCTAAGTTTCTGCGGCCACTATAGTAGAGCGCAAACAAGAACACTCCAAGTATAGCCTCATGCCAGACACCCAGCTAAAGATGCTCGAAAGTAAAATTGACGAGTTGATTGCATTGTGCAGCGACCTGAATCGAGAGAATCAATCTCTCAAGTCAGATAGTGCAAGCTGGCATAGTGAGCGCAAATCTCTCGTGACTAAAAATGAGCTGGCCCGAGCAAAGCTCGAGGCCATGTTAGCAAGGCTTAAAGCCATGGAGCATCAAGCGTGAGTCAGGGAAACACCATCACCGTGCGCATTCTTGACAAAGAATACCAGGTTGCCTGCCCCGAAGACCAACAGGCGGAACTGGTGGTGTCTGCAAAATATCTAGACAAACAAATGCGCTCTATTCGCGATTCCGGGAAAGTCATTGGTCTTGAACGAATTGCGGTCATGGCAGCCCTGAATATCAGCTACGAATTACTTCAAGCTTCCGAAGCGGACGCTCACGCTGCGATCACTGAAGAACCTGGCGATGCCTCCTTCAGGGCGCTCAATCTGAAGGTTGACGACGCGCTTTATCAACTTCGGCAACTAGAAATCAGCTGATTTCGTTCAGTTTTTTCGTTCTCCAAGAAAAGCTGAGGTATACTCCCAGCGGGTACCTGGCATATGCGCCAGACAGGACAGTCTTAGAGCCGATAAGTGTTACCCCGGAGGTTCCTAGCTGTTGTTGGTGTGCAAGTCCGGCCTCGACCGGAAAGCCTGAAACAGCACAGGGACCGCCACCTTGAACCGTCGGGTTCAAGGGCGACACTGTCAGCGGTATGCTGGGGATCCAACAATTTCAAGCTCCGAATCCACATTGAGCAAACCGCAACTGCGCACAAAATTGCGCGCGCTGCGGCGAAGCTTTAGCCAACGTAAGCAATCCGAGGCCGCCAGCCTAACTGCGGATCACGCGCAAACACTTCTTCAGTGGCACAGCGCCAAAAAAATCGCTATCTATCTCAATGCCGACGGAGAGCTGCGCACCGGGGCTATTATTCAGGCAGCGTTAGCGCAGAACAAACAAATTTACCTGCCTGTGATAGGGCCGAAGCGCAGCCTGAGCTTCGCTCAATGGGTGGTCGGTCAGTCCTTAGTGCCAAATACCTTGGGGATTAATGAACCGAACGCCAGCGCCTCACGGTGTTTGATCGAGGCACTGGATATCCTTTTCTTACCACTGGTGGCATGGGATAAACGCGGGAATCGATTGGGGATGGGCGGAGGTTATTACGATCGAGCATTATCTGGTGTTTCAGGTCCAGCCATAATCGGCTTGGCCCATAGCGAGCAGGAAGTCGAGACCGTACCGAGGCAGAGCTGGGACATCGTTTTAGACGCGGTTCTAACCGAACAGGGGATACATCACTGTCTCAAAGAATGCTAGGTGCGCGCAGAGCATCTAATCGGAGATGATGACGCCAGCGTGTAATTCAGATGCCGGGGCGGCGTTGGTTTTGCTGAATGTAACAGGTGTGACAAACGTTAAAATAACACCGAGGCCAAATATGGCCATCACTATCAGCAGGAAATCAGGTTTACGTTTCACGTGCGTGCTCTCTTATTTTTCTAGGCTAATCCCACTGCATCATTGTTAGCTACTTCGAGGACCGCCTAGCGGTAGTTATTTTTAATTAGAAATCTTATGCTTCCGAAAATTGTGAATATGTCACAAATTCGGAAAGAGTCTATATCAGCCAGAATCAAAAGAAAAGCCGACAGCCCGCTATATCAGTGACCTGAACAGGTCAGAGTTTGGTTGGCGAGACTGCAAAAGCTAAACTTGGAGCACCCTAGACACTCTAGGTACATGCTATGACCGAGGTCAAAAAATCAGGAATTTGGCCGGCCGGCAAGATAGAGCTGGTAGGCAGGGTTTTCAGTTTCATCCCAATGTCGGTAGTTAATCTTGGCCAATGCCTGCTCCAACAATTTGCGCTGGGAGCGAGGAACCTGCAACCCAACCAGTATTCGCCCGTAAGCTGCACCGTGATTGCGATAGTGAAACAACGAGATGTTCCACCGCTGCCCCAGACCATTCAAAAACTGCAACAGCGCACCGGGTCGCTCGGGAAACTCAAACCGATAAACTCGCTCATCCTGAATGCTAGAAGGCACATGACCACCCACCATATGACGGATATGCAGCTTGGCCATCTCATTGTTGGTCAAATCCTCAGTGGGGTAACCCTTGTCACGCAATGATCGGAGCAAATCCTCCAGATCAGTTCCACCGGGAACTACCGACAAGCCCACAAAAACCTGGGCCGACTCCGCACCGGCATAGCGATAGTTAAATTCTGTAATGTTCCGTTTACCCAAAGAACCGCAAAAGGTTCTGAAGCTACCAGGTACTTCAGGCACGGTGACGCTGATAACGGCCTCGCGTTGCTCTCCGGTTTCTGTGCGTTCTGAGATGTAGCGCAGTCGATCAAAATTAGTATTCGCGCCGCTCACAATCGCCAGCAAGTTCTGGCCACTGACGCCCGTTCGCTCTACATACTTTTTCAATCCTGCCAAGGCGAGAGCGCCTGCGGGTTCCGCGATACTTCGCGTATCCTCAAAAATGTCTTTTATGGCTGCACACATTTCGTCCGTAGACGCGGTAATCACTTCGTCTACAGTCTGCCGTATGATTCGAAAGGGTTCCTTGCCAATTTGTGCAACAGCACAGCCCTCGGCAAACAATCCGACCTGCGGTAGCACCGCGCGACGGCCACGCTCGAGCGCAAGCTTTAGACAAGCGGCGTCCTCAGGCTCTACACCAATAATCCGGGTACTGGGCCAAACGTATTTAACATACGCGGCCACCCCCGCGATAAGGCCGCCACCACCGACCGGCACAAACAGGGCATCCAGGGGCTCCTGGCGCTGCCTGACAATTTCCATGCCGATGGTACCCTGCCCAGCAATAATATCCGGGTCATCAAAAGGGTGGACATAAATCATTCCTTTTTCTTCGACAATTTGGGCCGCATGTGCGGCGGCGTCCTCAAATGAATCGCCGTGAAGAATGACCTTGGCACCATGGTTGCGAACAGCATCTACTTTGATAACAGGAGTAGTGCGAGGCATTACGATAATCGCCTTAACATTCATCACTTTTGCGGCGAGCGCCAGACCTTGCGCATGGTTACCCGCAGACGCTGCGACAACGCCCTGATCACGCTGGGCCTGAGTCAATTTCGACATCTTGTTGTAGGCGCCACGCAATTTGAAAGAGAACACGGGTTGCAAATCTTCTCTTTTAAGCCAGACAGTGTTGCCGAGTCGCTTGGACATCAACGAAGCTTCGTGGATCGGCGTCTCACGAGCAACGTCGTATACTCGGGCATCGAGTATTCTCTTGATATAGGACTGCGGCATAGCTTGGTGTTTCCGGTTCTTTTTAACTGGTCGCCATGATAGAGGACGCAAGGTGGTTTTTCACCCACCGCCGTACGGCACTAATGCGGTATTTCGCGTGATTGCTCATCCACAATAGTCGATAATAAAAACTGGTAGCTCACGAGCCCAAATACTTTTTCATACAGGACCTAGCGACAATGACCCAGGACGAACTTAAAAGAGCGGTAGCAGCGGCAGCACTGGAACACATTATGGCGAAAATAGACGATGATACCGTTTTGGGCATTGGGACAGGCTCCACTGCCAACTGCTTTATTGACGCCCTGGCATCCATTAAAGGGCGAATCTGCTCGACCGTTGCAAGTTCAGAAGCGTCCGCTGATCGGTTGAGAAGTCACGGTATTCCTGTTTACGACCTCAACAGCGTGAATCAAGTAGATTTTTATATCGACGGAGCGGACGAGAGCAACAAAGCACTGCAGCTCATCAAAGGCGGCGGCGGCGCACTGACGCGCGAAAAAATCGTCACTGCCGTCGCCAAGGAATTTATCTGCATCGCCGACGAGAGCAAACTTGTGCACACGCTTGGGGCTTTTCCGCTACCTGTTGAAGTGATCCCTATGGCCCGCAGCCACGTGGCGAGAGAGCTAGTTAAGTTAGGTGGCGATCCGGTGTACCGTGACGGCGTGGTCACCGACAACGGCAATATTATTCTCGATGTTTTTAATTTTTCCATTCCCGGGCCGCTGGCGATGGAGGCAAAAATTAACGGGATTACCGGAGTAGTCACCAACGGTTTATTTGCACTGAAACCAGCGGATGTTCTGTTCCTGGGAATGGCCTCGGGCATCAAGACGCTTTACCCGGAATAAGGCGTCTGGAATCTGGAGCCAACTGCAAGAGTCTCCACCTCACCGGCAGATCGAGCACTACAAATCAAAGATTTTACCGGGATTCATAATACCCTTGGGATCAAAGGCGAGTTTAATCTGACGCATTAATTGAATCTCCAACTCCGAACGGCTATACGGCAAGTACTCTTTTTTCAACAGACCCACTCCGTGTTCGGCTGACACACTACCACCATACCGCTGGACGATTTCAAAAACCCATTTGCTCACTTTGCCACAGCGCTGCTGGAATTCATCCATCGACAGGCTATCAGGCTTGAGTACATTGAGGTGAACATTGCCATCACCTATGTGACCAAACCACACAATCTCAAAATCCGGATAGGCGTCGTTGACCACACTCTCCACTTCACTAAGAAATTCCGGCACCGAAGATATAACCGTAGAAATGTCGTTTTTATAAGGCGTCCAGGCAGAGATTGTTTCCGAGATGTCTTCCCGCAGCCGCCACAAATCTCGCGATTGTGAAAGGCTCTGACTTACGACACCATCCAACACCCAGCCGCTTTCCAGGCAGTGTTCAAAGCACTCCATGGCCTTATCCATCTCACCAGAAATCCCCTGATCGAATTCCACTAGCGCGTAATAGGGGGCTGAGGTTTCAAAGGGTCGCTGCAAGCCCTGATGCGCCACTACTTTTTCAAGGGCCAATTCGGAAAAGAACTCGAAGGCACTAAGCTCCATGGTGGCCTGAAAGGCACTCAGTACTGACATGATCGCAGCCATGTCAGACACGCCTAATACCATCACCGCTAAATCTCCAGGGGGCCTTGTAAGCTGCATCGTCGCCTCTACAACAACACCCAGGGTACCCTCAGCTCCGATCACCAGCTGGCGAAGATCGTAACCGGCGTTGTTTTTTTTCAGGCCACGATTCAAATCCAACAGCTCACCGGTACCGGTGACCAGTTTCACACCCGCCACCCAATCTCGCGTCATACCATGTCGAATGACTTTAATCCCACCTGCGTTGGTTGAAATATTGCCGCCTATCTGGCTCGATCCACTGGAGGCAAAATCCACCGGATAAAACAAATCTTGCTCCTGAGCAAACTCCTGTAAGGTCTGTGTTATGACGCCCGCGCCACAGCGAACCGTTCTATCAATGGTATTAAAATCATTGAGGGTATTTAAATTGTCCATGGCCAGTACCAGCTCTCCACGGTAGGCAACAGCCCCAGCGCTGAGGCCAGTGCGACCTCCGGAGGGAACTATCGCAAGAGCCTCGCGATTTGCCAGGCGAACGACATCCTGTACCTGCTCAATTGTCGTCGGTAGCACGACTGCACTAGGGTTGGGCGTAAACACTTTGGTCCAATCGGTGCCATAGCGCGCAAGAGATTCAACATCACACAGCACCTTGCCCGCGCCGACAATCGCTTCCAATGCTTCAAAAATTGAGTCACGCAATTGAGCCACGCGATATTCCTCCGGTAATTTTCACAGGGGCCTCGATCCGAGCGGATTCGAGGGACGAGTATGTTAACATGCGCGCCCCTCGAATCTCCCCGGTTCGAGCACGTTCGGCAAACAATACTGCGAGATTTCAGTTCATGAACCAGCAATCCCTTGAAAAGCACAAGATCAAGTTTTTAATGCTTGAGGGCGTACACCCATCGGCTATCAAAATACTGCGCAACTCGGGCTATGAGAACATTGAATGCCATCAAAAAGCGCTGCCGCCGGCAGAACTCAAAACCGCAATTGCCAACGCCCATTTCGTGGGAATTCGCTCTCGTACCCAGCTAACGGAAGATGTCTTTGAGGCGGCGAAGAAGCTCGTTGCCGTAGGTTGCTTTTGTATTGGCACCAACCAAGTAGATCTAAAAGCGGCAACAATACGGGGTATCTCTGTTTTCAACGCTCCCTTTTCCAACACGCGAAGCGTCGCGGAGTTAGTCATCGCCGAAGCCATTTTGCTAATGCGTGGAGTCGCGGAGAAGAATGCAGCTGCGCACCGGGGACAGTGGCAGAAATCAGCGCTCAATGCCTACGAGATAAGAGGCAAACGCCTGGGTATTATCGGCTATGGAAACATAGGCATGCAGTTGGGGGTGATCGCGG